>JACRIA010000056.1 GCA_016215735.1 Candidatus Peregrinibacteria bacterium
GTGGTTGCTATTGCTTCAACTGCCGTGATCCCTTCATATGCGAAATTGGATGCCAGCAATCTGTTTTTCATACTTCTTACGGTTGTGAAAGCACTCGAAACTATCACAGTCGAACCAACTATTGTAATTCCCACAACAAACAAAGCGACAATTACTTCAATTAAAGTTGTGCCAGCCCTAGAGCGTTCTCTCTCTCTTATAAGCATTTATGAGGAGGATTAAGGATTTATAAAAAACCAAAAACATTTACGAGGAAGATTAAGGACTTATAAAAACCAAGAGAATTATACAATGCCGCAGAGATAAAATTCAATCCTAGCTTTACCAATTTCTAAATCTGAATGCCACGGTCGTAAACAAGTTTGCTGCTGGCGCAGTAAACAAGTTTGCTGCTGGCACAGTAAACAAGTTTGCTGCTAGCGCAGTAAGGCCGTGGAGTTTCACCGATTACTGCTACACATCATGTTCTTGCCAGCCCCCGCGGCGCTTTTTGCCTGTAAATGACCACGGGTTCACGCCCGTGGCATTTGCCACTCTCTTCAAATTCCGCTGCTGCGGAATTTGTCCGCCTACGGCGGATCAGCTTCATCTCCGTGTTTACGCACGGAGCATTAAGCAGAGAGTGGTAAACATTTCACATAGCATAGCAATATTTTGCAGTTGACTATCCGTCAGTTTTAGAGGTATATTTCGCTTGAATTTAACAATTTTTCTATGGCCGGTAAAGCCAAGGAGAAACCAATCGGCAAAGTCATACACTATTATGACAAAATCAACGTTGGCATCGTGGAGCTCAAAGGCATTCTCAAAGTCGGCGATACTGTGAGAATCAAGGGCAATCACACTGACCTTACTCAAGCTGTTGATTCGATGCAGATTGAGCACAAACAGGTTGAAAAAGCCAAAGCCAAAGACGTTATCGGAATGAAAGTGGGCGAGCCAGTGCGCGAAGGGGATATGGTTTATAAAGCATAATAGTGTAATGTTGAGGGGATTCCAAAATCGCGGAAAAATCCGTTCACGCGCGGATCCTCCCGCGAAGCGGGATCTGTCCGCGCATATAAAATAACTCCGCCGCAGGCGGAAACCTTTATGTTATAATAATTCCGTAAATTTTAAATATGCTTTCAGAAGATCAAGTTAAACATATCGCGCGGCTTAGCCGTCTTGGCCTTACAGATGCGGAGATTAAGAAATTTTCCAGCCAGCTCACGGGTATTTTGGAGTATATGGATATTTTGAATGAAGTTGATACGAAAGATGTTGAGCCGACTTCGCAGGTCACTGGTTTGGAAAATGTATTGCGTGAAGATGAGGCGCGGGATTGGGTTAAAGGCGAAGAACTTCTTGCGTCGAGTCCTCTTGAAAAGCAGAACAATCAGATAAAAGTTAAACCGGTTCTTGCGGAGCCGGAGGATAAATAATATGGATATCCTGTCAATGACAATCAAAGATGCCGCGATTGGATTAAAATCAAAGAAATTTTCGTCAGTTGATTTAACAAAAGCGTATTTTGACCGTATAAAAAAGATAAATCCGACATTGAATGCTTATGTTTATGAAGCTAAAGATGAGGCTTTTATAGACGCGGAAAATGCTGATAAAAGAATCGCGAAAGGTTCGGCGGCAGTACTAACCGGAATTCCTTGCGCGATTAAAGATATTTTTTGCACAAAAGGAATTCGGACAACTTGCTGTTCAAAGATTTTGGAAAATTTTGTACCGCCGTATGACGCGACGGTTATATCAAAATTGAAAAACGTTGGTGCTGTTTTTCTTGGTAAAACAAATATGGATGAATTCGCGTGCGGCGGATCCAATGAACATTCATGTTTTGGACCAGTTAAAAATCCATGGGATATATCGCGCGTTAGCGGCGGAAGTTCGGGCGGAAGCGCCGCGGCAGTTAGCGCTGATTTGGCGCTTTTTGCTTTGGGAACAGACACAGGCGGAAGTATTCGTGAGCCAGCGAGTTTTTGCGGATGCACAGGATTAAAAGTTACTTATGGAAGAGTTTCAAGAAGCGGAGTTATGGCATTTGCTTCCAGCTGGGACACAATTGGCACTTTTGCAAAAACAGTTGAGGATGCGGCGATTGTATTAAATGCGATTGCTGGACATGATGAGCGCGATTCGACAACACCGAATAAACCCGTTCCGGATTATCCGAAAAATATAAATAAGGAAGTTAAAGGTTTAAAAATAGGCGTTCCTAAAGAATATTTCGGAGAGGGAATTGATAGTAAAGTGCGCGAAATTGTTATGGCTGCGATTAAAGAATTTGAAAAAGCTGGCGCAAAAATTATTGAAGTTTCGTTGCCAATGACAAAGTATGCGATTGCCGCTTATTATATTGCGACGCCTGCTGAATTAAGCGCGAATTTAGCGCGTTTTGACGGGATCCGATTTGGCAGAAAACCGCATAAAGAAGGCAAAGATTTGTATGATTATTATTTGGCGGCTCGCGGCGAAGGTTTTGGCGATGAAATCAAGCGCCGCATAATGATGGGAACTTATGTCTTATCCGCTGGTTATTACGATGCGTATTATTTGAAAGCGCAAAAAATTCGCACATTAATTATTAAAGAATTTGAAAAAGCGTTTGAGAAAGTTGATATTATGATTTCGCCGGTTGCGCCGTTTCCTGCGTTTAAAATTGGTGAAAAAATTGATGATTTGCTTTCAATGTATTTGGCTGATGCGCTTACAATTCCGATAAATGCAGCTGGTGTGCCGGCATTGGCTTTACCAGCTGGATTTGCGAAGGGGGACGGGGGTGTCGCTTCGAGCGGCGCTGAACTTCCTGTCGGCATGCAGATAATCGGGCCGCAATTTAGCGAAGAATTGTTATTTCAAGCTGGCCACGCTTATCAAAGATTGACGAATTGGCATACAATGCGGCCTTCGGTCTAAGCTCAAAATTCAAAACTCAAAGTTCAAAGCAAAGTTTTTCAGTTTTAGCTTTTGAGTTGTACTTTTGAGTTTTGACTTTTGAATTTTGAACTATTTCCAGCAAACTCCCACGCCATTTTGAAAATCGCCCTTTGTGTGTTTGCGATTTCCTTGCTTTCAATAATCATGCCGATTAGTTCGCCTGTGAAAGATGCAATCGCGACCTTGTCGTCATAAATATTGATTTCGTTCGTGAAGTCGAATTTTTCAGCCGGAACAAGACGGATTTCGCGATAGGATTTTTTATCTTCAGCGTGCACAGCGCGGCCGTGTTCATCATCGGGTGCGATACCGCGGAGAAATATTTTCTTTTTGGCGCGTTTTTCAACATATTCTTTGTCGTAATCAGGCCAGAAATCGCGTATTGCCTGCGAATTCGCATAGTTTAGGATTTCTGTTTTGCTCAAGAGTGTGTCCGCATAAATCGTCTTTATTCCTTCAACGCCTTCGAAATATTGGATTCGCGGATGCGGAGTTTCACCTTTGAGTCTTTTCAAATCAGGTACTATAGAGCGCAGGCCTTCTGTTTTTCTTTGCGTTTCAGCAAAAATTATTTCCGGATCAGCGGCGCTGAAATATTTTATTTTTTGTTTTGTTAAAAAACTTACAAATCCTTTTTCTTTTAATTTTTCCAAAATGTCATATGTTGTGACGCGATTCAGGCCTGACAATTTTGCGATTTTTGAAACAATATTGCTGCCGGTTTCCAAACATGCGAGATAAACACGGGCTTCTTTGTCTGTTAAACCGATGTGCGCAAGAGTTGAGACTAGTGTTTTTGTCAATTCAAAATTTGTTGTAGAAATTTTCGACAGCGACATTTTATCTTGGCTTATTCTCTAATGCAACAGTATTTATTTTTTCGCGAATTTCCGCTTATATGCGCCAAAATCGCATACTGTGAAATTTTTTTCTACAACAGCGCGGAACGCGCTAAATCTCCCTTGAAAACAATGTGGCGACAACTTATTGTGGGATCATGTTCCTGCGAGAACCGGTCCCAAAACTTTAACCCCAAACCATATGCAGCAAAAAGTAAAACAAATCCATTCCGACACAAAAACTTCGTCCATTTTCCCGCACCGCCGCGATTATTTTAAAAATTTGCCTAAAACAGGCGTTACTAAAAAAATGATTTTGGATTTGGCAAAAAAAGAAGGCGTTGAATTTATCAATCTGCAGTTTATAGATATTTTTGGCATTGTTAAGGGAATTACATTGCCTGCTACCAAACTTGAAGAGGCGATTGATCACAATGTTTGGTTTGATGGTTCTTCGATTGAAGGTTTTGCTAGAATTTTTGAAAGCGATATGTATCTTAAGCCGGACATGGATACTTTCGCGATAATTCCGTGGACTAAGCGAGAAACACCCACAGCAAGACTAATATGCGATATTTATACGCCTGACGATAAGCCTTTTATTGGTGATCCGCGCGGAGTTTTGAAACGTCAAATTGAAGAAGCGCGTAAACTTGGCTATACATATTACACTGGCCCCGAACTTGAATTCTTTTTATTTAAAAAAGACGAAAATGACAATATAATGCCGCTTCCGCATGATAAAGGAAGTTATTTTGATCAGACAACTGATTTAGCCGCAGAAATCAGGCAGGATATGTGTTTTGCTCTTGAAGAAATGCGGATTGAAGTCGAGCGCAGTACTCATGAAGTCGCAAATGGCCAGCATGAAATAGCATTCAAATACAGCGATGCGCTTACATCCGCTGATAACGCGGTTACATTCAAGCTGGCGCTTAAAGCTATTGCGAATTCACATGGATTGTACGCGACATTTATGCCAAAGCCGATTTTTGGCGTTAATGGTTCCGGCATGCATGTTCATCAAAGTTTATTTAAAGATGGTAAAAATGCTTTTTTCAATAAAAATGACGCGCCTTATTATTTTTCGGATATTGCAAAAAGTTTTGTTGCTGGTCAATTAGCGCATATAAAAGAGATGAATGCGGTTTTGGATCCGCTTGTTAATTCCTATAAAAGGCTTGTTGCTGGATATGAGGCGCCTGTTTATATTGCGTGGGCGCAGAAAAATAGATCCGCATTGATAAGAGTTCCAGGATTTACAACTGGCCGCGGCGAATCCACACGGTGCGAACTTCGCTGTCCGGATCCATCATGCAATCCATATCTGGCTTTTGCCTGTATGCTGGCTGCTGGAATTGATGGAATTAAGAAAAAAATGGTGCCGCCGGCTCCTGTTGAAGAAAATATTTATCATTTGTCTGAAACAGATCGCGAGATGAAAAAAATTGGTTCTTTGCCGAAAAATCTTTATGAAGCTTTACAGGAATTCAAGCAAAGCGAATTTATGCGTGGAGTTATTGGCGAGCATATTTTTGACAGATATTACAGCGCGAAAATCAAAGAATGGAATGAATACAGAATTAGGGTGACGCAGTGGGAGATTGAGAATTATTTGGAGAGATACTAGGAAAAGTCACTCCAAATCCCAAGTCACACCAAGTCACACCAAAAAATGACCCAATTTGGTGTCCGCCTTCGGCGGACGACTTATTTAATAGGCCTGTGCCCGCCCCGAGTACTCGGGGCGAACGGCCTGTTGGGAATTTATTAAAGTTGGATTTTTATTTGGAGTGAATTGGAGGTTTGGTGTGACTTCGAAGTTTATTTACACAGATTTATTATCAATTTTTCGAGAGCCAGCATTATTTCTGTTTTGTTATCCACAGTTTCTCTTATTCGGCCGGTTTTTTGGTCTGCGTCGAGTTTAACCAACATGCCGTAGATTTTTTTGAGATCCTCCAAATTGAAAGACGCGGATTTTTCTGTATATATGCTTATAGTGTATGGATGCATTTTTGGGTCGTACATGCGGAATTTTTGCGCGATTTGGTCACGCGTCATGTTTTGATTCAATAAATCCCGCGCCATTATAAGAAGCCTGAAATTTCTTACAATCATTGAAAAAATACGCTGTACGGTTTCGCCGCTTGAAGAAAGTATGCGGAAAGTATTTAGCGCGGCCCCTGTTCTTTTTTCCGTAATCTCGTCTGTAAAACGGAAAATTGATGTTTCGAGATTTGGCGTTACGAGCGCATCAATGTCTTTTTTTGTGATTTCGCGTTTTCCGCAGTATGTCGCGAGTTTTTCGAGTTCTTTTTCAATATTCCACGCGTCAGCGTGCGTCATTTGTATTAAATAATTTATTGCGTCGGCTTTTATCGTACTGCCGAATTCTGCCGCGGATTTTTCTATGAATTTGTAAAGTTCGATTTCCGTAAATACTTTGAATAATTTTATATTTCCGATTTCACGGATTTTTTTATAGATCACGCCGGTTTTCAGTTCTTTTTCTTCAAAGAAAACCGCGACGCTTGATTCGGGAATTTTATCAAGCGCGTTTGATAATTTTTTGGCGCTTTTTTCCTCAAAATTTTCAGTCACGCCGCGCCGTTCTGCTTTAGCAGCAGCGAAGCTAAGGCGCACAGGCGCTATAGATGAGCTGTCGCGAGGCGACTCCATTGAGTTTTTGATGATAACAAGCCTTTTTTCGCTTAAAAAAGGCGCTGCCAGAATAGCGTCAATGATTTTATCGACATTTTCCTCCTTGTCAAAAATTTCTATGTCGCTGTCGCCGTGTTTTTTTACAAATTCTTCGCGCCAGTGATTGAGTTCGTTTGTTGCGCTAAAAACATTTTCTCCGTGAAAGAGATAGATATTTTTTAGCGGTTGTTCTTTTTTGGCAGGCATAATAATGATTAGGCCTATATTTTAAGCCGAAAATTTCACATAGGCAATTTTAATTTTTAGAATTTAGAGTTTAGAATTTTCGCGCTTCGCGCGAGTGGTGTAGTTATACAACCCTGCTTGAACTTATTTTATCCGAAATTCCCGATGACGAGAAGGTGCCGCAGGCGCGCTGAAATAACATGGGAAAAACTGAAAAAATGTGTTAGAATACAGATGAACAAATTAGTACAAAAAAATAATAAGATAATATGTATAACTGGTCTACGGATACACAAGAAATAAGCAAAGATGAAATAGCATATTCTATATGGAAAATGGAACAGTTGATTAATTTCGGGCTGGGTAATTCTAAAATCAAGAAACAAAAACTATTACAATTAATGCCTTCTTTGGATATAGATCCGGCAAAAAAGAAATATTTGTCATTTTTGTTATGGCAAAAAAAACAATCCTAAGCGAAAATCAGAGAAAGGTACTTCAAGCAATAGGTTTTGACAGGCTGTTCCGTGAAAACTTTTATCTCACGGGAGGTACGGCTTTGGCTGAATTTTACCTTCAGCACAGGTTTTCCGAAGATCTTGATTTTTTTTCGGAAAAAGAATTTGATCCACAGGCAATATTTGTTTTTTTCAAAAAAAATCAAAAATCTCTAAAAATTAAAAAAATAGATTATCAGCAAAGTTTCAATCGCAACTTTTTCTTTCTTTATTTGGGTGATGATATTGTCAAAACAGAATTTACCTATTTTCCTTTTCGGAGAATTGAAACAACGGTCAGGAAAAATGGAATAGAGATAGACAGTGTTCTAGACATTGCAGTAAACAAAGTTTTTACAATTTATCAAAAAGCGCGAGCCAGAGATTTTATTGATTTATATTTTATTATTAAGAAATATGGATTTAACCTGGAGGATCTTATCAAAAAGGCCAGAATAAAGTTTGATTGGCATATAGATTTTCTCCAGCTTGGGAGTCAATTTTTTAAGGCGCACGAAGTCAAGGATTTCCCTAAAATGAAGATTAAAGAAGGTAGAAAGGCTTGGCAAAAATTTTTTCTTGATGAAGCAAAACATATAGAAAGCAAAATCCTAAGCTAAATAAGCATTAAAGAGTTTACAGGTCTCTTTACATAATCTCATATACAAATCTATGTATCACACAAATAAAACAATTAAACAAGTAGAAGACAGTCTCAGCTCGCTGATTAAAAAATACCGTATCCAAGAAAAAATAACGGTCGATGAAATTAAAAAATGGATATGGAATGCCAGCGGTCACGCCATGGAAGCCGTAAATCAATATCACAAAAAATGCTTTCAGCTCTTCCCTGAGCCAAAAGATATTGATGAAATGAATGACATTATGCAGGTATTTACAGATGCGTGGAACTTCTTTCCGCACAAAGAATTGGCCGGAAAAGCTCCAAATGACCTTTTTCAAGAAGCAATAAAGAAATCGCCCAAATCACAGGCTAAAAGCCGCAAGATGCCAAAAATCATTGTCGGTGGCAGAGAAATGGAATGGGATGAATATGAAAGAATGCTTCGGGAAATGGAAAAAGCTCAAAAGCCTTTTAAAAAATGGATTGAGAGCGATGCATTGCCAAAGTACAAAAAATATCTTGAGCAGATGGTGGAAAACAAACGCGCTCGAGAAGAACATTACAATGTTGCCGATATTTTTTTTGAGAGAGCGCTGCACATTGGCTTTGTGACGTTTGAAGAAATTCGACCGGATTTCATTCAGCAGGAATTCCCGCACTGGTGGCCGACTCATGTGATGTATTCGAATTTAGAACCGTATCAAGTTCGAGAATCACTTAAAAAATTCTTTACGTTCGCTGAACTGGTTTATGGAATTAATATGAATAGATACGGTTTTTAATAAAATACACTCTTAACTTTTTAAAGTTTTTAAACTTTGCAAACTTTCTGGTGCCTCCAGCAGGAATTGAACCCGCATCTCTAGCTCCGGAAGCTGGCGTTCTATCCGTTGAACTATGGAGGCGCGCGCGTTCCAATTATATATTATAATGTTTTTGTATACACGTCCGGAGCGACCCCGAGTGCTCGCGGGAGCGTAGGATACCATATAACCAATTTGATCATGTTTATAAAAAAGTTTTTGAATTGCGCGGAGTTTATTGCCGGTGATAATACTATTTTGCGCGAAACTTTGAGCCCTTTGAATGATAAGGCTGATTTGAAAATTCGATATAGTTTGGCGCACGCGATATTGAAGCCCGGCAAAAAGTCCTATTCGCATAAATTAAAAACTTCTGAAGTTTATTATATTCTGGAAGGCGAGGGGATTATGCATATTGATAATGAAACTGCCCGTGTTGAAGTTGGCGACACTATTTATATTCCGCCGAATTCCAGCCAGTATATTGAAAATTCCGGCGCATCTGATTTAAAGTTTTTATGCATTGTTGATCCGGCGTGGAAAAAAGAAGATGAGGAAGTTTTGTGAGTTGTTAATCAAGCAATTTTATGATAAATTTGTGCATATGAAACTTCCTCTTTTGCTCACGAATTTTAAGGTCTATGAAAAGTCCACTGGTTTGTCTGCTGTGAGCCTTGCGAAGATCCACGATGAAGTTGCGAAAGAAACAGGCGCTTCTATTGCGATTGCGGTGAATACCGCTGATTTAAAAGAAGTTATTGCAGCTGTGAGTATTCCGGTTTTTTGCCAGCATATTGATCCAGTTGATTTTGGAGCAAAAACAGGCTGGATTCCGCCGAAATTGGTTAAAAATCTTGGTGTGACTGGCACGCTTTTGAATCATTCCGAGCATCAAATTCCGGATGATGTTTTGCAAAAAAGTATTGAGGCGGCGCATGCGGCTGGCTTATTTGTCGTGGCGTGTGCGAATACGCCGGAAAAAGGAGCGCAAATCATGAAATTTGGGCCGGATTTGATTGCTGTTGAACCGCCGGAATTAATTGGCGGCGATATTTCTGTTTCAAAAGCAAAACCAGATGTTATAAAAAATTCCGTCAGCCTGATTGGCAATGACAAAGTTTTGGTTGGCGCTGGAGTAAAAAATGGAGAGGATGTTCGAATTGCGCTAGAACTAGGCGCAAAAGGAATTCTTGTTGCGTCCGGAGTTACAAATGCCGCGGATCCAAAAAAAGCGATTTTGGATTTAATCGCGCCATTTAATACGCCCGGAAAGGCGCCCAATAATTAATTATTTATGAATATCCAATTCGTCAAAAGCCATTTTAACCTAACTGATGAGCAAAAAGATTACATAACGAAAAAGTTAGAGCATTTGGAAAAATTTGCCGAACGCCTAAAAGATGAATCAGTAGAAGTCCACGTTTCTGTTAAAGAAAATAAATTAAAAACAACAGACAACAATGTTTCAATTGAAATTACGATGATTGTTCCGCACGCTGTAATCCGCGCTGAAATCAACGGAAAAACCATTGAAGAAGCTGTTGATTTGTGCGAAGAAAAATTGCGCGGCCAAATCGAGCGCTATAAAGGCAAACTTCACAGGCGTACGGATTCAGGCCAGCTTATGCCCGCTTCGACGCTTGAACAAATTGCAGGCACGCAGGAAGAATTTAAAGAAATGAAGAAAATTTTAAAACGCAAAACTTTCAAAGATATTAAGCAAATGCATGAAGAAGAGGCGATTGAACAGATGGAATTATTGGCTCACGATTTTTTTGTTTTTGAAAATTCGGCTACAGGTATGCCGGCCATTGTTTACCGCAGAAAAGATAATACTTACGGAATAATTGATATAAACAAATAAAATATGGAAATAACCTATATTGCTATTTTTGTTGCGTGGGCTGTTTTGGCGTTTAATTATCCGAAAATATTTGTGATTATTTTGTCCGCGCTTTTTCCAGCGTATCTAATCAAATTTTCTTTTTATGGAATTCCGTTCACAGCTGTTGAATGGCTTGTTTATGCGACAGCATTGGCTTTTGCTTTGCGCTATTACAAGAAGATTTTTGAATGGGGAAGAGATTTTTTTGAAAGCGGATTTTATAAAAAAATTGACACATGGGTTTTTATATTTTTTATTTTCAGTCTTGTCGCGGCGCTTTTAACACCCGCTTCTGGCCGCGAACACGCATTTGGAATTTTGAAAGGATGGATTATAGCGCCGATTTTATATTTTTTTATTATCCGGTCAATTATTAAAAATTTAGCTGATTCCCGCAGAATTCTTGACGCTTATTCTTTTTCCGCTGCTGTTCTCGGCGTATGGGCGATTCAGCAGTATTTGCATGGATTTTTGATTGATGGCAGGGCAGTTGGGCCATTTGCTTCCGCGAATTATCTGGCGTTTTTCCTTGCGCCTGCGTTTGTGTACAGCGCGATTTCCGCGTGGCACAATATCAAGACAATTGAAATGCCGTGGTGGAAAAAAGTTTTTATAAAGCTTTTCAAAAAAGAAGTTGAAGAAACGAATCTGGCCATGTTTTTTGTGTACCTTGTTTTCGCGCTGATTACCGGCTCCAGCCTTATTTTTTCAAATTCGTACGGCGCGTTCTTTGGTATTATCGCGGCGCTGATTTTCTATGGAATTTATCATTATTTCTTTTCGCCGTGGAAGCAGTCGTTTGATTCCAGCATAAAAAAGATTTCAATATTAATTGTCATCTTGATTACGATTTTCGGCATAATAGTGCCAAAATACGATAAATGGAAATTTGATACGCTTCTTGATTTCAAAGGCGGCACTTCGTCGGAAATAAGACTTGAGACATGGGGAGTCGCGGGAAAATTGATCGAACGCAAACCTGTTTTTGGGATTGGGCTGGGCAGATTTCAGGATGAATATAAAGCAAGCAGCCGCGAATTATTGGGGAAAGAACCTTTTAGGCCGGAAATGCTGCATTCGCATAATCTGTTAATGGAAACATGGCTTAATGTCGGTGTTTTTGGACTTGCGGCGTTTTTGGCAATGTTATTTCTGTTTTTTGCTTTGATTAAGGCGCGGGTCAATGATGTAAGGAAAAGATTTTTGATTTTGCTTTGTTCAATGATGATTATAATTTTTGTGCACGGACTTATTGATACAACTTTTTGGAAAAATGATCTGGCTCTGCAGTTTTGGATGATTATGGGCGTTGCTTTTGCATTAAAAAAATGACAGGACGGGAGTCCCGCCTTGGCGGGACGGACGTCCTCTTCCTATAAAAAAGTCCGCCCGCGCAAAA
Organism: Candidatus Peregrinibacteria bacterium; assembly: GCA_016215735.1. GTDB lineage: Bacteria > Patescibacteriota > Gracilibacteria > UBA1369 > UBA12463 > UBA12463. The sequence continues at coordinate 11,872 of JACRIA010000056.1, forward strand.
TAATTTATGAAATTTGAAGTTATAAAAGGACTGGGGCAGGGGAAACAGCTTGGTTTTCCGACAATAAATTTGCGGAGGCCGCCGCGTTTTCGTTTACAGCAGGGCGTTTATGCGTGTTTTGCAAAAATTAGCGGGAAAAATTATAAAAGCGCGCTTTATTACGGACCAAAATATAATTTCGGAATTAAAACGCCCAAATTGGAGGTCCATCTCATTGGTTTTAAAAAATCCATCAGCCCGCGGTTTATTGAAATCCTTCGTCCGCCTTTGGCGGACTGCGGACGTGTTGTAAAAAAAGTGCGAGGTGTGAGAAAATTTGCTTCGGTATCAGCGCTTAAAAAACAAATTCGCGCTGATGTTGCCGCGGTTAAAAAAATATTGCAATATGTTAAATTGGCTTAGAAAAGCGA
>JACRIA010000053.1 GCA_016215735.1 Candidatus Peregrinibacteria bacterium
AAATCCCGCCTTTTGTATCAAATAAAGCAAACCGTCCGTCATTGAGCATAACTATAAAATCAATATAAAACGGCTTTTCTTGTCCGTTTTCAATATATGGCACGGCAAAATATGAGCCGTCCTGTTTGCCATTCTTAAACCACCATTTTACTTGTTTGGCTTTTTCCAGATATTCGATAAAAGAAACTTCAATATCGCTGTCTTCCTCAAAAAGCGAAAGATTATCTGTGCCTTTCGTCTTGGCGTAATACGGCTGAATGATTGACCGCTTGTAATCTTTTTTAACAAAAGTCAGATTATAATTGATTATATCCGGCACATTCCACGGCTCATCATTTTGGACTACTTCATGTTTGCCCCTGCCGACAACTTTCTGATATAGCTCTTTGGCCCGATTGATAACATCAATCACGGCTTGCCGGTTTTCTTCTGCCAAAACAACAGCTTGAATTTCGGGCCATCTGTCTTCATCTCTGCTTGCGCCAAAGTATTTATAAATTGAATCGTTAATGCGCTTTATTGAGCGAAGCTCGGGATGAAAAGGCGCAAGGTTTTCCCGCGCGAAATAATCAAAGGCGATTTGCAGTTCAACTTCGTTTTTGGGAATATCCAGCGTGCCTTTTTTCTCAATGCCTTTCGTTTGCTTATCCACATCATAAATTTTGCCGCTTGCGATAAGTTTTGTATCCACAATGCTATGTTTGAGCGAAATTTTATCTTTCAATTTCAATTCGTCCGCCGCTCGAAAGAAAATCGGCACGAAATCGGACGACAAGCGGGTCTCTTCGCGGAAACGCTTGGAGTGATAAGAGGTCAAATCAATATTTTTATAATCCTCGCGCCGCTTGCCTTCAAAAACCGTAATGTATTCTTTGGCAATATCTTCGGCAATGCCGATGTCGCTTAAACTGGTATAAACATAACCTAGATTGAGCCCAGAATTTTTGTAATGAAAATGTTCGGGCATACGCATAATGCGCCCGATTGTCTGAATGGAAAATATCATGCTTTTCCATTCGCGGAATAAAACCAAAATAGCGGCGCGTGGACAATCCCAGCCAACCGCTATGGCTTGTTTAAAAATCATTACTTCAACTTCGTTTTCGTTTTTCTCTATGTTTTCAAGATTGATTTTGCTGTCTTTGTCGGAAAGGTAAATCGCCAGCCGTCCGTTTTCCGTTGTAATGCCGTATTTGCCAAGCAACTGAACAACTGAATCTTTTTTATCAACCAACCCTTTGCGGGCGTCAGGAATTTGAATAAGCATAAGCGGATTAACATTTGCGCCTTCCGCCTCATATAATTTGGCAAGTTCGGCGCGCTTCCTTAATCCCGCCTCAACAACAATTTCATCAGCTGTCTTGTCCGCAAGTTTTCTGTCCAGCTTAAAATTTTCAAAGCCAGGGTTAATGACGATTTCCTTCTTAATCATTCCTTCGTCTTTAACATCTTTCAATTCCACTTCCACGCCGCGAAATACGCCTTTTAGCTGGGGCGTTGCCGAAACTTCAATTGTTATCTTTGGGCCGATGTCTTCAATCAATTCTTTTGATTTGTCCGTCTCGGCGTTGCGGTGGCTTTCATCAATGACAAGGATAATAATCCGGCCTTCGTCTTTGGTACGGGCGACTATATTGGAAAGATTATTGTCCCGCTCATTTTCGCGGACATAAATGTTGCCTTTTTTGTTTATACTCGCCCAGTTCAAAAACAAAATCTCATTTTCGCCGATTTTCCTGTCGTCCAAATCTTCAAAATAGGAGCATTTGAGACCGATACCAAGAGGATCGTAATATTTCTTCAAGCTGTTTCGGCTCTGGTCATGTAGTTTATTAACGGCAATCCAGATAAATGAAAATTTCTTACCGTCAATCCGAGAATCAATCAGCCGTTTTAGAAACTCTGCCATCATCAGCGTTTTGCCGGAGCCGGTCGGCGACTTGAAAATGCAGATTTTGTTTCCTTCCGCATCCAAAAGGTCGTTGACTTCCTGCTTCAACTTTACGATTGCTTTTTCTTGATAGTTTTTAAATTCAATCCACATAGTATTTATTTAAAAATCTCCCGATATACTTTTAAGATTACTTCAGGAATGGCGCAAAGAGTAACCTTACTTTTTACATCGGCAAATTGTTTTTCGTGCGGGTCGTCGCTAACCGAAAAAACATAAGTGTTAAAATGCCCTTTAATTTTTCTAATTGCCTTCTTGAAGTCGTTAATTGCTTCTTCGTAAAAAACAATGCCGAGATATTTATTGCTGTTTTTGAAAATCTTGAAGTCGTCCGCGTCTTGGACAAGCTCAAAGGCGTTTTCACGGATACAAAGCATTTCTGTTGATTCGCTTACAAGTTTTCTCTTGTTTCTATCGGTTGGCTCGGCTTCCACAAAATCGCAAGCGTAGTATTTCAAATTTCCGCCAAGTCCGGCGATATTTTCGCCTTTGGTATTTTTATAGCCCTTAATAATTTTTTTCAACCGAGGATAACAAACATTGGTACAGATATTATTTTCGTTGTTTGTGCAAAGAATAAATTGCCGATTGCCGCCGTCTTCTTTGTTAAGGGCCAAAACCGCATGGCCAGTTGTGCCGGAGCCAGCCATAAAATCTAAAACAATACTGTTTTTCTGTGTAGCAAGTACTATAAAATCTTTAATTAAATCAATAGGTTTTGGGTTATTGAAGACTTTTTCG
>JACRIA010000055.1 GCA_016215735.1 Candidatus Peregrinibacteria bacterium
TATAGGTCATTTTTGGCAGGATCGTTTTAAAAGTATACCAATTCTTACCGAAAAACAGCTTTTTAAATGCGCCGCTTATATCGAATTGAATCCTTTTAAAGCCGGCTTTGTTGCGAACCCAAAAGATTATAAATGGAGTAGTTATAATATTTACGCGACAAGCCTTCACAACTCTATCATCGACTTGAGTCCTGTATATTTGTCTTTTGGCGATGATAATTCTACCAGAAAGCAGAAATATATTGATTTCATACAAAACATGATGAAAGAAAATTTAGAAAAAATAAAAGAAGAACTATATGTCAATAGAGAACCGGTCCCTCGGTAGGTACGGAGAGGATCTTGCGCAGAAATATTTGACAGCATGCGGCTACGAAATTTTGGCGCAGAATTATCATTCGCGGTTCGGAGAAATTGATTTGATTGGAAGAAAAATCGCGGCGGTTGGGCGCGGCAGCCAGATCGTATTTTTTGAAGTGAAAACGCGGAAGGGGAGCAGGTTTGGCTTGCCGGAAGAGGCTGTTGATCGGCTAAAGATTATAAAAATTTTAAAAACAGCGCATGAATTTTTGGAAAAAAGAAAACAAAGCGGTGCGGCGGCGCGGCAGGGCGGCGCGGCAGAACGGCGGAGCGGTGCAGAGCGACAGAGCGGCGCGGCGCTGCGGCAAAGCTTTTTTCAAATAGATGTTATTTCGATTCAACTAAATATGTATAATATGGTAGAAGATCTGCGCCATATTAAAAACATATATGTCTCTTAATAAAAAAATTTCAATTTTGATTCTACTGATCGGGCTTGCTGTGATTGGCTGGATTGCGTGGGATAAATTTTTAAATAAAGGAATTATCGCGATAAATGGCCCGGCGCCGTTTAATGTAAAAATAGACGGCGCGACTTTTCCGTGTACGACTGAAATGTGCGAGACAAAATTCGCAGCCGGCGAATATGATTTATTGATTCAAAAAGACGGCTATGTTGATATAAGCCAGAAAATCACTCTGCGCCGCGCTGAAAAACTGATTATTAACGCGGAATTAAAAAAGAAAATTTCGTTTAATGAAGTCGGGCCGCAGCAAGCGAAATATGTAAAACTGCTCGGAATAGAACTGCCTCTTGAAATTTCTACATCAGACGGTTTGCGGCAAGAATACGATAAATTGTTTGAAATTGTGCGGAATATTAAGTCGCCGAAGAGCATTATTTTGCGCAAGATGAATTCTGGCACGAGTTTGGCTGCGATTGTTTATACTTCTGATAATGATAGGACTTATTTTGCGGCGTCTGATCAAAAAAAATTGGTGAATTTCAGCAAAAGGCTTAATGGTCCGGCGGCGATTGTTCCGACCGCAAAACCAGCTGTGGTTTTTCTTGACAATAAATCATACAAAAATCAGGCCTTGATGATTTGGAATATTGGTTCGAGTGCGCCGGCTGTTGTAACTTATTTTCAAATACCGATTTCGGGCGAAATTATTACTGTTTCAGATAACGGAAAATTTATTTTTGCGCTGGATAAAGAAGTTGGCGGAAGTACGATTTATAAAATTGATCTTGAGAAAAAATCAAAAGAAAATATCGCGCAGAGCCTTGGTGAAATTACACGAATTATGCCGAGCAGCGACGGCAAATTTGTTTTATATGACTCATTTGGCACTATTGAAGAATATATTATTGTTGATACAGAATCGCGTTTATCGCGTCCTATTGAGCCAAAAAAATACTGGCTTGCATATTTATCTGCATGGACAAGCGACAACAAGATTGTTTTTGTTTATCAAGAAACTGAAACCGTGATGGGCGCTCTCGGTGAATCGTCTACTCGGATGTTTCCGCGAGTGGTTGAGTATAATCCGTCGGACGCGAGCACGCGCGTTATTCAGGATTTGAAAGAAGCCGCGGCTATGCCAAGCAAAATGGATTATGTGGAAGCAGGGGAGTACAAGCGCGTGACGATGCTGATTGAAAATAAAATTTATAATTTGGATTATTTGGCGAAATGATACTTCCATTTTTAGCTTTAACAGGACGCACAATTCTGCTTGGCACAGAGCGGGTTTTTGCTGGTTGAAAAATTTTAAAATTCAGAAATTTTTAATGTTTTTGCAATAAAAATTTAATCTGCTTGATGTTTAATTTTGGCGGGTATAATATAAGTGTGGTAATATTTTTACCACACTTTAACCCCAACAATATGAATAAATTGAAATTTGCATTCGGCCAGTTCCTAAAAACGCTAAGAATGGATGCGAAAATCACATTGCGAGAGATATGCAAGCGGGCTAACGCGGATCCAAGCAACTGGAGCAAAATGGAACGCGGGCTTCTTTCACCGCCAAAAGATAAGCAAATACTTGAAAAATGGGCAAAACTTTTATTAATAGAAAAAGGTTCGGAAAATTGGTCGAAATTTTTTGAGCTTGCGGAGTTAGCGCATGGCAATATTCCAAAGGATATTATCAGCGACGCGGAATTGGTTCGGCTGCTGCCTGCTTTTTTTAGAACGCTTCGCGGTCAAAAACCGACAAAAGAGGATATAAAAAAGATTATTGATTTAATAAAAAATGCTTAATGACGATCAAGGTTCCGTATATCCGTATTGAGAAAATCAGACAGATAGCCGACGAGTTTAGAGAAAAATATTCTAAAAATAAAATTCCGGTAGATATATTGTATATTGCAGAAATGGACCTAGGAATGGAAATCCGTCCCGTCAAATCGCTTCGAAATGAGGCGGATACGGATGCTTTTATAAGCTCTGATTTTAAAGTGATTTTTGTTGATAATGATGAATTGTGCGATGACAAATACGAAAGCAGATTGAGATTTTCGATTGCTCATGAATTGGCTCATTTCATTTTGCATAAAGATTTTTTCGAAAAATTTAAGATTGGAAGCTTAGGCGGTTATTTGAATTTTGTTGAGGGTTTTTCTGATCGTGAATATTCGTTTTTGGAATTACATGCGCATGAATTTGCCGGAAGGCTTTTGGTCCCTGTTGATATATTGCGATGCAAAGTAAGCGAGTGGAAAAATGAAATAAAAAATACGGCGGCGCTGAAATTTATTGATAATTCTCTATTTGCTGATTATCTGGCTGTGCCTATAGCTAAAGATTTTGGTGTTTCACAAGAGGTTATTGCAAGACGGATTGAAAAAGAAAAATTGCTATGAAATTTAATCTTTTGTTTAGAAAAATTTAATGTCGGCCTGAAAGAATGTGCGCGGTATTTTTTATTTTATTTTTTAATTGCGCAAAATTATGCATTCAAAAGTTTTGAGCGCGTACACAATCGGGCTGGATACGCAGGGCGTTGAAGTTGAAACAGACATCAGCGCTGGTTTGCCGTGTTTTTCAATTGTTGGGCTTGGCGATGCTTCGATTCTTGAATCGCGCGAACGCGTGCGATCAGCCATAAAAAACAGCGCTGCGGAATTTCCAATGACGCGCAAAACTGTAAATCTCGCGCCTGCGTGCGTAAAAAAACAGGGTTCGATTTTTGATTTGGCAATTGCTGTTGGAATTCTTTCCGCTTCAAAACAAGTGAGTTCGCATTACACAAATGATTCTATTTTTATCGGAGAGCTTGCGCTGGACGGCAGCGTGCGAAAAATTGACGGCGTAATTTTAATCGCTGAATTTGTAAAAAAGAAAAAAATCAAAACTCTCTATTTGCCGGAAGCAAATGCAAAAGAGGCGAGTTATATTTCTGAAATAAATATTGTGCCAGTGAAAAATTTGCGGGAATTGATTGAACATTTGAGACATGGAAATGTTTTGGCAGAGTTTAGAGGGACGGGGGTCGAAAAGAGGGACCACCGCTTTGCGGGGCGCAGCGGGGGTGATGAACGCGGCGCTGATTCTACTAATGATTTGCGCAATATCAGCGGCCAGGAATATGCAAAGCGCGCAATCCAAATTAGCGCTGCTGGAGGCCATAATTTGCTAATGATCGGACCGCCGGGATGCGGCAAAACAATGCTTGCGAACGCTGTCCAAACAATTTTGCCAGGCCTTGAAATGAATGAAGCGTTGGAACTAACAAAAATTTATTCTGTTGCGGGAATGATGCGGCCGGGCGAAGCTCTTGTGGAAACGCGGCCTTTCCGCGAAGTGCACCATACAGCGTCCAGCATAGCTGTTCTGGGCGGCGGAAATAATCTTATGCCCGGTGAAATTTCTCTCGCGCACCGCGGAGTTTTATTTTTTGATGAATTAACTCTTTTTCCGATAAATGTTTTGGAAAGTCTGCGCCAGCCTCTTGAATCCGGTCATATAACAATCGCTCGCGCGCGATATAGAATTATGTATCCCGCGAATTTTATTTTTGTGGGAGCGATGAATCCGTGTCCGTGCGGATTTTTCGGCGACAAATCGCGGCCGTGCATTTGCACTGAAAATCAAATAAAGCTTTACCGCAACAAAATTTCCGGACCTTTGCTGGATCGGATTGATTTAATTGTAAATATGCGGCGTGTTCCATTTTCAAAAACAGAAATTGGAGCAGGGTTAGGCGGCGCGGAGTCCGGCGCTGCGGCCAACAGTACGTCCAGCGGCGGTAATGCATTTGGCGGAGCGGCTGGAAGCGGCGCGGAATCTAGCGCCGCAACTTCAAGCGAAATTTTTGAGAGTGTAAAAATGGCTAGAGAAAGCCAAAAATTGCGCCAGAAAAATTTAAACAGGGACTTGGACTTGCCGGGAATTAGAAAATTTTGCGGATTAAGCTTTGACTGCCGTAATTTTTTGAGAAACGCCGCGGAGCGATTGAATCTTTCAATGCGCGGCTCGCATAAAATTATAAAAATCAGCCGGACAATCGCGGATCTGGAAAATAGCAAAGAAATAAAACTTTACCATGTTACAGAAGCAATGCAGTACCGAGGAAATGTCTAATGTCTAAGTGCTCTAATTGACCTAAGTGAGTGCTCTAATTGACCTAAATAGGCCGCAGGGAGGCGGAAGTGATGGATATGAATAAAACGAGAAATTGGATTTTTGTAAATAGAGAACCGGTCCCTCTTGTGCTATCATTGGCATCAATGTCGATAGAATCAAAACTATTAGCGTCTTTAGCGTGGGATATTTTAATCGGCGAGGAAAAAGAAGTAATTAGCCCTGAAGTGCTTGTGAAACATTTTCAGGAAAGCTGTTCCCACGATAAAACGCTCGCGATAGGAATGGAATATGAACGTTCCGGTATTTACACAGACATTCTTAAGCCTGTTTCATACAAAGGAAGCTGGGGCAGGAAAGGCTATCTGGATATTTTGAAGCGCCTTAATGAGGAACTTGGCTGGGAAATTGTCTGGCAGGAAAATGGAAATATATATGAACTCCGCCGCAGCGGCACGCGAATCACGCTTGAAGCTGACGGAAGGCTGGAAATGTGCAGCAAACCGCGAACAAGCCTTCATGATCTCGCTCACGAATTTAGATTTTACAATCATGAAATCACCGAGGTTTCAAAAATTTTTGGAATAGCGCATCTTGGAATCGGGCTCTCGCCTTTTCATAAAAGCGATGAAGTTTCTTATTGCCCAAAAGCCCGCTATTCAATATTAAAAAGGTTTTATAAAAATTCTGCGGCGCTATGCGACTGGTTAAAAATCACAAACGGCATCCATATAAATTTTGATTATACTTCAGAGCAAGACGCAATCAGAAAATCGCAGTTAATGTGGAGGGTAAGTTCAATTTTGGCCGCGATGTTCGCTTTCAGCCCCATACAAAATA
>JACRIA010000057.1 GCA_016215735.1 Candidatus Peregrinibacteria bacterium
ATTTAGCATGCAGTACGCGCGATTTTTTTATTATTTCTTTAATCAATTTTGGCGGATAATAATGAAAGAGCCATTTAACCTCTTTATCATTGCCAAAATCTAATATCCGTTCAATAATATATTGAGCATTTTTCTTAGGGTTGATGCTTTTTAAATCAACATCCCAAAATAATGATTGCCTAAACTGCATATAATAATTATATAATATTATGGTTCAGCATAGAATATTTTGCGAAAGTTGCCGAAATTAAAAAAGATTTAATGGAGCGCGGTTTGGCTAATGAAAATTTGCTTTATTTAGCGCTTAAAGATATAGAATAAGGATTTATGGCTTGCGAAGCCAATAAATTAGCGGTGCAAATTTTTTGCTGCGCGCAGAAAATCCTCAAATTTTTTTTCAAAAAATTTGTTATATATAAAATTTTTTGCGCGGTTGTAAATAGATTTTAAAAAAACACCTTGCATTATGCGCATATGAATTTATAATCTGAATGGAATTAATTGATCGCATTGAAATTCCATTAACGTGAACATTGGACTTACTTATAATCTATTTATAGATAAAACATTATCGGACGAAGAGCCTCCTCCTTGTAGTGATGAATATGATTCTCCAAAAACGATTCTGGCAATAGAAAATGCTCTTAAGGCGCTTGGTCATACGGTGATTTTGATTGAAGCTGATGAAAATGCGTACATGCAGCTGCATAAATTGAAAAATAGATTGGATTTTGTTTTTAATATTGCGGAAGGTATTCCGGGCGAATCCAGAGAATCGCAAATTCCGGTAATGCTTGAGATGCTTAATATTCCTTATACAGGCTGTGGGCCTTTATCTGCCGCGATAACTCTCGATAAAGCTGTCGCGAAGAAAATTTTGATTGCGCATGGGATAAAGACGCCGCCGTATCAAGTTTTTAACACGCCGGAAGACGAACTGGATTCGAATTTGTCGTTTCCTTTGATTGTTAAGCCGAATGGCGAAGGATCAAGTGCCGGCATTGAAAAAGATTCCGTATGCAAAGATGAAATTGTATTGAGGAAAAAACTGAAACAGCTTTTTAACAAATACAAACAGCCTATTTTAGCTGAAAAATTTTTGTCAGGCAGAGAATTTACAATTTCGCTTATTGGCAACGGCGAGGATTTGAGAGTTTTGCCTATTATGGAAATTGCGTACGAACGTTTCCCAAAAATGGATTTTTACATTGATTGCTATGAGGCGAAATCAATATGGTGTGCGGAAAATGGTTTGGAAGAGGCTGTTGTTGCTGAAGATAGAATAGATTCTGATTTAAAGAGGCGTCTGTCTGAAATCGCCATAAATTCGTTTAATGCTTTAGGTTTGCGCGATTTCGGAAGAATTGATATGAGATTGGACGAGAAAGACAATATATATGTTCTTGAAGCTAATCCTTTGCCTGGATTGAATCCTGATCCAAAACATTTTTCTTATTTTCAGGTTTCCTGCCGCGTCGCAGGTTTGTCTTACGAAAGCACAATAGAGTCTATTCTCGCCGCCGCCATGAAAAGATATAAATTTTATACAAATACATCACATAAAAAAATCATAAAAAATGAAACCCCCCTCACGGTACAGAAAAAAACTTAAGATACTTGCAATATATGAGGTTGTAAAAGAGAGTTTTTATAGGTCTGAAGAAGATAGAATATCCGAAGAAGACGCTTTGGACGAGATAAAAATAGTGATAAATGCTTTAAAGGAAAACGGCCATGATGTTTCCGAAATGGAGGTTTATGATAATTTCGCAAAGGAAATTTTGAAATGGAAAGACAGCGTTGATATTGTTTTTAATTTAGCGGAAGGAATAGACAATGATGTGACGAAAGTCGCTTATCCTTCATTTATTTTAGAGTCTTTGGGGATTCCCTTTACCGGCTGCGGATGGGAGTCGTTTTTGCTCACTACAGACAAAGCAAAAACAAAAGAGCTGCTGTCAATATATAACATACCTGTTACTCCCCATGTGGTGTTGAATGAAACGCCGAAAACAATGCCGCAAAATCTCACTTTTCCTTTATTTGTTAAGCCAGTTTTAAGCGATGCCAGCTACGGTATAGATAAAAACGCGGTTGTCCATTCTTTTGAACAGCTTGCGGAAAGAGTTGCACGGGTCATTTCCATTTATAAAATGCCGGCGCTCGTCGAGCCTTATGTAGACGGGATGGATGTGCACATAGGAATTATGGGGAATGATTATGACAATCTTGACGTGATGCTGCCATACGGACTTATGTACAAAAATCTACCTGATGACGAATATCCAATCAGAACGTTTGAAGAAAAATTCAATCCGAAAAGCCATGTAGCTAAAAACAGCCATATTGTTCATCCCGCGCCTTTTGACAGTTACACCATAGAGCGGATACAGGATATTTCCGCCAAAATTTATCAGATATGCAAATGCAGCGGTTACGCGAGGCTTGATTTCCGCGTGGATAAAAATATGACTCCGTATTTTTTGGAAATTAATGTTAATCCAAGTCTGTATCCGGAAGATGGTTTCGTTGTATCAACGAGGGATATCGGCTTGAATTACAACGAATTTATCGAGCGGATACTTTCGTATGGTTATGAACGCAGTCTAACAAAATCTAAAATATATAAAAAATGAGCACGAAAGATTTTAAATTTCAGATTACGCGTCATATTGAGGAGTTGTCTAAAAAAACTCCGGAGATATACAAACAATTTTACCCTTCAGAAGCAGAGGAAATAAACCCGCCTTGCATGTTTGAAGATCCTCTCATAGAGGAAAAATACACTGTTACGAAAGGGTTGATTCATAAATATGGCAACCGCGCGTTATGCATGCTTACGCTTGTGTGCGGCGCGTATTGTCGTTTCTGCACGCGCAAGCGCAAAGTGAGCGATGCGAGCGAAGGTTTGTTAAGCGATGAGGATTTGGAGAAAATCGAGAGCTATATTGTTTCTCATCCGGAGATTAAGGAAATTATTTTCAGCGGCGGAGATCCTTTTACAAATCCGGCTGTTTTGAAAAAGGCTCTGCGAAAATTCGGGGCTTTGCCGCAGATAAGAGTAATGCGTATTGGCACAAGAATGCCGATTGTATCTCCACAGACATTTGATTTGAGCGTTTGCGATGTTATTCGAGAATTGAAACAGCCTATATATATAGGACTGCATTTTGAACATCCGGATGAAATAACAGAGGAGGTAGAGCATATTTGCCAGACTTTCCGAAAATCCGGCGCGATTTTGTTCAGCCAGAGCGTTTTTCTGAAAGGTATTAACGATGATTACGATACTCTTTATGAATTATTTAGCAGATTGATTGAAATTGGCGTGAAGCCTTACTATATTTTCCGATGCGATCCGGTTGGAGGCGCGTATCATTTTATGGCTGATTTTGAGAAAGAGATTGATATTATGACGCGTCTTCGCTCCAGCTTGAGCGGCATGGCTTATCCAATGTATATTATTGACGTGCCGCAGGGTGCGGGCAAAATTCCCGTTCCTCTCAATTACTGGGATTTCGACAAGGCCCATTACAAGGATTTCAACGGCATTGATCAGCATATAGTGAAAGGCATTGAAATGAATGATTTTGAACTTGTGCCGGCCAGAAAACCAATTAAAAGAAAAATATCCAGATAAAAATGAAAGCGATTTTAAGAAAAACGAATACAACTGCCGGAAAAGCGAAAATTTCAACGCTTAAAATTGGCATGACTTACGACGTAAAAAGCGGTTATATTGCCAGGCCGGACGATCCTCCTGACGCCAGCGCTGAATTTGATCGTCCGGAAACAATAAATATGATTAGCGAGAGTATCCAGTCTTTGGGTTTTGAGGCTGTGAAAATTGGGAACAGCCGCGATCTTTTGAATAAAATAAACAATCTCGACGTTGATATTGTTTTTAATATTGCTGAAGGCGTGACCGGAAGAAACAGGGAGTCAGAAGTTCCGGTTATTTTGGAAATGATGGGAATGCCATTTATCGGTTCCGACGGCCTTAGCCTCGCATTGGGTTTGGACAAAGTTATGGCCAAAAAAGTTTTTATCGCAGAAAATATTCCAACGCCCAGATTTTTCACAACAGACGATGCGAAAGCGAATTTATACCAACTGGAAAATCTTAATTTTCCGCTTATTGTTAAGCCGCAGTATGAAGGTTCCTCGAAAGGTATGAGTGAATCTTCCAAAGTTGATAATATAGAACAGCTTCGCAAACAGATCAGCTACATTGTAAAAACTTATAAACAGCCAGCCATTATCGAAGAATTTATTTCCGGCAGTGAATATACTGTTGCCATTATAGGCAATAAAAATCCAGAGGTTTTTCATCCTGTGCAAATTGAAATAGAAGGCGAACTTGATCTCGGCGATAAATTTTATACTTTTGAAAGAGTGAGCCGCAACGCCCCATTAAGATACATCTGTAATGAAAATATGGATAAAACGCTTAAGGATAAATTAATGGTTTTGGCGCTTAAAACTTACAGAGCTGTTGATTGCCGCGATTTTGGACGCGTTGATTTTAGAGTTGATAAAAAAGGCAACCCCTATGTTTTGGAAATCAATCCGCTTCCTGCTTTGTCCAGCGCGGATGTTTTTATGTGTTTGGCTGATTATCTAAAAATTCCATACAAGGAAATGATAAGACGAATTTTGGATGCTGCTTTTCAAAGATATGGTATGATTTAGCCATGAATTTTCTTGAAGAGTTTGAGGCGCTTCGATTTAGAACCCCGCGGCCCGGAAGCATTAATTTTGGCTCTATTAACAGCGATTACTGCACGCACTCGGACTGGAACAAGAATTCGTATTTGATTTTTGCCGGTAATTACAATGAAGATACTGCGTATATGTACTATTTTCAGAAATGACTAATAACTAATTTCTAATTTCTAAATGGGATTTTTTGAAGAATTAAGAAAACTCCGCGATCGAGAACCAAAAATAGCCTTGGTGAATATAGATGCGTTTAACAGCGAATATTGTTCATACGGTTATAAAAATAAAGGCTGTTATTTGATTTATGCCAGCGATTACAATGAAGATTGCTACAATTGTTATTTTATTTATCATGTAAAGGATTCTGCTGAATCCGCGTATTGCTATAAATGCGAGCTTTGTTTTGAATGCATAGATTGCGATAATTGTTATAGCTGTAATTACGTAAAAGATTCAAAAAATTGTTCTGATTGCGATTATTGCGATGATTGCATTACTTGCGACAGATGGTTTGGGTGCGTTGGTCTGCGTAAAAAACGTTTCCATGTTTTTAATGAAGATTGCGGCGATAAAAATGCATACGCGAAAAAAGTTGAAGAAATAAAAGAAACCATGAACCGCGACGCGATTGTTAAAAAAGTGACGGATTTACGCTATGAAATTCCAATTATGTATGCGCATCAAGCTCAAAACGAAAATTCAATAGGGGATTATTTGTATAACTGCAAAAACGCTTTTATGTGTTTTGATTCAAGGCAGCTGCATGACTGCATGTATATGAATAATACGATTGACCACAAAGACAGCATGGATTGTTCAAATATTTATTTTAAAAATGAGCTTTGCTATGAATGCGTTGCTGCGACTTATTTATATAACTGTAATTTTTGTTATTCATGTTTCGAGAGCAATAATTTGTCTTACTGCGAGCATTGTTATAACTGCAATGATTGTTTTGGCTGTGTTTATTTGAAACATCGCAAATATTGTATTTTGAATAAAGAATATTTGCCGGACGAATATCATAAGAAAGTTGCTGAAATCAAAGCTGAAATAGGGAAAGCTGATCCGCGGCCGCATCTTCCAGCGTCAACTTATCCCTATGAAGACAGTTTGGCGGCGTTTTTTTGGCCAAAAGGTTAGACAAAAGCAAATTAATCTATATAATATAGCCGTATAATTAACTAAAACCTTATGCCTGATGAGAAGAAAGTCTGCAAAACCTGTACAAAGCCATTTCTGATAATTGAACAGGAGCAGGCGTTCTATAAAAAGAAGGATCTTCCAAGGCCCGAGAACTGCCCTGAATGCAGGCAGAAACGCAGGCTAAGCCTTCGCAATGAGCGCAGATTGTACAAGAGAAAATGCGACAAATGCCAGAAAGAGATTATCAGCACGTACAGCCCTGACAGCAAGTATATTGTTTACTGCCAGGAGTGTTTTTGGAAGCATATAGGTTAGAGGGCGCTGCTGTAGACAGTTGAAGTTTTTGACATTTGCGCCGAAATATTGTACTCTTTCAATAGATGTTATTTAGCGTTTTATGGCTATAGCTACACCAAGTGATAATGTTTTGCTTCTTGTAAAGGTTCCGCATGATAACCAGGAAGGCCCGAATGTTTTTGAGGAGGTTTTGGATAATATCCATAATTTGATGGAAA
>JACRIA010000058.1 GCA_016215735.1 Candidatus Peregrinibacteria bacterium
CCGAATACCTGTATTTCGCGCTTTATCGAAAAATCCCTGCATATTAATTTGACGAGCTTAATTCAATGATTGCTACTTTTCTCAAAAATACAGATTTTGAGGTTGATTTTAATGTGAGTGATGACAAAGTCGTACAAAAATCCTTTATTCGCGTAAGCAAAATTTTGCACGTGTTTGGACTTAGCCCTCTGCAAAGCCAAAAGATTCATGTAAAACTGGAAGTTGATACCAACCCTGTGAAAGTGAGAGATGAAGAAATCGAAACATTTTTTGTGACAAAATTCGATGAAATGTTTCCGATTCTTAAGCATACGGATGAAACCATGTTTGCCGGAAAAATTTGTGCGGTTTTGAATCGGACTTATGCAAAAGGACGTGATTTTTACGACCTTATCTGGTATTTAAACCGCAAAATGAAGATTAATTTGGGTTATTTGAACCGCGCTTTCAAACAGGCGGGGCTTAAGAAACAATTTAAAGATTACAAAACGGTTATTTCCATGCTCGGCGATAAAATTGCGGAAGCAAACAGCGTTGATATTATGAAAGATATTGGCCGGTTTTTGGAAGATCCTTCCGAGGAAATCTGGTTAAAATCTTATCATAAAGCATTTAAGCAGGCGGTTAATCTGTTATAATCAGCTTTTCCGGCGTTAACGAAAAAAACATTGCTATCAAATTACAATCTTGGTATAATCTTGGTGAATGAATTCACTAATTTCATATTACTATGTTTATTCCTCGCGAAATTGAAGATGCAATAAATAAAAAGCTCTTCAAAAAAAAGGCCATCATCATATATGGAGCCAGGCAGGTTGGCAAAACAACCCTTGTTAAAGATTTTCTCAAAAAGCATCCCGTGCAGTCTATTTATTTAAACTGTGACGAACTGGACATACGCGACGCGTTAACAAATAAAACTTCAACGGAAATCAAAGCTTTTTTTGGCAACAACCGACTTGTCGTTCTTGATGAAGCTCAACGCATTAACAATATTGGCCTAACTCTAAAACTGATCGTTGATAACTTTCCCAAAATTCAGGTTATCGCAACCGGTTCCTCATCATTTGAACTTTCAAATAAAATAGTTGAACCGCTGACAGGCAGAAAATTTGAATTTCATCTCTATCCGCTTTCTTATAATGAGCTTGCGCGTTATTACCCTTCGAAATTGGAACGAAGACGCCACCTAGAAAGAAGGGTGATTTACGGCATGTATCCCGAAGCTGTCCTTCATGCGGGCGATGAGGAAAAAGAGGCCGTCAAAAACATCACCCGCAGTTATTTGTACAAAGACATTCTGGCGTTTCAAAGCATTAAAAGTCCGGAAGTGCTGGAAAAGCTCCTGCAAGCCTTGGCTTTGCAACTTGGCAACGAAGTTTCCTATAACGAATTGAGTCAAATCGTGGGTGTAGATAAAAACACCGTTGTGACATATGTGCAGATTTTGGAACAAGCATTTATTATACACAGATTATCACCCTTTAGCCGCAATATAAGAAACGAACTCAAGAAATTACGAAAAATATACTTCTGGGATACCGGCATACGAAATGCTTTAATTAATAACTTTAATCCTCTTTATTTACGCCAAGATACCGGAGCATTATGGGAAAACTTCCTTATAAATGAAAGGGTTAAGAACAGCATCAATCATAGCAAGGATTTTAACCGATATTTCTGGCGTACTCATAGTCAACAGGAGTTGGATTATATTGAAGAATATGGAGGCAAGCTATATGCCTTTGAATTCAAATGGAAAAAACAAAAGTGGAGTCCGCCTTCTTCATTTGTTAATCACTATAAAAAGGCGCCGATCGAGCTCATTCATAACGAAAACTTTGAAACTTTTGTTACAAAAGCATGACTTCCCTGAAACATTCCAACTGAAAGGTTCGCACCGTTGGCACTCATGGTCGCGGCGGCATACATACCGATGAAAACTTGAACCTTAGCCTCCAGATGCCTTAAAGTAAGTCCGAACTTTCTCGTAGAGGCAGTTCCATATCAATATTTCATATCGCCTACAGATTATTTTGGTATTTCTTCCCCCCTGAAGGAAAAGGATATATTTCATCAATTAGTTGTTTGTATTTAGCGCTCGGAGGAAGTATGGCAATAATTTCTAATTCCATTTTTTTCTTTTTTGATAATTCCACTTCTGCAATATCCCCAACTTCTTTTCTCAAAAGCGCTGAAGCAACGGGGCTGTTGTAAGTAATAAGCCCTTTTTCCGGTGATGATTCATGGGCAGCACCGATGACATATGTTTTTTCGTCTTTGCCATCAACGAGAACTGTAACGGCAGATCCGATTGCAACTTTTTCTGCTTGTTCCCTGATTTCTATAATAACCGCATCATGTATGTCTGCTCTAAGTCTCCTAATATCAGCCGAGGCTAATTCAAATGTATCCCGAGCAGCATCAAATGGAGCATTATCATGCCAATCACAATTATCTCCGGCTGCTTCCCCGACCGCGGCTCCAATTTCTGACCTTTTTAACTCTTTTTCGTTGATTCTGCGTTGTAAGTATTCGATGCCTCTTTTTGTAAAATATTTCGACATAAATTAAATATTTAAGAAATTATTGCATACCACGTTCAAGGATTTGTATAACATGTTTTTCTGTTTCTTCGATCTCAAGTCTGCCATCTATGACTAAATCTGCACGCTCTATAACCGCTTGAAGATTTGTCCCACCGGGGATGGTACCAAACTCATAACCGAAAACTTCTTTCATTTCATCAATATTTATTGAATCCTCTACTCTTTTTCTTTTTGAAACCCTCTCTAGGCGAATATCTTCAGGCGTATCAACAGCCAAAAGTATAGTGTCGTGAAAGATACTGCGCAAGAGATCTATTTCTTCCGGAATACGAACGCCATCAATGACAAAATTTTTGGCCTTATTCTCTCTCAATAGTTTTGCCATAGCTTTTTGGGCCAGGACATCTTCTCCAAATTTGTTTCTTAGATCCCGCGCGACAATACGATAATCGGCACGAGTAGGATTTGTTATACCTTTCTTCCCAAATTCGATTTTAATAAAATCTGACAATGAAACAACTTCATAACCTCTTTTAGCAAAAATGGAAGCTACTGTTGTTTTACCGGAGGCAACTGAACCGGCGAGAGCAATGTGAGGATATTTTATATTTATCGACGATTGAGTTTTGTCTTTTTCTCCTTCGTCCATGGCTGAAAATACTTTACGTGCTTCGTCAACTGCAATTCTGGCGAATGAGAGGGTATCTTCTGATTTGATATCCCCTAAGTTCATCGTTTTTCCCAATATAAAAAGTAGGCGTTTATAGGCACGTAATAAATAAACGTCAGATGTTATTACAATGTATGTCCCCACACGTGCAATGGCGACTTCAAGGGGACTTTTCTGAAAATGAATGATGGTTTTACGATCCCGTAGCTCCTCTTTGCCGTCTCCTCCAAATATAAAACTTTGCTGAAGAAACCTTGAGTGTCTTGTTCTTTCGATGAGATCGAAGTGTTTTCTGTCGAAATTTACTGGGCAGAGACAAGTATACCCAGATTCGTTTTTTTTATATTCATAAACCGAACTCGTGAGTACCGTAGAAATAACAGCTGTAGGAGAACCATATGTATAATATTCGCTCCCTTCGCCCATACTCCACTCACAACATTTTTTCAAAAAATCTGGCAATTTCACTTCTGTTCCATCTCTAATTATATTTTCATACTGCTCGTTCAGAGTTGAAGGATCGATAGTTTCACCGACTTTTATTTTATTTGGATCATCAAAAACATCTTTTGACTGTAGCGGACGTGTTAATTCCGCAAATTTTTCTCTCATGTATGCGTAAAATTGCGATAGCGCTTCTCTGGAAATTTCAATTTCAAAGGCACCCTTTTCTTTATACTTTGCCGATATGGCAGATATAAAGCGTTTAAATTTATTTTCTCCCTGTCTTTTAGTGAACATAAGCCGAACAGAACTTCCATTGCCTTCAGGAGAAACTGTAAATAAAAATTCCGGAGCCACAGCGCCAAGGAATGTTAAATAATGTCTTGCGATCTCCCTCAATAACCCGCTATTGGCGATAAGCATAATATTTAGCACTCGATCCGAAGACGCTTTTTTCTCTTCTCCTTCGACAAGAGGTGATGTTCCCTTCTTGTAATGTTCTTCTTTTTTTCGTAAAAATTTATAATCTTGATAATGGCCAAAAAGATTTTTTTTGAGGAATTTTTTCAGAAAAAATTGGAGAAAAGCGTAAGCAAATTCATTTTGGCATATGAGTTGCCCTAATTGATCTAAATTAGCTCCGGTGGGATCTCTATATACTAAATATCCGCCCGGCTGAAGAACTCGACAAGATTCCTTAAAAAATCTTTTCAGCGCAGGTATTCCACCTCCATAAGAGAAAATTTCATGCACGACAGAAGAAGCGTTTATGGCCCCGATGGAATTATCTTCGAATGGCATTTCCACTGATGCGTCGCCGGAAACAAAATCAATATTTGTTATACTTGTTGGGCTATTGTTGATTTTTCTTTTTAATTTTCGAGATACGTCTTCATTATTATCAAGGGCGACAACTCTAATACCATTAGCCATCTCATCACAAATATGGGCAATTTTTATTAACGCCGAACCTCCGCCTGGGCCAATTTCAACCACAGGTCCATGGATTTGGTTCAAATACCTCACTACGCCGCATTTTTCATATGATGACTGATCAATCCGGCCTAAATATGCAGATGAACCTTTTTCGCGATCATGTAGATTTTTTTGCATTGGGAATTATCTTAGCATAAACTTTGATATTGTCAAATTGGAGCATTCCGCACTTCGTTCAATAATAGAATTTCCAAAAATCATATCCTATCCATACCCGGCTTACATCCCAAAAAGACAATGTATTGATTTTGCTTATCCTTGGTCCAACAGCGCAAAAATATTCGCCTGCTGTGTATTTTCTTCTTTTCTTTCCGCGACGTCTTCTTCATCTTTGAAAAATCCATGCGCCTGAAGATCCCATAATTTTTTATAAAGACTGCCTTCTTTGTTGATAAGACTTTTGTGATCGCCTTCTTCTACTATGCGGCCGTCCTGCACAACAATTGCCCTGTCCATCTGCATAACTGTTGAAAGCCTGTGCGCCACAACAATTGCTGTTTTATTTTTCATCAAATTTTTAAGAGCTTCTTTTATCAGCATTTCTGACTGCGAATCAAGCTGGCTTGTTGCTTCGTCTAAAATTAATATTTTTGCGTTAGAGAGAATTGCCCTTGCAATAGCCACTCTTTGACGTTCACCGCCGGAAAGTTTTATGCCGCGTTCGCCTACAAAAGAGCCGTAGCCATTGCGGAGTTTCATAATAAAATCATGACAGCGCGAAAGTTTTGCCGCCTCTATGACTTCTTCATCTTTTGCATCCAATCTTCCGTATCTAATATTTTCCATAATAGTTCTATGAAAAAGAATCGGATCCTGCGGAACTAACGCGATAGATTTCCGCAGACTATCCTGCGTTACTCCGAAAATATCCTGATCATCAATTAAAATCTGGCCGCGCTTGATGTTGTATAATCGGAGAAGCAGTTTAATCAGTGTTGTTTTTCCTCCTCCGGAAGGCCCGATTAAAGCGATTTTTTCAGCTGGCTTTGCGATAAAAGAAAGGTCATTGATGGTTTCTTTATTTTCATCATATGAAAATTTTACATTGCGGAATTCGATCCGGCCCTCTTTAATTTCAAGTTCTTTCGCGTATGGCCGGTCTTTTATTTCGTGCGGCGTATTCAGAACAATTGTCATTTCCTCAGCGTCAGCCAGATTCGAATAAATCGATCTGATTATTCTTCCGAAATTCCAAAGATTCGCAAAAACATCTATGAGGTATGTCTGGATTAAAACAAAATCGCCGACTGTTAGGAGATTTTTTTGCCAAAGCCTCACCGCGAAATATAAAATCAGAAAATTAAGGGTTATCATGAATAAAGCCTGCGCGGCATTTATTATATTTTCCACATTCCAAGTTTTTTTGGTTTTCTTAAACCAGCTGTCTGTCGCATCTCCGAATTCCCTGCTCTCAAAAGCAAAGTTTGAAAATAATTTTATGTTGATGCTGTTCGCGATTGTATCTGCGAGATTGGCTGTAATTTTTGTATCTGCTTCTGATCTTTTTAAGTCAAATTTAAGCTTGTAAATAGATAAAAAATAATTGACTACTGCGAAAACAACAACCCATATTAAAATTGTCGCGCCCAAAATCGTATGAATATAAAACAAAACTCCCGTGACTATAATGATGCGCAGAATAAGCGGCAGCATATCCCAATAAGCCCTGTCAGCTATGTCTTCAAAAGCGCGGGCTATTCTGCCTATTTTTTTAACAAGCGCTCCTGTGAAATTGTCATTGAAAAAAGAATAAGAATGGCCGTGCAGATATTCAAAACATTCATTGAAAATATTCGCTATTATTCTCGGCTGAAAATAGCTGTTGATAAATTCCGCGGTTCTCCAAAAAATCCATCCGATTAAGTCAATCGCGAGAATATAAATAACTATCAAAATCAGACTTTTGACGAGAATATCTTTGGTTGCGTCAGCTACCAGCGTGTTGAAAAATTCTTTATACAAAAAAGGAAGAACCATGTCTAAAACAACGCCAAGCACGATTGAAATAAGCATCGTAGCGCCGATCAATTTATATTGCTTTGCGTGCGACAGAAAAAACCCAATTGTCTTTTTGGTGTTGTTTTTCATGTATATATTAAACCACGATTAAAAAGCGATGTCAATGGCTTAATTTTAGCTTAGAGAAGCGCTTTTCTCGACAAATTATATCTGCCTTGTTCGTCAATTTCCATAAGTTTCACGCGGACTTTGTCGCCGAGTTTTACAACTTCTTCCACGCGATTGACGCGTTTTTTATCAAGCTGGGAAATGTGAACAAGGCCTTCTTTGCCGGGCGCGAATTCGACGAACGCGCCAAATTCCATTATGCGCGTTACTGTGCCTTCAAAAATATCGCCTGCTTGAGGTATGTAAGTGATTTTTTTAATCCAATCAAGAGCTTTTTGGCCTTTTTCCTGATCAGGCGCGGTAATAAATACAAGACCGTCCTGTTCAATATCAATCTGCACTCCGCAATCAGCTGTGATTTTCTGAATTGTTTCGCCGCCTTTGCCAATCACATCGCGGATTTGGTCAACAGCGATTTTGAGAGTTGTGATGAGCGGAGCGTATTTTGAAAGTTCTGGCCGCGCTTGCGGAATAGCTTCCTCCATTTTTTTGAGAATTTGTTCGCGCGCGATTTTCGCCCGACTCAATGCTTCGCGCATTATTTCAATCGTAATGCCTTTAACTTTTATATCCATCTGGAGCGCGGTGATTCCGTTGTGCGTGCCTGCGACTTTGAAATCCATGTCTCCGCAAAAATCTTCCATGCCCTGAATATCTGTGAGAATTTTGTATCCGCCTTTTTCGTCAGTGATAAGGCCCATCGCAACACCAGCAACGTGTTTTGGAATTTGCACGCCGGCATCCATTAAAGACAGGCTGGAAGCGCATACAGAAGCCATCGAACTCGATCCATTACAGCTAAGGGTTTCTGAAACAACCCATATTGTGTATGGAAATTTTTCTTTTTCTGGAATAAGGCGGGTAAGCGCTCGTTCTGCTAAATCTCCATGTCCGATTTCGCGTCTGCCAGGACCCCGAAGCGGTTTTATTTCACCTGTCGCGTATGAAGGAAATGTGTAATGATGGATGTATCTTTTTGTTTCATCCATATCCATTGTTTCAACAATTTGCGCGTCGCCAGGAGCGCCGAGAGTTGTCAGGGCCAAGACTTGCGTCTCTCCTCTTTTGAAAAATCCTGAACCGTGCGTGCGCGGTAAAATTCCGACTTCGCAGGAGAGTTCTCGGATACTATCGAGCTTGCGTCCATCGAGACGTTCTTCTTTTTGCAGAATTCTTTCGCGCATTCTTTTTTCAACAGCGTCATTGAGAAGCGTATCCAGATGTTTTTTTGTAAAAACTTCATTTTCGATTTGATCCGCATATTTTTCTTCAAGGCTTTTGAGGATTTTTTTGTATGCTTCTTTGAATTCGTGTTTTGTTTTTCCTTTTACAGAAGCAATCATTTCATCTGTCACGGATTCTTTGAAAGATGCTTCCGCTTCTGTGTTTTCTTCAAGAAGCGCTGGTTCGCGTGCTTCAATTTTCAATGATTTAAGAAGTTCCTGCTGAAGTTTGCAAAGATCTTCAATGTGTTTGTGAGCAAGTTCGAGGGCGCGGAGTATTGTCTCTTCTGAAACTTCACTGGAAGCGCCTTCAACCATTGTAATCGCGTCAATTGTGCCAGCGACAGTTAAATCTAATTTTCCTTTTTCGCATTGTTCATATGTTGGATTAATAACAAGCTGTTCATCTCCTTTTGAATCAATGACAAGTCCGATTTTGACAGCGGCTAAAGGACCCGCGAATGGAATTCCCGCAGCCATAAGCGCTGCGCTCGCACCTGTAATTGCGGTTGGGCCCGGATCAACCTCAACATCAGCTGACAAAACTGTCGCGATTACCTGAACATCATTCACCATATTTTTCGGAAACATCGGCCGAAGCGGACGATCAATCAAGCGCGATGTTAGAATCGCGTTTTCAGAAGGCCTTCCTTCTCTTTTTACAAATCTGCTGCCTTTAATTTTTCCAGCAGCGTAAAATTTTTCTTCGTAATCAACGACCATCGGGAAAAAGTCCGCGTTTTCTTTTGCTTCATCGCTCATCATTGCTGTGACGAGAATTATTGTATCGCCGAGCGAGGCTGCGATTGTGCCGTCTGCCTGCGTAAAAAATTTGCCGAATTCAAGGCGCAGTTCGCGGCCTGCAAGGTTATGAGAGACTGATTTTGGTTCCATAAAAAAATGGGTTAGAGATTAAAGGGACCGGTCGCCTTAGGCGACTGTCCCGCTTTTTACCCTTTTTGGAACCATTCTCACAAGTACAAGTTTCAAACAAAAAATATTTCTATCTGGAGCCTGTAGCCTGTGCTGCGTCCCAAAAGGGATGCTGTGTTCGCCTTCGGCGAACGCTCTATTTTCTTAATTTCAATTTATCAAGGATCTTTTCGTAGCCTTCTTTTTTGTTAAGGCGCATGTAATTTAGTAATTTCCTGCGTTTGCCAACCATCATAATAAGACCGCGTCTGGAATGATTATCTTTCGGATGATCAGCTAAATGCTTTGTCAATTGATTAATTCTTTCTGTTAGAACAGCGACCTGCACATTCGGAGACCCTGTGTCTTTTGGATGGACAGCGTAGGTCTGAATGAGCTTTTTCTTCTTTGATTTCAACATAGATGGGGACGATTCTCTATGAAAACCGTCCCCATTAATTTAGCAAAGAATCTGAATTTAATCAAGAGAAAATAGGCCCCGGGGCTAACCAAATATCGGGGACGGTCGCCTGCGGCGACCGTCCCCTTTGTTCATAGCGCCTGTGTCCCGCCTGTTTGTGTCGCTTCGCGACAGCTTGTTTATAGCGCCTGTGTTCAGCTTCGCTAAACGGCGTGAAGGCGGGACGGCGTTGTTTATTTCATCATAGAAGCCAAATCAGCCAAACGGGTTAGGATTGCCGCGAGCTCTGCTCTAAGCAGAGATTGCGAACAACCCCATTTATCCGTTCCGCCCATGCCTGTCATGATTTTATTGGCCACAAGCGTGCTTACCTCTTCTGTGTTTTCTTTACAAGCAGATATATCAGAGAAATTTTTGACGTACTGCGAACCGCCTGACGCAAGCATTTTATCTTTCGCGAGAATGGAAATCCATTTAGCTACTTCATCGCGGGTTGTCGGTTTATCCATTTCTTCTCCATTAAATGCTACTCCTGATTCATGAGCGTAATTCACTGCGCAAGCTGCCCATGCCGGAGTATTGCGTACATTCGCTTCTACTTGGCAGTCAGCTGCTTCAACAGAAGAAACTCCAAGCACCCGTTCTATCGCAATCAAGGCTTCTGGTCTTATGATTTGTCTTGCGGGCTCAACTCTGCCTGTTGGATTTCCGTCTACATCAACCATGCCTTTGAAGAATTGATTTGTTTGTATATACGGGTAATACCATGTATGAGTCGGCACGTCGCGGAAACGAGAAGCTCCAACTTGATAACATTCTTCGTCGTTTTTTGTCTCATAGGACGCGACAGCTTGTTCAAAAATCGCTATGTCGTCTGATGTTATATCCTGCTCATTTGTTTTAAGCTTGAGCGATTCCGCTTGTGTTTTTAATTCTTCTGCCAAGCTTCCGCACCAGTTTATTTTCGTTGCTTTCTCAAGAGCTGCGTTCAATCTCGCCGCGTTCGCACTGCTTAGCTGTTTTTTTGCGGATTCCACAGCTGCGACAGTGTCGATCAATGTTGATTTTGCTTCTTCAACAGCTGTTCTTGTTTCTTTTGGCATGGACTGCAAGGCAATCAAACTTTCCGTAAGTTTTGTTTGGAAACTTTCGGTGAGAACAGCCATTTTCGTTGCGAGTTCAGCTAATTTTTCGTCTAGAATCGCCTGAATTTTGTCAGTGAATTTGTCCACAATTTCATTAACAATTCTATCTGTTGTTTCCGAGCTGATTCCGGTAACGCCGCCTCTGTACATATTTATAGGCGCGGGCACCATTGTTGGTGTTTCTGGTGCGATGCGCACGATGCCGCATTGCTGTCCGACAATTATCGTCGGTTCTCTAAATCTGTTGATTTTATCCAGAATTTCGGCTGCCTCGTCTTTGTTTCCTTTTTTGTATGTATCTGAAGCATCATTGAGCATGAGCTCTATTTGATCCATGAGCGACAGCATTTTTGTACATTCTTCTTTGCCTTCCAGTTCTTCATTGGACGTGATTTGATTTCTAAAGCCTGTCACGCTGGAATACATTGATTGAATTTCATTTGCTATGAAATCTTCGCGGTTTTTATCAGCCATCTGTTCATATTTATCTCTTATTTGGTCTTCTATATCAGTAGTATTGAATTCCAAATCTTCCAGACCTTCTCTCATTGCGTCTCTGTCGCTAAGGCTGCATGTTTTCTTGCTGTCATTTATCATTTTTGTGAAAGCTGCGATTTCTTCACCGAAATTAATCTTTAAATTGGACGCTGCTGATTCCTGTTTCAGATTTTTAATCCTGTCGTTAATTCTGGTTTGAAAATCGCTGCAGCGCCTGAAAACTTCTATGTTCTGCATTTCGTTTCTCAAGTCATTTATCATATTATTGAGCCCGCTTGAAGGATCTTTATTAATGCCGCTGATTTCAGCGTTGCAAACAGTTTCATCCGACAAAGCCAAAACTCTGTCGTATTCTGTTTGGACTTTTTGCAGTAAATCGTTTATTATAGCCGGCACTTTTACATTTTTCGGCAGTGTTTTTATTGTTTGCTTGAAATTTCTTATTTCGTATTTGTATCCGCGGTTTTGTTCGCGCAGCATTTTGCATGCGGTCATGCCGGGCGGCAAAGTAGGCGTTGGATAAGTGCAGGTTGCCACTTTACAGCCGTCAGGAGTCGGCGTCATGATAACCGTTTGTCCCCCTGGGCATGCTGGCATTGGTAAATCAGGACAAGCTTTTGGCTGTTCAACTGGCACGACAGGAGACGGCGGATATGGAGGCATTCCTGTCTGCGTTACTGTTGCGCAATATGGTGTTACACATCCGTTCGCATCCACTGTTGTAGCCAGCTTATATCCTGATGAACAAGCCGGTGTTGAAACTACTGGGCATGTCTTTTTCTCTTCTGTGATTCCGCATTTCCCTGATGGCGGGGTGCCTTTTACCCAATCAGCCGGCACATCGCACGGAGTCGGGTAAGTTTTGCATTCGTTTGTTTTTGGATTGTATGCCTGCGTCAAAACCTGCGTGCATATTTTAGGCTGTTCTTTTGGGGTCTCCTTTGGTGTTTCCTTTGGTGTTTCTGTCACAATTTCGCCATCAAGAGAAGGGCACGTTCTAGTAGTACCCGAAGGAGCCATATAAGAGGGTGTGTAAGGAGTGTTTGTTGTTGGCGAATACCACGCGCACCATCCATTTGATGAACCTGTTTTGCCTGGTTCTATACAATTACTGTCGTTTGGTCTGCATAAACCCCATCCTGTTCCAAGTTCAGCTAATACTTGTTTTATTTCATCTCCTGTCCAAGACCACATAGCACCTGCCGCAGGTTTTGTCTTTTTTGGCGCGCAGTATGCTTTTCCTGTTGAATAGAAAACCATTCCGCCGCTTGAACCTCCGCACCAATAACCTCCAGTTGTTGAAGTGGCTGGGATATTTTTATATTCATTCGGTTCTATACAATACTCGTTGTTGTCTGTGCAGTATTTTGTTCCTTTCGGACACTCTTCGTTCCATCCAACGCATGATCCGCCGCCTGCAGTATTTGAACATTTTTGGCCGTTCATGCAATAAAAACTATTGTTTGTTTCTGTCCATGATTCTCCTTTCTGTCTGCAATTTTTATCATCTGGATCGCAGGCTGAATATCCTGCTGGAGGAGTCGGCTGTTCTGTATACATGTACATGCTGGCTGTGCTTGTATATAAATATGGTGCGCAATATACATCGTTGTCTGGTTTTGAATCCGCTGTTTTTTGATAAAATTTCATTCCGTCGCTGCACCATCCTGATTTTGGGCCGTAACTACCGGATGGAATACAATTTGTGTCATCGGGGCGGCACGGCGTATATCCTGTTGGCGCGCTGTCTGAATATTTTCCGCATGTCATTTTTGTTCCGTCTTTTGAGTAAAATGTTTTACCATATCTGCACCATTTATTGCTTGAATAAGAAACTACTGTTCCTCTGTTAATGCAGTTGCTATCATTCGGCGCGCAATCGGAAGTTCCTTCAGGCGCTATAATTTCATCCATTGAAGCAGTACCTGTTGGCCACGCAACGCATGTGATATCTCCGTTTGGATAATAGAATTGTGCGCCACCGTTCTCGCACCATGAACCTGTCGCGCATCTTTCTCCTGTTTTACATGCTTTCGGCGCCGTCATTTCTTTAACAGTGAATGATGTGCTGTTTGTGTTATTAGTTCCACATGCATCTCCTATACATGTTCTTAAAAGAAAATTTCCTGTAACGCCGGGGAATTGTGAAAGCGATATGCTCTGGGAGCCGCTTGAAACATTGGAGAGAGTCGGAGCATTCCATGTTGTGCCGTCCGGTTTTCTAATTTCTATCAAGAGTTTTTCTGCTGTTCCATTGGCTGGTTCCGCACAGCTGTATGTGAGCTGAACAGTATCTTGGGGTCCATATTCTGATTT
Organism: Candidatus Peregrinibacteria bacterium; assembly: GCA_016215735.1. Taxonomy (GTDB): domain Bacteria; phylum Patescibacteriota; class Gracilibacteria; order UBA1369; family UBA12463; genus UBA12463. The sequence goes on from JACRIA010000058.1 coordinate 13,302, forward strand.
ATCGAGCGACAGGCTGAATCCGGTACATGCTGTTTTTTCGAATTCAAATTTCAGTGTCGCCGTATTTCCAACCGCGCCATTTCGCAATATGCGCAAAAGCGCGTCGTAAGAAGACGCTGTCCCTGCTGGCGGCGTACATGTGATACTCACGTCTGTGCTGATTCCTGAGACTGTTTGCGGAGAGGCGGTGCACCATTGCCAATCTCTCTGCGCTGGCGTATCCCATATCTGTAATTGCACTGGATCGTTCGCGCACAATACATCCGTTGTCGATGGAAGCGGAATGCCTTTTATCGTGACTGTTGCTGATCTTGCTTCGCCAGCCTTTAGCTTCAGAGTTCCCGGCTCTGCTGCAAAAAGATAAGCGCAATTGGCCATGGTTCCCGTCACCTGTGTTTTCCCAAAAAAGGAAAAGTTTGACCATGAAGCCAAACTAATCGCAGTTATTGCTGCGACGAGGATGATACACGCAAGCATATACAAAAATGTCTTGCGCATTTTTGTTTTTTCCATTAATTGAATTGGTTAGTTTTTGTTTTTTATATTTATAAAGCGGCTTTCAGCCGTGTTATTGTTATTTTTACAAAGATAATTATACCATAAATATATTTTTGGGTCAATAGCGTTGTTTGGGCGCAGCAAGGAGCATGTGTTTACGTACTGGTTTTAAGTCGCGAGTAATAGATAGCGACTGTTTTTTTCAACAATACGCCCGGATCTGATTCAATGATAATATTTTTATGTGGAGTTTTGCGTGTGAATTTTTTAATTATTTCTTCTATTAAATCTGTGATGCCGCCGGATTGATCTAAAATTCCAATAATTTTGTCCTGCTGGTACGCGATTGTGAATTCGTTGAGTGTGCCATGTTCGCCTCCAATAAAAATTATTATATCGCTCGTATAAATGTTAACAGCATTCCGACCGATAAAGCCAAGTCCCGTAAAAATCAAATCTTCAAAGGGATCGATCGGAAGACCGAGTTCCGCGTGTTCCGCGAGGCTTGCTGCCGGCGAAATTCCGATAACTTTTCCGCCTGATGATTTCGCCGCGTTTGCCGCAATAAGTGGTATTCCAAGACCAGCGCCCGTGAGAAGCGTAAGGCCTTTTTTTGCGATGAGATTACCAATTTCTTCAGCAAGATTCCGCTGGCGGACTGAAATTCCGCCTGATCCGGTGCCCATTACTCCGATTATCGGTCTCATAATATTGTTGTTATATACGCTACCGCTGTAAATATCATATAAACAAATGTGAGCACCATAACTCTTAAAAACATTTCTTTGTAATGAAATCTCGCTTCTTCTCCTATACTGCGCATTTTTGTCGTGTGCCTGTATATTTCCACTGTATAACTCATAAATACAAGCAAAATCAGAAACAAAACTATTAAATGATTATTGTAAATATTCGGAAAAAACCATGTTTGATTTTGCCAATTATTTAAATATCCAATGCCCATTCCCGCGCCAACAACTGTTATAAGATGGCACATTTGATCAATGATGAAGCCAGCCATAAATTTGTCGCTTTTGATTGATATGCTGATTTTTGTAAAATCTATAACCGCGTGAATTACGCCGAGGCCGAAAATAATCAGCGCTGTTTCCAGATTTAGATAAGGAAAAATCAGGATTGCGCTTACGACAACATGGATTGCGGAATGAATAATGACGCCCCACGCGCTTTCAACTTTCCATTTAACGAGTTTTGACGGCTGAAACACGAAATCCGCTAACAAATGCGCTAAAATTAAATATAAAATAACCATATTTTAAACTGTTTCTGTTGATTCGTTTTTCTTCATGCGCTCGATGATGTCATGGCTGATTTTGGAAGCGAGACTGGAATTTTCCTGCAGAAATTTATCAAAATCCGTTTTTTTCAATATAAAAATTTCCGCGTCGTCAATTGTTTTTGCGCTGGCATTGCGAGGCCTATTGGAAATAAGCGCCATTTCGCCGAAAACTTCGCCGTCAGCGAGAACCGCGAGTTCTGTTTTTTGCTGGCCGATTTCATCCGAACCTTTAAAAATTTCGACTTGGCCTTTTTTGATAATACACATGAAATCGCCGGGCTCATTTTCGCGCATAACAAAATAATTAGCTGGAAAAAACTGCAAAACCGAAACTGACAATATATTCGCGATATCCGAATCCTGCATTTCGCTGAAAATCGGAAGCGCTTTTAGACCTAATATGATTTTATTTTCTTCTGGCATGGGCGAAGGGGTTATTTGTAGATATTATACCACCCCCGTCCCCGCCTGGCACCCCCGTCCCCTATTGACAATTTGGTCGAGATGTTATATAATTTATCTAACAAAACATAAAAACAAATAGTTTATGCTTCCTCTCAACCAAAGCAGAAAAATTGCCCTTATAGCTGTTGCGCTTTTTGTGGTTTCTATGGGAATTTTGTTTGTATTCACTCAAAAAGACAGCTTATTGTCCGGCAGCCTTAAAAGTCAGATATTCGGAGAAACTGGCGGCAATTCGAGAGAAGAAATGGTTAATTCCAGCGCTGATCCTGTTGTTGTAATTGATTCAGAAAATAAAATTTCTTACACAAGTCCGAGCTTTAAAGAATTGCTTGGATACACTGATGAGGAATTGAACGGCGTGGATTTTTTCAAACTTGTGCATCCGGATGATGCTTCTGATATCGCGAGTTTTGTGACGAAAATCGTTCAGACAAAAGAGGAAATGAAAAATCTTGGGCCTTACAGAATAAAGGATAACGGTGGCGAATATAAGGTTTATATGGCTTCTGCGAGCGTTGTTTCGA
>JACRIA010000009.1 GCA_016215735.1 Candidatus Peregrinibacteria bacterium
AAAACCGGAAGTGCAGGAAAAATTGCGCAAATTGAATACGATTTTCATTCACAACAGATATTTCTGGGTTTATTGCGATTTTAATGAAATTGAAAATGATTTTATGGTGCCGATTTTTGGAAGCAGAGAATTGGTGAAATTGGAAGAGCGCGATATGCCGAAAAATCAGTATTATTTACTTACAAAAGCTGGAATCAGAACGCCAAAAATTCTTCGAAAAGCAAAAAGCGGGTGGGACGAGAAACAGCTTCGTGCGGCGCTCGATGACCATTTTGTAAAAGATAAAGGCGGTCCTTTGATTGTAAAAGTAAATGAAGCGATTCGCGGATATGAAAGGGATTTTTTCGTGATCGCGCGCACGAATAATTATTTTGAAATTAGCGAGAAAATGTTAAAAGACGGCATCATCACAAAAGAAGATTTGGATAATTCTATAATTGAAGAATTCATAATTGGCGCGGCTGTGAATTTTAATTATTTTTACTCCCCTGTTACAAATGAACTGGAATTAATGGGAACTGACACGCGCAGACAAACAAATCTTGATGGATTTTTGAGACTTGATGCAAATACACAAAGTGTGCTTTTGGGTGCGAAATTCCGGCCATCAATGATTGAAACCGGCCATATTTCCTGCACAACAAAAGAGTCAATTTTAGAAAAGATTTTCGATATTGGCGAAAAATTTGTAAAAACTCTGGCAACCGAGGTGCCGCCAGGAATTATCGGGCCGTTTGCTCTGCAAGGCGCTGTCGCAACGCGCGCCGGCAAAGAAGAACTTGTAATTTTTGATGTAAGTATGCGAATTCCGGGAAGTCCCGGCACAAAATATACTCCTTATTCAGGCTATCTTTACGGCGATTCAATCAGTTATGGTGAAAGAATCGCGATGGAAATTAAAACTGCGGCTGAAAAAGGCAAACTGGTTGAGATTTGCACTTAATACCGCTAAAATAGGCTGGTATGAAAACTGTAATTCTCGCGGCGGGCCAAAGTAAGCGAATGAAGCCGATTGAGGATAAAAATTTCCTTAAATTTTTGGGCAAGCCGCTGATTCAGCATCAAATTGAGTCGCTGGTTGCGGCTGGATTTAATGATTTTATTGTTGTAGGCGGAAAACATAATTTGCCGCATCTGCGCGAACTTAAGCGAAAAATGCGCCTGCAGATACATTTAGTTGAGCAGAAAAATTTGTCTCTTGGAATGGTCGGCGCTGTGATTGACGCTTCTGAACATTTTGGAAATGAACCTGTTTTGATTGTGAGCGGAAATGATGTTGTTGATAAAAGCGCTTTTGAACTTATAAAAAATTCTTATCAAGACAAGGGCGTAAATGGCTTGATGATCGTGAAACATTGTCCGAAATATTTTCCGGGAGGATATTTGAAGTTGGATAAGCGCGGTTTTATTAAAGAAATTATTGAAAAGCCAGCGCAGGGTAAAGAGCCGAGCAAAGTTATAAATCTTGTTGTGCATCTTTATAAAAATCCGAAAACTTTTGTGAAATATCTCGCAAAAGCGATTTCGAACCGCGATGATCTTTATGAAACTGCTGTGAATAATATGATCAGCGACGGATATAAAATGAAAGCTGTTATGTACGACGGCTTTTGGCAGGCTGTGAAATATCCATGGCATGCGATTGATTTGTGGAAACATTTTTTCGATACAGCCGTAGGCCGTCTGCCAAAAGAGTCGCGCATTTCCAAAAAAGCTCAGATTTCACCAAGTGCGATTATCAAAGGCGATGTAATTATTGAAGATGGGGTAAAAATTTATGAACACGCTGTTATAAACAGGCCGGTTTATATCGGAAAAAATTCTGTTATCGCAAATGGCTGTCTGGTGCGCGAATCTCACATTGGTGAAAATTGCGTGATTGGAAAAGGAACCGAAATTGCCAGAAGTTATCTCGCAGATAATGTCTGGACTCATTCAAATTACATCGGCGACAGTGTAATTGGCGATAATAATTCTTTTGGCGCAGGCGCTGTTACTGGAAATCTCCGTCTTGATGAGAAAAATATTTTTGTAAAAGTGAACGGCGAGAAAATTGACAGCGGAAAAAATAAATTCGGCATAATTACGGGTAAAAATGTGCGCGTTGGAATCAACACGAGCATTATGCCCGGTGTAAAAATTGGAAATAATTCTTTTGTCGGCGCTGGAATTGTTCTTGCTGAAAATGTTGATGACAATAAATTCGTGACTGGAAAATGGGAACTCCGCGTGAGTGATAATCTCGCGGTGTTAGATAAAAAGGCGCGCGAAAA
>JACRIA010000060.1 GCA_016215735.1 Candidatus Peregrinibacteria bacterium
TGGCAGGATACCTATAATTCGCTGCGGCCCTCATGGGGAATAGGCATGAACGGCAAAACGCCCCTGCAGAAACTTAAACAGTCTGCTATACTTGTTCCCGAACAGATTCTCCGCTTTCCCGTTATTATCTTGGATGATCTTCTTTCTGTCCTCAAAAGTGGTAACTATCTGTGTAACTACTACCGATTTTATTCAATTGAGCCGCGCCGTTCATTTTCGTATAATACAGCCATGTATAAAGATTGGGATAATTTCGTCGCCTCGCATCCGCTTGGGACAATTCACCAAACTTCATTTTGGGGCGAATTTCAATCGCGCACTCCTGGCCGCGATAAATATTTTGTGATCGAAGTTGGCGCCGGCACAGCAAAATACGGTTGACTTTTTATCCGTCATAAACTTCCATTCGGTTTATCTTGGCTGTATTGTCCGCGAGGCCCGCTTTGTAATTATTCAAATGAAACGCAATTAAACGCGATTATGAAAAAACTCGCACCGATTGCAAAACAGGAGCGTGCGGTTTTTGTCCGGATTGATCCTCCGATAGAAATCAGCGCAGCGCAAAAATTTCCAGCCGGTTTTCGTAATGCACACGCGGAATATCAACCAGCACACACGCTCGTAATAGATTTGTCGCAGACCGAAGAACAAATTTTGGCTCAAATGAAACCAAAAGGCCGCTATAATATCAAAGTCGCGCAAAAACATAACGTCATTGTTCGCCCTGCAACCACAGCTACGTTAAAACGCGACATCAGCGCGTTTTATAAACTTCTCAACCAAACCAGCCAGCGCGACAAATTTTCAATCCATCCAAAATCTTATTACGAAAATATGCTGAAAATTCTCGGCCAGCGAAATCTCACGAAACTTTTTATCGCAGAATACGCGCCAGCCGGACACACAGCCGCGCACAATCGCGCAAAAAAAATCATCGCCGGAATAATCGTCACATTTTTCAGCACCACTGCCACTTATTATTTCGGCGCATCAGATTATGAATACAGAAATTTAATGGCGCCATATTTACTACAATGGGAAGCCATTTGCGAAGCAAAATCCTCCGGCTGCAAATTCTACGATTTTCTCGGAATTGCGCCTCTCGATTCGTCCGGCGCACCGCTCCGCGGCCATCCTTACGCCGCCCTCACCGATTTCAAATTAAAATTCGGCGGCCGCATTGTTTCTTATGCACCCGCAAAAGAATTCGCCTATAAGCCAATCTGGTATTCCCTGATGAAATTTGCGAAAAAATTAATCTAAATCCGGCCGTCGCATAAAGCATCGCGTCAAAACACAAGCGGATCTTCTGTTTTTTTGGCAATTTTTTCTCCTTCTTTCTCCGGCTCCATTGAAATATCCTTTTTTTCAGGACCAGGTTCAACCTTGCCTGTTTCAATATCCTTGAGTTCAGTAGTAGAAAGTGTTTTGAGTTTTGCGCCTGATCCTTCGGGAGGTTTTTTAGCAAGCAAAGGATTATCCGTTAGCTCATCTCCTTTTTTAGCAAGCTTTGTTTCTTTATCGTATTTTTGCATAATTTCGGTAAATCTTCGGCCAGCCGTCCCAGCAGGATTTTTTATATATTCCCCAGCCAATTTAAGAGATTCTAAGTTTTCGCCGATATCTTTGCCGTTTATAAGCATTTCCGCCAAATCCGGACTTGCTTTGACTTCTTCAATAGCTTTATTTAGCACGTCTTCTTCTTTTTCAACAGCATTTCCAATATATTCCTTTCTAGCCGCGTCGCTCTCATTATATTTTTCACTAGCCCGACCCAGAAAATCATTCTTCGCCGCCTTTAATTTATCAACAGCTTTATTTCTATATTTCAAAAGTTCCGGATCTATCCCGATTTTTTCTTTTGGCTCTTTTTTAGCCGCGATTTTTTTCTCAGCCACCTTTTCCTCGCCAAAAATTTTAGAAGATAAATCTTCCACTTTACGCGCTTTCTTTTCGCCTAAATCAACCCCCATAGCAACAGCTTCAACTTTTTCAACCTTATCCCCGCTAGAAATAGGCGCGTGTTTTCCTCTATCATCTACAAAATCATTTTTCTTCGCGTCGTAAGTCGCTAAAATCTCTTTTCCCTTGTGGTAGATGAGATATTTATCGCCCGCTCCAACGTCAGTAATAATATCCGTCAAACGAACTTTTTTCTCCGCCTCTTTATCCCCCTTAAAATCTATATACAGCGTATCTCCCTCTCTTTTCGCATATCTCTCGGGATCCGCTTTTATTTTCATTTCAGGAAATTCCCATACCTCGTCTGCCGCTTCACGCGCCTCGCCTTGTTTCTTTTCAAATTCTTCTTTGTTCTTCTCAGCAAGTTGGGTGTATTTATCCTTAAGATCATCAAGCCGCTGCAACTCTTTAAAAGTAAATTCTTGTAAACCCTTTCTCTCTTCGCTACTTTCAGGTAAAAATGCGCCTGCTTTTTCACAAGCTTCATCTATTTTCTTTGTCGCTTCGTCATATGCTTTTTCTATGTTTTGTGAATCAAGAATCTGGGCCGCCTCAAATTTCTTTTCAAATTTCTCCACAGCTTCCTTAACCTCTTTTTTTTCGGGTTGTTCAGTGGATCCGCCGGTTTCACCAGCGAAAAATACTAACCGCGCCGGTCTAAACGGATTTTCAAAATTTTTGTTTTCCATGTTTACTTTTGTTAATTGTTATTTCTATTTATTATCCAAAAATTCTTTCAATTTTTGCGGGTCCATCTTACGCGTGTCATAAAATAATGTAAGCCAATTTTTAACCTGATCTCGCGAAAGACCATTATCCCATTCAAGCGTCCGACCCCCCAGCATAGGAAGATTAAATTTTTGAGAAAGCAATTTTTCTCTTTCCTCAGAATAATTTTCTACCTTATCAAGACCAGCAGCTCGCGCCGCGACCTCAACCAATCCCGTATTATCTTTATTGTGATGTCTAGTACACGCGCTTACTAATTGGTTAATAGCGCTATTAGCATCGCCATAATCTCCTTTCGCGATCGTATTAGCAATACTAACCAATTTTTTGCTTATTTCTTCAGCTAACTTATCTTTCATTATTGTGATATACGCTTTTTCGGTTTCATGCAGTTCTTCTTTTGGCGCCTTTTCTTCCGAAACCTCCTCTTTTTTGATTTCAGTCTTATTTTCCTTTTCACCTTCGCCTTTCTTAAATTCAACCGTATACCCATTCATAACAATCGCACGCTTAGAAAACTCCCCCCTCTTATTTTTATAGAAAAATTCCCCGTTTTTAAAAAAAGCCTCTTTTTCATTCACAACAACCTTATCGCCCTCTTTTGCGTCAGGAAACATTGTTCCAAGCGTAATCGCCATTTCGTTTTTGCGCCTTTCAATGTTATCGCCGTTAAATTTCACTTTTCTATTCGCGCCGATTTCAAAATATTTTTTGATTTCCTCTGTTTTGCCAGATTTCACAGCTTCGCGAACTTTTTTGCGGATTTCTTTTTTCTCCACAGGAGTTAAAAGAGGCTTTTTCACTTCAGGTTTTGCTTCAACTTCCTTTTCCTTGCCCGGAATTGGTTTAAGCGCCTGCAATCTAGTATCTAACCTATCAGTTTCTTCCGTCAATTTCTGTTTAGTAGCGGGATTACTCACCGTATCTATTTCTTCTTTGATGCTAGTAATCCTGCTATCCCCAGAAGTAACCAAGTCTGTTTTACAGGCGACATCGCCTTCCTTCGCTTTTTCTATATTTCCTTCAAGGCTTTTGAGATTCGATTCTATTCCTGCTTCTTTGTCCGCTTCAGTTTTCTCGGGCGTAGGAGGCGCCGTAGGAGGCGCAGGAGTAACGCCAACAGCAGTAGGCTCAAGCTCAGGGAATTTTATTGGCTCAAGCGTTTCATCTTCCATCAAATCAAGATTAGATGCCAAATCTTTCGCGGACAATTTATCCCAAGAATTAGCATCTTTGTTGTATTTGTAATAATTTTTATCTTTTCTACCATATAAATTTCCATCGGCGCTTATTTTATTTTCTATCCCCGACCATTTTGGGAGCTCTTGCCACTTTCCAGGATTCTCTCTTAAATAGAATTTAAATAAATCATAATTTTTTTCTGCAATTTTTTTATCGAGATCAGGAGAAACCTTTTTACCTTCAGCTATTTTCCATTCATTCGGATTTTTGACAAGAGATATTACGAATGATCTTTGTTTGTTTATTAAATCAGCTTTATATGTTTCGCCCGCAGCACTATCTATATTGGATTTTAATTTCCCGAGTTTTTCAGCCCCCGCTTCTAATTGTCCAGAAATATACGTTTTGTATTTTTCTAATGCGTCTTTATCGTTTTTGAATACTTCTTCAGCCTCTTTAGCAAATGTCGCGATATAAAATTTATCAATCTGCGAAATATTTTTATTGTTCAGATCTAATTCCTTAATAACTCCACCCAAATCGGCAACTTTAGTCATATCGTCAACAGTGATTTTACTGTTTTCCCACGTACCTTTCTCATAGGCTTTTCTTAATGTATCTTTAATTTCTTCAGGGTCTTTGCCGAGCAACAGCATAGCCTGCACATAACCAGCTGTCGCGGAACGTGCCGGATTATTATAGTTTTCTACAACCTCCTTGGGCTCGTCTTCGTCAAGACTGAATGTCCCTTCCCATTCCATATCTTGTTCGAGAGATGTGGAGAATCCAGTTAAAGTATCTTCGCCCGCGGAAATTAAATCCGTTTCTTTAAGATACTTATTAACCCGATCTATCAAAACATTTTTGTCTTCTGGCATTTCAATTTTCTCTTTTTCCTCATCTTTTACTAATTCATTTAATTTCTCCTTTCTTTTTGTAAGCTTGTCATATTCATCAGTCAAGATGGTTTTATAAAGCTCGGTTTTAGATTCCTTGCTGACTTTTTTCAAATTTTCTAGAAATTCATCATATTCTTTCTTGTCGGCTTCCAATTGTTCATTTAATTTGTCTTTTTCTCCTTCCGCAGAGGCTTTTTCAATTTCCAAGTCAGTCTTTTCAGTTTCTAAATTTGTCTTTTTGGTCTCAAGGTCGGTTCTTTTCGTTTCATCCGTTTCTTTATCAATTTCTTCTTGAGTTTTCGCAATCTCTTTATCCGCCTCGTCAATCTTGATCTGTATAGCATCAGGATTTTGCTCGCCAATTTTCGTATTTATTTCCTTTTCCCACGTGACGAATTTTTCCTGTTCTCCCTTTTCAATTTTACCGACCTCTTCATCAATTTGGCGCACATTCTCGAGCTTGGCTTTTTCTTTAATCTCCTTCTCTTTTGGAGCTAATTTTCCTTTAATTTCTTGCTCTTTTGGAGCTTCATATGGTGTCATGGTTTTATAGGTTAGTTAATAAAGTTTCAGATTTTTTCTCCTCATATTTTTTCTCGATCTCTTCCAGCCTTTTCCTTACATTTCTCGTATAATCCCTTTTGGCTTCCTCGACGCCGCGCAGAAAATTTTCATATATTTTTATTTTTTCCTGCTTAAATTTTTCATCCATTTCTTTTAATTTTTCCTGCTCATCAGCCAGTATCCCAAAAACCCTTACCTGCCTTTCATCAGAAGCTTCCAATAATTTGCCAATAAACCTCTCTCTTTTGTCAGCCGGCAATTCCATCAAAGCAGGAGATTTGTAAGCCAATTCTTTCAGATTTTCTTTTGAAAATTGTAATTTTACGTCTGCCATTTTTATTTTTATTATTTATATTGATTTTTACATTTCGTGCCGCGCGCCCCGCCGTATCCCGCTACAATCACAGCCCTTTCAGCAAATCCTCTGCTTTCTTACTCTCCGCCTTCACGTTAAACTCTTCAACCTTTTTATTCAATCCGCGGATAATACTGTTTGTCGCGATTTTCAATTCGCTCAAATAATCCTGATACGCCTTTGCGCTTTTCTCCATATAATCGCGCTCTGCTTCCTTAAATTTCGCCTGTTCTTCTTTCAAAGTGCTGAAAATCTGAATCTGCTTTTCCTCCGGCTTCGCGAGCACGGACGCAAGCAATTTCTCCTTCAAAATACCAGGCAAAACCTTCAAGGCCTCTGATTCATTTATCAGGCTGATTAGATTTTCCTTCGAAAACTGCAAAGTTTGGCTGTCCGCCATAGTTTTTATTTTTATTTTTTATTTGGCGCGGACAGACATAGAGGATCCGCGCCTGTTGTTTTTATTTTCTTTAATAAATTATATCACAAAATTAATTCTTTAGCAAGCAAAGCACAAAATTGTCAATAGTCCTTTTCTTTGCTACAATTTAGCCGTGACTATCCAGGCTATCAAGCAAAAAATAATGCCAATTTTAAAATGCCAGGGAGTTGTCAAAGCAGCGCTTTTTGGCTCTTTTGCAAGAGGTGATGCAAAAAAAAACAGCGATATTGACATTCTGGTAAAATTAAAAGGAGATAAAACGCTGTTAGACCTTGTTGGACTTAAACTTGAACTTGAAGATAAGCTTGGCAGGAAAGTCGATATTTTGACTTATGGCGGGATCAACCCTCATCTTAAAAATATTATTTTAAACGAGCAAAAAATAATTTATGAAAAAAGATCTTAAAATTTTTCTAGAACACATCATGGAAAGCATAATAGAAATCGAGAAATATACAAAAAACATCTCGCGAACTAAATTTCTCAAAACTACTCAAACTCAAGACGCAGTCGTTAGAAGATTAGAAATCATAGGCGAAGCAGTGAAAAATCTTCCATCTTCCTTTAAAAATAAACACCCAAGCATCCCTTGGCGAAAAATAGCCGGGTTGAGAGATATTCTTATTCATGATTATTTCGGCGTCAATTTGGATCTAGTCTGGAAAGTCGTAAAAAAGAATATACCAAAACTTAAAAAGCAGATTTCAGAATTATCAGAAAAAGTTTAACTTAATGCAAGTACTGAATCGCGGAGTTTCACAAAATTGTCTTTTTTCCAACAGCCGCCGTGCCCTTATCCACAATCAAAATCCCGTCCAAATGATCAATTTCATGCTGAATCACTCGCGCATTTAAGTTTTCAAGCGTCAAAACCTGCTCCGCACCTTTAACATCCAGAAATTTCACAGTAATATTTTTCTTCCGCTCAACCCGCACCCAAACTTCAGGCAGGCTCAAACACCCTTCCTCCGCGATTTCAGTTTCGCGGCCAGCTGGTGCGATTTCCGGATTTATCATCACAATAACACGCGCCTGATTTGTCCCGCTGTTTAGCCGCACAAGACAAACTCGCACACTGCTTCCAACCTGCGCCGCGGCCAAACCCAAATCATTCGCCCCAAGCGTGTCGCGCATATCTTTAATCAATTTCGACAATTTTTTCCCACTGATTTCCGCAGCCTTCACCGCCTCGGATTTTTTTCTTAAAATCAGATTATTCGCCCCAGTCAAAATTTTCAACTTTGCCATTTAACTTTTACTTTAATCTTTAATTTTTAACTTTTAAAATTTCTTTTTCAACTCCGCTTCAACAAACCCATCCAATTTCCCATCAAAAACCGCATCCGGATTTTTTTCTTCATAATCAGTCCGATGATCCTTCACCATTTTGTACGGATGCAAAACATACGACCGAATTTGGCTTCCCCATGCGATATCCGCCTTGCCGCCTTTCAACTCATACAAATGCTCAGCCTGTTCGCGTTCTTTCATATCAATCAATTTTGCGTGTAAAATTTTCATCGCACGCTGTTTATTTTGCAATTGACTTCTTTCACTTTCACACTTCACAATAATTCCACTCGGAATATGTTTAATCCGCACCGCAGTTGAGACCTTATTTACATTTTGACCGCCCTTCCCACCTGATCTAAAAGCCTCAAACTCAATATCCTCTTTTCTGATTTCGCCGGCTTCTGGCTCGCTTACTTCCGGCAAAACTTCCACTAAAACAAAACTAGTTTCACGAGTTTGCTTCGCATTGAAAGGACTATGCCGCACTAACCTATGCACTCCGTTTTCACCTTTCAAATATCCATACGCAAATTGCCCTTCAATCAGCACTGTGGCGCTTTTCAGACCAACCTCTTCCCCGCGTGATTCATCAAGCATTTCCACGCGCCACCCGTTATTTTCCGTATATCTCATATACATCCGCATTAGCATTTCCGCAAAATCCTGCGCGTCTTTTCCGCCAGTGCCTGCATGTATAGACAAAATCGCATTATTTTTATCATACTTTCCGTTCAGAAAAGCTTTTATTTCAAGAACGCGCCATTTTTTTTCAAGCGCTAAA
>JACRIA010000059.1 GCA_016215735.1 Candidatus Peregrinibacteria bacterium
AAAGGTAATTTTTATTTAGCGCTTGATATAGGCACTGAGGTTGTGAAGGCTCTTATTTGTGAATGCGAAGGAACAGCTGGCCGCGTTATTGGAGTCGGCAAAAAACAGCAAAGTTTGGGCGATATGCAAAGCGGAACAGTAATGGATATTGCGAGCGTTATTTCAAACTGCCACGATGCAATTAATGACGCGCGAAAAATCTCCAATGTAAATCCTGATAAAATGATAATCGGAATTGCCGGCGAACTTGTGAAAGGCGCGACTTTAACAATGAATTACACCCGGCGCGAGCCTGACATGAAGATTGATCTTTCAGAATTAAAAAATATTGTGCATAAAATCCAGTGGAAAGCGTTTGATCAGGTACGCAGCCAATTGGCTTATGAAACAGGATACAACGAGATTGACGTGAAGCTTGTAAATGCGGCGATCGCTGATGTGACGATTGACGGATACAGGGTCTCGAATCCGATTGGATTTCAGGGCCGCGATGTTGTGATAAGCATTTTTAATGCGTTTGCTCCGCTTGTGCATTATGGCGCGCTTCAGACAATCGCGGCAGAATTAAATATGGAACTGCTGGCGATTGCTGCTGAACCGTATGCTCTTACGCGATGTCTCGGCGAACAGGAAAACGCGAATTTGAACGCGATTTTTATTGATGTTGGCGGCGGAACCACTGATGTCGCGATTGTGCGGAATGCCAGAGTTGAAGGAACAAAAATGTTCACAATCGGCGGACGAACATTCACAAAACGTCTTGCGCAAAGTCTGAATGTTTCTTTTGCTGACGCTGAAAGAATCAAACTTACGTACAGCACTGACAAACTTGAAAAACATTCGAGCAAACTCGTCCGTGAAGCAATGAAAAGCGACGCGGAAGTCTGGCTCACCGGAATTATTTTGACATTGAATGAATTTGAAGGGCTCGACATGCTGCCTTCAAGAATTTATTTGTGCGGAGGCGGAAGTTTATTGCCGGAAATCCGCGAAGCTCTTGAAGAACGCGAGTGGGTTAAAACATTGCCGTTTGTACGCAAACCGACTGTGAATTTTATGTCGCCGAAAATGGTTGCTGCGATGAAAGATGAGACAAAAATTTTAAGCGGACCCGAGGATGTAACGCCTTTGGCTTTAGCCAATATTGCGCTAGAATTTATCGGAGAAGAATATATTTTGTCGAAATTATTGAAAAAAGTCGTGAGGTTAATGCAAATATAATATGAATTGCGGAAATTACCAAAGGATTGCAAATACTGGCTTGAAGACAGTCGTGAGGCCGAGCGAGCACGGTCTCGCCGCAGGCGAGGAGCGAGGCCGAACGCTAGCGCAGCCGTTCTCGCTGGGAACGGCAAGCGTGTCTGAAAGCCAGTATTTGCAAGCTATAAGATAATTTTTGCAATCCATCTAAACTTAAATTATGGCGGACGAACCCTCAAAATCAGAGACAAATCCGGAAGAAAAAATAATTCCAGCAAAAAAAATTCTGTACGCTGAGCTTGATGATGAAGTGACGACTGTTTTTGACAGGGTTCAGTCAACTAAAATTGATGATATTTATATTGTCGTGCCGAAACAGGCTGTGCTTTTTCAGAGTTTGGTGAATTTGAAAATTTTGAAAAAGAAAGTTGAAGATCTCGGCAAAAAAATGTCGGTTATCACAAATGATCAAAGCGGAATAAGGCTTTGCGGACAAATCGGGATTTCTGTTTATAACCGCATTGACCAGAAAGGCCTGCCGATACTTGCGCAATGGAAAGCGCACGACGATAAGGAGATAAAAATCAGCCCTTTGAAAGCCGCGATTAACACAATTGAAGATGAAACTCCGACAAGGCTCAAGAGCCGCAAACTTTCTATTTCCGAAATGCTGCAGCGGGGTAAAAAATCTTCTGATTCGATTCTTCCGCGGGGTTTTAATATTTTTAAAAGAAAAAAGACTGAAGATGTGCTGGCGCCGATGAAAGAAACGATAAACAGAAAATTGGTTTTAATCGCGCCGAACAAACAAGCGCTGATTGCGCTGGTTACAATAAGCGTTTTGGTATTGGTTATTATCGCTTATATTGCTCTGCCAGGCGTTACGATTTCTATCACGCCAAAAGCCAGCGTGCTTGAACAATCCACAAATATCACGCTTGCTGATTTGGAGAAAAATAAAGCTGAATTGGAGACTCATTTGCCGCAGGTTTTATCTATGACTCCTATTGCGATAACTGTTAAAAAAACTGTGCAGTTTTCCGCGACTGGAAAATTATTTAAAGGAGAAAATTCTCATGGGACTCTTGTGATTTATAATCTATTTCCTGATGAACGGCCGCTCATACCGAGAACGCGTTTTCAAACTCAAGAAGGACTTGTTTTTAGAATACAATCTTACGTGACAGTGCCTGCGAGCCGAGGCAACGTTCCGGGAAAAATCGAAGTTTATGTTCTTGCTGATGAATTTGACGCGTATGGAAACGCGATTGGCGAACGCGGAAATATTAGTCCGAGTAAATTTTTCCTGCCTGCTTTATCAGGCGAAACGCAAAAGAAGATTTATGCAGAGAGCTTTGCTCTGATGGCTGGCGGAAAAACTGTTCTTACCAAAAAGATTACAAAAGAGGATTTAAAAACAAGCGCCGCAAATATGAAAGCTGTTTTGCGGAATTCGGCGCTTGATGAACTCGCGAAAATTGTCGCAGAAAAAAATATCGGCCTTGCTGAAAATATGCGATTTGAGCTTGTGAATAATAAGTTCGCGATTGAGGCGAGTGAGCCTCGTGTTGTTGTTGATAATGGCCTTGAAGGCCGCACGCAGGACCAATTTGAAGCGTACGGCGAGATTGATTTACGCGGATATTATTTCAATAAAGCCGAGGTGATTGAGATTTTGAAATCAGAGGTGATTTTGAAAAAAAGTCCGCAGAAATTAATCGCGAAAGTTGATGAAAATTCGTTTAGCTACAGAGTTTTTGACGTGGATATGAAAACAGGTCATATAAAAATCACGGCGATGCTGAAAGCTCTCGAGGAATTTGATCTGAATCCTGAAAAAGAAATGGGCGCGCAATTGGTTAAAAAAATCAAAGATCATATAACAGGCAAAAAAATTCAGGACGCGAAAGATTACATCCGCAATCTAGCTGAAGTTGAAAAAGTTGAAATAAAAAGCTGGCCAGCGTGGGCGCCGACGATTCCTTCTGTGCCTGACAACATTAAAGTTGAAATCGTTAGGTAGCCGTGCGAACTTTCTGCGAATTTTCATCGCGGCGGCGCTCCATCAGCCAAACGCGCTCCGATATTTTAAGACTTTTTGATCGATTTTGTACTTTGTTTTGTTTTTATCCGGCGCCAACATAACCCGCCATTCGCTTGCCGGTTTGTTTTCGTTTTCAATAAGCCCAAAGTGCGCGATGCGTTCGTGCGCTTTGCAGAGCGGCGTCAACGCGTCCGGATCGTGCGCGTGTGTTAGCGCGAATCTTTCTGTGTGATGCAGGATTTCATAGGGTCTAGCGCAACCCGGAAATGCACAAGCGCTGTTTGTTTTCGCGAGAGCGTATTTTTTGATTTTTACGGGAATATGCCTTTTTGCGTTTTCAACTGGCAGAGGTTTTTTAGCTTCTATTTGCGCTTTATACGCTTCCAATAATTTTTTTGCCAGATCGTTCCAATTTCCATTGCCTTTTAGTTTTTTGAATTGATCTGCTATTTCCGGCTCCAAATCCATGATGATTTGTTCTGTTTTTATGTCAGAAAATAAATTTTGGTTTTCGTAATAATTTTTCGGGGCGCCCCGAAAATCATCCCAAGCGCTTGAAGTTTGCAAATCGGCTTTTTTGAATTCACGCACATATACTTGAAGCGCGTGCATGCTCATTCCATTTGCTTTTTCCGCCCAAAAATCAGCATTTTCAGCTGTTATGATTCCGGCGATTGGTTTTATTATATTTATGCCTTTTTCTTCTGCCACAGCCTTTAGAGCAGGCTTATCTTCTACCTTGCGGACTATCCAGAGAGCATCATCAACTGTGTTTTTGCTCATTCCGGCTAGTTTTGCAGCGTATTCATAGATGCTAGAGAATCTGCGCTTTTCCCAGATTTTTCTCCTCGCAATCTCAGGCAAAAGCATCTTGCATTCGTTCATCCATTTTCTAGCGTTTTCCCCATATTTTACAAACTTTTCGTGAAGATTTTTTTCGAGAATTTTTTCTTTTTGCGCCGCGTCTTTTGTTTTGGTTTTCATGTTGTTTTGTTCCGCGTTTTCCATAATT
>JACRIA010000061.1 GCA_016215735.1 Candidatus Peregrinibacteria bacterium
AAATCAAGCAGTTGATTGAAAACTGTGTTAACATGAGCCATAGGAAGTTTTGCTTATGAAATAGAAGAAAAGACGTCTCCTATTCTACATAAGCAGCTTCCCTATATCCAAAAATCAGGCCAAATTTAGCGGACAGCAGTGGGACGGTGGTGAAAGGGCTTGACGCGCGCAATTCAAAATTGTGCTATAATAATTCACGAAAAATAACCCCCTCAAAAATGACAGAATCATTTAATCAGCTGCAGACAATTTTCGACGATCCGACAAAAATGACAGTTTTTATACTGCTTTTGCTCTGGAGTTTTATCTGGAAAGGCATTGCGCTCTGGAAAGCAGGCAAAAACGGCCAGATGGTCTGGTTCGTCGCAATGTTCATTTTGAACACTGTTGGAATTCTTGAAATCCTATATATCGGATTTTTTCAGAAAAAGAAATAAAAAACCGCGGGTTTGCGTTCACGGCTCTAACACGCCATCGCGGCCAAAGTATCTTCAATCGGATAAGTCGAAGGAATATGTTTGCCATAACTGTTAGCGCGCCTCATCTCATCTTTAATTTCACTCACGCGGCGGCAATATTCTTCAGCAGAATAAGGCTTATTTAAAATATGATATTCCTTCAAATTCAAATACGCGCAGCCAAAACAATTTTTGCACCGATAACACTGGTCGCAGTATTCCAAATCTGAACTATGCCAGCAGTTATAGCAGAAATTTGAGCCGTATAAATAATACGAACTTACGCAGTCATAATTGAATTTCGAAAATTCGCCGACCATCACGTCAGTGCAGTCTTCGCATTTTTGGATTTCATAGCAATAATTGCAGAACCACGATTTTTTCGTGTCAAAGCAGTATGCCGCGTTTTTATTATTGAATAAATAATCGCCGAAAGATTTTTCATTATTATATCCGCGCATAAATAAATGCGGGGACAATAGTTTCAATTTCGCGAATTCCTCGAAAATTTCGGCAGGTCCGTTTTTTTTCGCGGCCTCAATCCGGCCGCCATATTCCTCTTTCGAAAGCTGTTCATTAAAAAAACAATATTTTTTATGCCGCAAATTCACGCATCCAAAGCAATTTTCACAGCTTTTACATTCAAAACAAAATCCGCAGTCCATGCTTTGTTCACAATCTTGGGAATAATCGCAGTTATAGCAATTTTGACAGTCCAAACATTCATAACACATATTGCAGTGTTCAATATGATCGCAATCAACGCAGTCAAAATTCCAAAATAAATATCTGCCGTAAAAACACCTTTCGTTTTCAAGCGCGTTTGTTATCAAATAGCAGTCTTTATTTTTATCAACATAATTGCAGAAATCAGAATTTACGTTTTGCACATGCGCGAGAGAAGCGCGGGGGAGGGAATCGCGCAAAGATTGATATTCAGTAAGAAAACTCATGTTTCACTGAGATTATTAAAAGTTATTGTATAACAACAATCGATTTTTCATAAAGCATAGGTAAACAATCCTGCCTCATACGAAATTTTGTCCCGTGATTGTGTCCAGTGCGTGCGTCAAAATCCACTAAAATTTTACCTTCTTCTAGCGCTTTCAAAAATCCTTCAAAGCTGAATTTTTGTAGCATCATTACTTTTGTATAGTGATAATATTCCTTTTTACGCTTGGTCTTTACCTCAGCCTGAACATAAAAAGTATTGAGCAGTTTTGTTCCAGCTTTATGTTTTAAATCATCAAAGCCCCAATATGGCTGTGGATTAAGTTCGCCAAGTCCAACACGTTTTTTAACTGATTCGAGCCATTTTTTGTGCCGAATATCAGCACTTTCTGCATCGAATGAAATTAAAATTTTTCGCTCTTTGCGATCAATTATAACCATAAAACCGCGATCGCTTCGTGACTGGCCGTGTATGGTCTGCCGAAAACTCATTTCACCCTTTGGATATTTCTTGCCGTCCTCTTGATGTGCCCAGCCATATTTAGGCAAAAGTACTTGCGGCACAAAGCGAATAGCGCGCGGCGAGGGCTCAATATGAAAAAGCGTTGTAAGAGAAGTTGAATTTAAACGTTGTGTTTTTAACTCCCATTCTGCGGCATTAGGTATTGGTAAATTGTTTTCTTTAATGCCGAGTAAATCTTCAAGTGTGTTGCCTATACCGCCGGCATTACCCCGTCGCGCGTTCGGAATAAACCCCATTGCGGCAATTTCTTTTAGCTTTTCTATTAATGCCGGCTTTGTATATGTAAAAGGCTTCTTTTTCATAGTATTAGCAAAGTTTAGATTGAGATTGATGTTGTTTTATTCTCTTTCGCGCCATTTCGCAATACTCGGGCGAAATATCAATCCCAATATAGTCTCGCTTAAAATTTATTGCAGAAATCGCTGTCGTTCCGGAGCCCATAAATGGGTCCAAAATAATCTTAGCGTTTGTTGAAAAAACAATTCGATCAATCAAATCTATCGGGAAAGCAGCAGGATGTTCATTATTCATCTCTTGCGTAAATTCCCAAACATCTCCGTGCGCATTTGCTTTTTCTGCAAGTTTAAATTTTGGTTTAGCAATAAGATAAATTACTTCATATGTTGGTAAAAAATATCCGGCATTAAAATTTAAGCCGCCCTTTCGTTTCCAGATAATGATTTGTCGAACAGGGAAACCACTCACAATGTCTTGACGGTCCTGTAATAAGCCATTCTGTACACGCCATTTATGATTGTAAAAAATTGCTCCATCCTCTGGTATAATTCTCATCATTTCGTTTAAACAATCTTTTTGCCACTTCACATATTCGTCATGCGGCATACAGTCGGTATGATTGGTATATCCATTTTGTAAAGCAGCATTTGCCCACTTACCGCCGCGGCCATCTTTCATGCCATTTCCAGTTGAATTTTTCAAATTATAAGGCGGCGAAGTGATAATCAAATCAACAAATTCATCTGGTATCCGTTTCATAATATCAACAGCATCACCACAAATAATTTTATTTATAAAATTCTCACAAAATTGCTTACAAGAAAATAGAGATCTCGTTTTAGACGGTTTTAAATTAGAAACAATACTCATAATTTATATTAAGTTCGTTCCAATTTTACCACGCTTCCTTTAATGACGTTAAGCAAAAACATACCTACAATAAAAACAAATAAAGATTAAAAATTTTTAAACCAGAGTTAAATTTTTTCTGACAATATGATATAATCAAATCGGTTATCAAGCGTTTCTAGTGCTGCTGTTAAGATCCTCTCGCCAAAAACGAGGGGATTTTTAATAAAAGGCCGTCCGTCCGCCCAAGGCGACCTCCCGGCCTAGTGCCTGAAGAATCTTTTTCCTGTAAAAACCATTGCTACGCCGAGTTTATCAACTTCTTTTATCACTTCTTCGTCGCGGATGCTTCCGCCAGGCTGGACTATCGCGCTCGCGCCGGCTTTAACAGCTTCTATTGCCGCGTCCGGAAATGGAAAAAATGCATCAGAAGACATTACCGAATCTTTTATATAGTTTTCATCATGCCTGTCTTTTGCTTTGTGCGCCGCGATTACAACCGAATCAACGCGCGAAGTCTGGCCACTTCCGATGCCGGTCGTTACTTCAACAGCCGCACCGCCAGTTTTCGACGGAACAAATTTTGCGAAAACAACTGCATTCGACATCACATGTTTTACAACTTTTGTCGCGAAAATCATCGCGCGGATTTGCTCATCTGTAGGCCGCGCACGCGTTACAACTTTCAAATCTTTTTCAGTAATTTGATAAGTATCTTTTGTCTGGATTAAAATTCCGCCAGCAACTTTTTTAATATCGCGCCGCAGCATATCAATTTTCAAAGGCCCTGTTTCGAGCAGGCGTAAATTCTCTTTTTTCTTCAAAAGTTCGAGGCTGCTATTTTCAAATTTCGGACAGATAATTATTTCAAAGAAAATTTTATTTTTAATAATATATTCCGCGATTTCTTTTGTACATGGCCGATTTAAAGCCACAACTCCACCAAAAGCAGAGATCGTGTCAGCCTGATAAGCAAAATCAAAAGCCTCTTCAATCGTATCCGCACTCGCAACTCCGCAAGGATTATTGTGTTTTATAATCGCCGCAGTCGGCCTCTCAAATTCTTTCACCAATTCCAGCGCAGAATCAGCATCAACATAATTATTAAAAGACATTTGTTTGCCCTGCAAGACTTTTGCGTTTACAACATTCGAGTCGCGGTTCAGCGGATTTTTGAAAAATGCAGATGATTGATGCGGATTTTCGCCGTATCGGAGCGACACTACTTTTTCATAATGCAAATCTAATAGTTCCGGCTCGCCAAGAATTTTGCGAAACCATTTTTCAATTGCCTCGTCATATTGATAAGTCCGCGAAAAACCTTTTCGCGCCAATTTTCGCCGCGTTTCCAAACTTGTAGCGTTGTTTTGTTTTATTTCTTCTAAAACCGCGTTGTAATCTTCAGGCTGTGTAATAACTGTCACGTATTTATAATTTTTCGCAGCCGCACGGATTAAAGTTACGCCGCCAATATCAATATTTTCAATAATTTCATCTTCAGTCGCAGCCTCAGCCTCGACCGCCTCCTCAAATGGATAAAGATTGCAGACAACAATATCAATCGGATTAATTCCATGCTCGCCCAATTGCGCTTCATGATCTTTGTCTTCCCGCATTGCCAAAATTCCGCCATGAATTTTTGGATGCAAAGTCTTTACCCGTCCGTTCAAAATTTCCGGAAAACCTGTTATATCCGCGATATCAGTAATTTTGAGGCCCGCCTTTTTCAGAAATTCTGAAGTGCCGCCTGTTGATATGATTTCGTAGCCTTTTTTTGAAAGTTCAGAAGCGAATTCTCTGATTCCTGTTTTGTCGTAAACGCTGATTAATGCGTATTTTTTTGAGCTCATGGCCGCGGCTGAGTATAGCAAATTTAACAGTGCCAAGCAAGAGAAATATGTCAGGAAAATTTAATGATTCCTTTAACGAATTTTAATGTCGTCCAACTAAAGTGTACGAGAAAATCGTACGTTTACTTTCCTAATCAATTTTTTATGAAAACAACAAACACGCCGTTCGCCCCGAGTACTCGGGGCGAACACAGGCGTTATATAAATAACCGTCCGCCTGAGGCGGACACCACAATCGCTTTATTCGAAGGCAAAAGAATCAGGAAGACTTGGTATAAAGAAAAGTGGTGGTTTGTGATTATTGATGTAGTCGCGGTTTTAACGGATTCTATACAGCCGGATGGTTATATTAAAGACATGCGGAGGCGCGACCCGCAGCTTTCTGAAGGGTGGGGGCAAATTGCCACCCTCCTTTCAATTCAAACAGAAGGCGGTCCGCAAAAAATGAACTGCGCAAATACGGAAGGAATACTGCGTATTATTCAATCCATTCCGTCTCCAAAAGCAGAGCCTTTTAAGCTTTGGCTCGCCCGCATCGGCAAAGAACGAATCGACGAGATCGAAAATCCGGAACTCGCAGTTAATCGCGCCAAACAAATTTATGAAAAGAAAGGCTATTCAAAAAATTGGATAGATAAGCGTTTGCGCGGGATTGCGGTTAGACATAGTTTAACTGATGAATGGCGCGACAGAGGAGTTAGGCGCAAAAATGAATACGCGATTTTAACGAATGAAATTATGCAAGGCGCGTTTGACATGAAAGTCAATAAGTATAAGAAGTTTAAAGGATTAGATAGGCAAAATTTGCGTGATCATATGACTGACTTGGAAATTATTTTAAC
>JACRIA010000010.1 GCA_016215735.1 Candidatus Peregrinibacteria bacterium
AATTGAACTGGTGCTGCGACACGGAAAATTTCCGAAATTGATTGAATTGAAAGATTTACGCGGAGATTTGCATATTCACAGCAAATGGAGCGACGGAACTAATAGCATTGAGGAGATCGCAAAGTTTTATAAAAAGAATGGTTTTGAATACATCGCGATTACTGACCACTCGCTCTCTGTCGGAGTGGCGCACGGATTGACGCTGGAACGGCTCAAAATGCAATGGGATGAAATTGATGAAATAAATAAAGATTTGGCTGGCGAAGTCGGGGAAGCCGGGGCTGGATTCAAAATTTTGAAAGGCGCGGAAGTTGATATTCGGAAAAATGGCGAAGTTGATTATCCTGATAAAATCCTGCGGCGGCTTGATATTGTTATTGCCTCCAGCCATATGCGGTTTAAATTAACTGAAGAAGAGCAAACGCGGCGCATTATTACAGCGCTAAAAAATCCTTATGTACGCATTTTGGGCCATCCGAGCGGACGGCTGATTGGTTCGCGCGAGCCATTGAAATTTGATATGGAAGCTGTGATTAAAGCGGCGGTGGATAATAATGTTGTGCTTGAGATTAATAGCTTCCCGGACAGGCTTGATTTAGCTGATATTTACGTGAAAATGGCAAAGGAATTGGGAGCAAAATTCGCGATTTCCAGCGATTCGCATAATCTGGTACATTTTGAATATTTGAAGTATGGGGTGTTTGTTGGAAGGCGCGGCTGGCTTACGGCTGCGGATGTTATAAATACGTGGCCGACTACAAAGGTGAAGGAATTTTTTGAGAAAAAAAGGCGCTAAAGACTGATTTTAAAATATCTCTTGACAAAGAGTCAATAAACGAGTATAAATATCAACCTATATTAATTATAGGTTGATTAAAAATATGGACAAAATAGATAGAAGAAATTTTTTGATATTAATTCCCGCAGGCGCTGCTTCAGCGTTCATTAGTTGTGAGAAGGAACCAGAACCATTCAATGAATCTTCGCCAGTCCAGCCCAAAATGCCGTCTTTGTCTGGAGAGATAAAAAGAGAGCCTATTCATTTGATTATAGGAGTGGATATAACACGAAGCAAAATAAAGAAATTGCTGCCGGATGTTTTAAAATCAACGAGTGATTTTTTGAAAGAAACTGGAATACTGCAAGATGGCGATAAGATAACAATATGCGAGGTTTCTGATAATGCCGCCTGTTATCCGTATGTGAAAGGAACTAAAGATTCTGAACTTTTAAACAAGGTTAATTCGATTAAAACATTAGATGCCGGCGGCAGGACGCATTTACTTACTTCTCTTGAGACGATGTCTGGCCAGTCCAGCGATCCGAATACGATTATTGCGCTGTGGAGCGATTGCGATAATAGCGACGAATGGGATGATACTGACAAAGAAAAGGGTGATATTAAACACCAGCTTAAATTAGTGATTCCGTCGTCTGAATTCCAAGAAAATGCAAAAGAGCTCTCGGAGGCAATTGCTGGTACGAGTCCGTCAATACATGTGGCCAAAACAGGCAACGATTTTGGCAATCTTCTTACAGATATCACTGATAAGCTTGAGAAAGAAGCTAGGGCAAAAGCCGAGGTTGATAGAAATCTTGAGTATGAAAAAATGATAAAAGAATATCAGCAAGCCCTACAGGATTGGGAAAAACAAAAAGCGGATTGGGAAAAACGGAGACAAGAATATGAGGCAAACCGCCAAAGGAAAATGGCTGAGATAAAGAGGGCGATAAAATTTACAATATTTGGAATATCCAGTGCGGTTTTGGCGCTGATAGGATTAACTATTGGCATTATACATAGAAGGAATCGTAAAAAAGCCATGAGCTTGAAGGATTGTGTTCTTATTCAAGAAGGAGAATATAAAATAACCTATAATTTTCCCAATAAATTAGAATATGAAATTAATAAATTTGATTCAGGATTTCCAAAAATGAAATTCGTAAAAGACAAAGATGGTGATGTTTATATTGTAGAAGAAAGTAGCAAAAGAAAAGTTGGAAATGGGGAAGAAATTGCGCAGGGTATTAAATTCTATCACCGCGATCCCTCGTTAAATGAAGAGGTTTAATTATCACTTGACAAATTTAATAAAATCATTATCATTAATAACCTATAATTTATAACAACCAAAAACATGGCAAAAAACACTGATAACACAGAAACAAAAGACCAGAATCAAAGGAGCGTCGCAGAAAGAGAAAATACCTCTGCTGAGGCATCAAATGAAAATTTGTCTCCGAAAGTTAAAGAAATTATTAATATCACGCGTACTCTTGTGATACTCGTCGGCGGAACTGGCGCTGAATGCGGCATTGAATTGGCCAAAAAAATGAGAGCTGCTGGCATAAGATGTGGCGAAGTCATACCTGTCACTGACGAACAAGGCGTTGTTGTCGATATAGTTTTATTTGATACAAATCAGGATGAATATTTGCCTGGCATATCAACAACTGAACCAGCAAAACTAATGAATAATGTAGGGGTGCATGGGTGTCTCATTCCTTATCAACCGAACGGGGAAATGTTATTTAGACAATTGAAACTCGATGAAAAATATACGCCGAACACGCCTAGTAAGCTTGATAACCAGGGTAGCCAAGCAGATCCGCGTATTGGGGATCAGAAATTGTTTCTTGCTTTGCGAAACAAGCAAGATCCGAATAATCCAAGAAATGTAATCTCGGGTATTGTTGGTCATTGGAAAGATTCTGATCAGCTATTATTAAGAGATAATATGATAAAAGTGAATATTGTTCATGGTACGCATGGCGGAACCGGCGCCCCAATTGCTCCGGTGATCGCCGCTATAGCCAATGATGTTATCAAAACTAGAATTGACCAGGAGCCTAAAATTACGATGTTTGCGATGACATCCGAATCTTCCGAGATAGATAATAAGATGCAGCTTGATCCAATTGCTTCGCGAAAAAGATCATTTAACTCTCTTTTTACGCTGATGTATATGAATTATTACTCACGAATTGGACGCATAGAATTAGCTGATAACACATTTCTCGATAATAAGATGGGTGTCATTTATGTTTTGGGCGGAGAATCTGAGACTACAAAAGTACGTGACAACGGGGGACATTATAGTCCCAGCAAAATGTGTGCGAAATATATTTTGGAACAAATTTTAAATCGAGATGCTACTGCTTCTATTTTGAATAATATACCAATTGAATTGCCCGAACCATCACTTAAAAATAATAATAAGCCATTGAAACGATTTAGCTATGTAGGTAGTTCAGCAATTGTCAGTGATATTCCGCGCCCAGTTTTTGATACAATGAAGCGGAAACAATTTTATCCTCAAATTGTTGGATTGGATAAAGATACAGTAAATCCGGAGCTTGTACAAGGACAGGTTGATCTGACTCTAAAATCTGACTTTGTTTCTAAATTTGGACAATCGATAAGACTGCCTGAATTAAGAGCTGGTCAGTTGGCTGAAGCAGAAGAGGCGCCGAAAAAAGTCGAAAATGTATTCCGAAATTTTGACGGCATGTTCCGCGATTTGGAAATAAAGGTACGTGAAAAACTTGCAGAAGACTTAACGGGTCTAACAGGAAAAATAAGAGAAAAAACTCCTGAACTGATGAATGAAGAAGGGCTGCAAACTGCGATGAAATTTTTGGAATCTATTGCAGTATTGATCGAAGGCCTTAAAACGCAAGTAGAAAAAGATAAAAAACTGGATAAAGATAAGATCGAAGCGGCAAAAACAGCGGCGAAAGATTTGGTAATCAAAATCAGGGATACTCGCATTCCGTTTTTCAATATCCCAATCTGGAATAATCGAGAAAAGAAATTGAAACAAATTGGAATTGATGTTAATCAGCTTTGCTCAGCGGCTGATAAATACGCCAAAACTGCTTGCGAAGCAGCTGTTAGAAGCAATATAACAGACGATTTGATTAATCCTTTATCGGAAGCTGTAAGAAAATTTTTGAATGCCGTTGGTGAAAAGTTAAGAGCTGCTCAGGCTGTTTATGATGAAATTAAGCCCGAACGCGATCCGAAAGATTTTGAAGGAGTGTGTTTCGACCAAACAATCAAAGTTGGCGATAAAATAAAATTTAATGTTGATGTAAAAGAATCGAGAAAACGCCTAACAGAATGGAATGCGGCGGATTTCGAAAAACTTGTAAGATCAATCCGCGCTGCAACAGAAGAGCTTGGCATGCTTACTCAAATAACACGAAATAAGATGGAGATCGCATCAGAGCGAGCCAAACCTTTATATCGACCTGTTGATCATGGCGCAGAAACTTCTTCTATCAAAATGGTATCTATACCAAAGAGCAGTAATGTTCAATTGGATAAAAATGGAAAAATTAAGCATGAATTTGTTGGTATTCCTGGATCTTTTACAGAATATCTGCTCCCCGAAGAGAACGATGTCCGCTTCACATGTGAGGTACACCGTGAGACATTGCTTAATAACAAGTGGTTCATATACTGGTTGAAAGAAGCAATTGGACTTTCACCTCGTGAGCGCGAACAACATTGTAAGTATGAAGGAGATTTAATGAAAATTTTACCTCCGTTCGCAGAAGATTATGCTACGATGCTATTTAATCAGAGTGGCAGACGGGATGGCGATGTAATAGATTGTACAGGCGCTGACTGTGGAATAAAGTTCCATCGCAATAATAAAGAAGTCGAGAAAAAAATCTGTAAATGCCCGGGGTGCAGAAAGCTGGACAGTGGTTTGGCGGAAAAATAGGAACCGAATTTAGAAATTATAAAATGCGTTGCCTCTAAAATTTGATAGGGGCAGCGCATTTTGAATATTTGAAATATGGAGTTTTTGTTGGAAGGCGCGGCTGGCTTACGGCTAAAGATGTTATAAATACGCGACATATTGACGATATAGCATTCTAGATTTATGATTTATACCTAATCACTTAAATTATGTTTGGCGAAAAAGAACATGAAGCCAAAAGATTAGAATATGCTAAAGGACTCGATGTCAAAAAAGATGCTGAAATTTTGAGAGATCTGGGTGCTGTAATTAGTTCTTTTAAAATGTCGTTAATGAGTATGTTTGGAACAGAAACGGATGCGATATTAGTTGAAAAAATTGGACTTAGAAAATTAGCCGATGATCCTGAAGCGGCAATATGGCGAATAGCAATGCTCCCTGTTCCTCCTCCGGCAGGAGGAGATTTTAATTTGGCTAGAAGGGTGGTTTACAGGAGATTAGAAGCGGCGGGATTGTTACCGCTCGACGAATCTAAATAAATTTAGATTTGTGCTACAATAAAATCTATGAAGATTGCCCTCGTCCATGATTTTTTAGTTAGACTCGGTGGCGCTGAAAGAGTGCTGAAAGTTTTGGCTGATATGTATCCTGGCGCGCCGATATATACGCTTATATACAACAAGGGCGCGGTTGGTGGGGTTTTTCCGGCCGAGCGCGTGTGCGTTTCGCATTTGAATAAATGGGCGAAAATTTTTGGCCATAGAATGCTTTTTCCATGGATGCCTGAAGCAGTTGAAAAGTGGGATTTTTCGCAATATGACTTGGTAATTAGCTCAAGCAGTGCATATGCTCATGGGATTTTGACTCCGCTGAAAACGCGCCACATCTGCTACTGCCATACGCCGATGCGATATGTTTGGGATTATTCGCATGAATATTTGGATGAACAAGGCGTTTCTGGTTTGGTGCGATTTTATTTGGAAAATAAATTATCGAAAATAAGAATGTGGGATCAGGTCGCGAGTTCTCGTCCGGATGCGTATATTGCGAATTCGAAAACTGTTGGCCAACGTATTGAGAAATATTACCGCCGCGAAAGTGCTGTCCTTTATCCGCCTGTTGATACAAGCAAATTTAAAGCGCAAAAGTCGCATGAAAATTATTTTTTGATTGTTTCAAGTCTCACGCCGTACAAAAAAATTGATTTAGCAGTGCAATTGTTTAATAAAATCCGGCGCAGGCTGGTTGTGATTGGCGGGGGCAAACAGGAAAATTATTTGAAGCGGATTGCTGGCCCGAATGTTGATATTTTGGGCAGAAAACCTGATGAAGTTGTACGTGAATATATTCAAAACTGCCGCGGATTGATTTTTCCGTCTGAAGAAGATTTTGGGATTACGCCAATTGAAGCAATGGCTGCGGGAAAGCCTGTTTTGGCGTATCGTAGCGGCGGACTAACAGAAACTGTTATAGAAGGTGTGACTGGTGAATTTTTCAATAATCAAAATCTGCGCTCAATGGAACAGGGTTTGGCGCGATTGTTTTTGAATGAAAAAAAATATCAGCCGCGCCGCATCCGCGAGCACGCGAAAAAGTTTTCGGAGGAAAATTTTAAGAAGAATTTTCGGCGCTTTACTGCCAAGACGATGTGCGCGGAAAGGTGAATATATACTCACCTGCAATTTTTGCAACAGATTTTTTGCAATAATGCTGGACTTTTTGGCTTGGCCGCGCCAAAATATTTATAATAGCATTAATCAAAAATCTATGGAAAACACAGTGCCAAACAGTGCAAAAATCAACACAAAAGACGTGGCGCAAATAGAAAGCGCGGAAAACGTTCAAGCCGCCGCGCAAAAATTAGCAGATAAAATTCTTGAAAAAAATCTTCATGAGCGCTTTGCAGAATACGGCAAAAACGCGCGGGAATGGACAAGAAAATGCGCATTGCTTTTGCCGGAAATTGAAAAACGGGAAATTTGGCGAAAGCGAGGATTTTCTAACATCTATGAATATGCGAGAGTTTTAGCTGGAATGAGCACAAACGCGGTCAACGACGCGCTATGGGTAATGAAAAAAGCTCAAGATAAGCCTGAATTAATAAAAATCGCAAAAGAAAAAGGGATAAATTCAATAATGCCAATTTTAACAATCGCAACTCCTGAAACGGAAAAATTCTGGGCGGAAAAAGTTCGCGAAATGAGCGTGCATACCCTTCAGGCTTATGTGCGTGAATTCAAAAAAGCTGATCTGCAAGCCAAAATTAATGGCGATTTTCGGGACGTCCCGAAACATTCACAAAATCAAAATCTATTTTCTGGCAAAAACCTCCGCCGTATAGAGATTGAGCTTGAACCGGAAATCGCCGACCAACTGGAAAAGCTTAAAGGCGCCGGCAACTGGAATGAGACGTTGAAAAAACTCCTAACAGCATATCAGGAAAATTTGGAAATGAAAAAACCAGCCGCAGCGCAAACCGAATCTCGCTATATTCCGATAGAAATCAAACGGCATGCCACTATGCGAACAAACAACACCTGTGCTTTTCCTAACTGCAAAAAACCTTACGAAATTCTGCATCATACAAAGCGTTTTGCGCTAACGCATGAGCACAACCCTGATTCGCTTGTTCCGCTCTGCAAAGCACACGAACAGCTCGCGCATTTAGGTTTGATTGAAAATGAAGAAAAACTGCCGAGTGAGTGGCGCGTGAGAAAGCAACCGGATAAAACACAAGAAAAATATAAAATTGATCAACTTGTTGCGTGGCACAGGGCGGCAGTCGGGTGACTGCGCGGCGGCTTGCAAGCATTGTTTGTTTGCGTTAACTTATGCTAGTATATTGGCCTGATGGAAAAAATCGCTTTTTACAGAAAATACAGGCCGCAGAATTTTGACCATTTGGTTGGACAAGATCATGTGCGGCAGACTCTGCTCAATGCGCTCCGCGAGAAACGGACTGTGCATGCTTATATTTTCGCCGGACCGAGAGGAACAGGCAAAACTTCGACTGCGCGTCTTATCGCAAAAGCTCTAAATTGCATTGCTCTGACTGAAAAGATGGAACCGTGCAATGAATGCGATTTGTGCATTGGTATCAATGAAGGACGGCTTATTGATCTGGTTGAAATTGATGCGGCATCGAACCGCGGCATTGATGAAATGCGTGATTTGATTGAAAAAATAAATTTTGCGCCGACTCGTGCGAAAAATAAAATTTATATTATTGATGAGGCGCACATGCTGACGAAAGAGGCTTTTAACGCGCTTTTGAAAACGCTCGAAGAACCGCCTCCGTATGTTTATTTTATTTTATGCACAACAGAACCGCATAAAATTCCTGAAACGATAATTTCTCGGTGCCAGAGATTTGATTTCAAGCGAATTGATTCGCGCACGATTATGGCGCGATTGAGCTATATTGCTCAGCTTGAAAAAATCGAAGTTGAAGATAAAGCAATTGAAGCAATCGCAAAAAATGCTGAAGGCGGACTCCGCGACGCAATCGGCCTTATGGAACAATTAATGATTGATAAAAAACTCACGTTTGAACGGGTTAAGGAAATGCTTGGAATCAGCGGAAATGAAAATATTGATGAATTTTACAAATTTTTGGAAACTGGCGACGCTTCTAATGCGCTCCAATTTATTCAGACATTATATAAAGAAGGCTATGATTTGCCGCAATTCAGCCGCGAATTGCTTGAAGTTCTGCGCGAAAAATTAATCGCTGCTGTGAGTGAAAATAAAACTGACGCGATAAACCGCTTGATGGCAATGACTGATTTTTTCCAGAATGCTTTAGATAAATTTAAGAACGCGGTGATCCCGCAATTACCGCTTGAAATCGCTGTTATTGAACTTTGCGGATATAAAAAAGAATTTGCTGCGGCGGGCGCGCAGACGACTGCAGAGCCGACTGTTGCTGCTAAAAAAATTGAGTCCAAAAAAGCTGCTGCTGCAGTGCCTGATGAATCTTCCTGCGAACTTGTTGAATTGAATATTACAAATATAAACGCGCGATGGCCGAGAATCGTGGAACATTTAAAAACTCCGACTCTTAAACAAAGTTTCAGAAACAGCAGGCCGAGCGCATTGAAAGGCAATACGCTTACGCTTGAATTCAAGTCGCGCTTTTACATGGACGAAATGATGACTGTGGCGCACTTGGCTGAAATGGAAAAAGCTTTTTACGACATTTTCAATAAGAAAGTCCGCATCAAAGGCGTTTTGCAGAAAATTGAAATAGCGCCTGTGATCACTGTTGAAGCGCCGGCAGAAGCCCCAACAAAAACCGGCGCGCAGGGAGTCGCGGAATTTTTTGGCGGAGAGGTTGTTGAAGAATAATTATTCCAACATCCGCAGAAATTCTTTTTCATTTAGCGTTGCGACGCCAAGTTCTTTTGCTTTTTCAAGTTTGCTTCCGGGTTCTGCGCCAACAACAAGATAATTTGTATCGTGCGTAATTGAGCTCAAAACGCGGCCGCCGAGAGATTTTATTTTGTCTTTTGCCTGGTCGCGCGACATGGATTTTAACGTTCCTGTGATAACAAAAGATTTGCCTGTTAATGCGGTTTTTTTCTTGTGCTCAATTGTAATTTTAATGCCGGCGTCGTATAGTTCACGCAGCATTTCTATGTGTTTTTTATTTTTGATGTAATTGGAAATTCCGGCCGCGACTTTATCGCCGATTCCTTCGATTAAATTTAATTCATCGGCTGTGATTTTTTCAAATTCTTTTATTAAATCTAAAATCGTGAAATCATGCGGATGTCCTGTTTTTTGCAGTATGTAAGCGCTAAAATCAGCACTATTTTGTTCTCCGAGATAACGAATACCGAGAGCAAAAATAAATTTATCAAGCGTGATATTTTTTGATTTTTCGATTGAATCAAGAATATTTTGCGTTTTTTTATCTTTAAAAAGCGGCAGTATGAGCAAATCTTCGGCCGTGAGTTTGTAAATATCGGACGGGGTTTTTATAAGACCGACTTCAAGCAATTGTAAAATCACTTTTTCGCCAAGGCCTTCAATATTCATCGCATTTTTCGAAACAAAATGTATGAGGCCTTCGCGCTGGACTGCAAAGCAATTTTTATTTGTGCATCTATACGCGGCCATTCCTTTTTCGCGCGATACAACTGCGCCGCAAACAGGACAGCGGCTCGGAAAATGGAATTTTTTCTCGCGGCCTGTGCGTAAATCTTTAAGGACTTCTACCACTTCTGGAATAACATCGCCTGCTTTTTGCAAAATCACCGTATCCCCTATTCTCACATCCTTTTTGCCCATTTCATCTTCATTGTGGAGTGTCGCGCGCGAAACAGTACTGCCGGAAACTTCAACTGGCTCCATAACAGCGACCGGCGTTAAAACTCCTGTACGGCCGACTTGTACAATAATGTCGAGTATGCGCGATGTTGCTTGTTTTGGCTGGAATTTGTACGCGACTGCGTAGCGCGGAGCCTT
Source organism: Candidatus Peregrinibacteria bacterium (assembly GCA_016215735.1). Lineage (GTDB taxonomy): Bacteria > Patescibacteriota > Gracilibacteria > UBA1369 > UBA12463 > UBA12463. The sequence continues at coordinate 10,182 of JACRIA010000010.1, forward strand.
AGCGGTAAAACCCATTTTCTGCCATTGATCTTTGCTGTTAACTTTTATAACAACGCCGTCAATTTCATATGGAAGTTTTTCACGTTTATGCGGCACATTTTCTATATATTCAATCACTTCGTTTATATTTTTGCAGACTTTATAATGAGTGTTAATTTTGATTCCAAGGCGTTGAAGCGTTTTGAGCGCCATATCCTGCGTTGATATAGGGGACGGTTCTCTTTGAGAACCGGTCCCAATTATTCCGATTTCATAAAAAAAGGCTTCCAGATCGCGCGAGGCCGCGACAGCTGGATCGAGCTGGCGGATCGCGCCTGCTGCGGCATTTCTTGGATTCGCAAATCGCTCTTCGCTTTGCTCGAGCTGTTTATTTATTTTTTCAAATGCTTTTTTTGATAAATAAACTTCACCAGAAACTTCCAAATCTACTGGTTCATTCAATTCCATTGGAATACTTTCAATTGTTTTTACCGCGTGCGTCACGTCCTCGCCTTTTTCGCCATCGCCGCGCGTTAAAGCGCGCACAAATTTGCCTTTTTTATAATGCAAAGTGATGTTGAGGCCGTCGATTTTAAGTTCGCAGATATAAGCGATTTCTTCAGCCGGCACAAGTTTTTGTATGCGTTCAACCCAATCAAGCAATTCTTCTTTTGAAAATACATCCTGCAGGCTTTTTTTAGGAGTAATATGCGGTACTTTATCGAATTTTCCGCTTAAAATACTGCCGACTCTCTGTGTCGGAGAATCAGGCGTTATAAATTCCGGATACTGCGCTTCCAGACTGCGTAATTCACGCTTCAAAGAATCGCGCACATCTTCTGAAACTTCGCTTTTATCGAGCACGAAATATTGATAATTTAGCTCTTTGATTTTTTGTTTGAGCTTTTCGATTCTAGTCCGCGTTTCTTCTTTTTCTGACATTGAAAAAAGGCTTATTTGCTGATATAATTATAGCATATGGCAGACCCAATGATAAATCTACAGACTGCCGGAATGATAAGGAACGGCAAGATGCTGATTAAGGGCATCAGAGGCCAGTTTTTGATAGACGCTGATCAGGCGAAAATCGATGCTGTTGTTGTTAAATATTCTATTCCGCAAAGCGTTTTGCAAAAATTTCCGGACTTGGTTGGGCTTATGCTCCAAACCGAATCAATGGACGAAGCTGAACGCGAATATTGGTACCAAATCATGCCTGTGATGACTGATGAACAAATAAATAAACTTCGAAATATTTTGGTTAATGAAAAGGAGCAATTAACAAGGCTCGATGAGGAATACAATAAAGACCTCAGAAATCTTAATGATAAACATATTATTGAATGGGAAGATTTTACGCGCAAACAAAAACGCAAAGAAGTTGCGGAAGCTGAAGCAAAATCTGAAGTTACTGAAAAAGAAAAGGAAGCACAATTATTAAAAGAGTTGGAACAGACGCAAGGAGAAAAGTAGAATTTCTAATTTCTAAGTACTCTAATTGACCTAAATAAAAACGCGGCGCCCAAAATTTCGCTAAATCCTCCTTAGAAATTGGATATTGGAAATTAGAAATTGATTAGAAATTAGTACATATTAGTATATATTAGACATTCTCCCCTAGGATTCAATTCCAATCAATTTGGCTTTCACGATTAATCTGCTGAGATCTGTCCCGACCGGGACGCAAGTAATGAGGGTAAGCGTATCTTCCTGCGTCGGCTTAAGGGGTTCGACATTGCGCGGTGAAACTTTTTCTATTTTGAAAACTTCGTAAATGTATTTTTTCTGTTTATGGAACATCACGATTCTGTCGTCTTCTTTGATTTCCTCAAGAATCGCAAAAACATCTTTGAATCTTCCGGGTTTCCACGGAAAATATGAACTGTGGCCGGTTATTACAATATTGCCATGCTCACCTGGCTTTGATGTACCGGGATAATTGATAACACCATCTTCGAGACCTTTTTGAATATTTGCTTCCAGCGAGTCAAAATCGCGTTTCAAAAGCGCGTTGTCGCTCACCTGAATTATCGGAATATTTTTATTGATTCGCGGAATTATTAGGCGAGTATCGGGCGGCGCAACAGAAAGTGCCAAATACGGAATATTTTGCTTTTCAACTTCTGGATTTTTGTTTACTTTGAGTAATTTCTGTTTTGGAGCTGGTTTCGGCGCGACAAATTCCTGCATAACGTTTGTTTGGCTGACTCCCCTGACTTTGTCAAATTTCACCTGAAAAATTTTGCTGTACGCGGGCCAGTTCAGCATAAGAAAAAATATTCCGAAGACAAAACTGGCAAACGCAACCTGTTTCGCGAAATCCCATGCATGAGAAACAAGTTTGTTGCTGGCATTAAATGATTTTCCCGGCGCTGCGATATGGATTATTTTCACGTCAGATTTCTTTTGCGCTATTTTCGGCACTGAAAGCGGTTTTTCGCCGAGCGGCCGCAAGATTGTATACACCTTGTCTAAATTGTAAGATTTTTGGTGCATTTTTGTTTCTGTTTTTTAGAGCGCGGCTAGACGAGAGGATCCGCGCGTGTTGTTTCTGTTTTTTTCAGCCTTTGGGCGAGTGTTATCTTGATATTATAGCGGATTTTTGGCTTTTAGACAATGGTTTTATCAATAATAGAAAATATTATTTGAATTTTGCAAATGGGCTATTTAATCAACAAGGTCTATTTTTTTGAAGGTTCAAGGAAACGATGCTTCCCCTGTTTCGCTATTGATGTAAAGAATGCTTCCGCTAACCAAGAATTTGAATTTCATATATTTTGTACCGTTTACATCAATATTGCCGAACGGCCCATTCTCAACTAATATTTTTCTCCCTCCTGTGCCGGGTATTTCTATTTTAAACGGCTCTAATGTTTTTTCATCTATAAAACAATATAAACTTTCTTCATTGTCTGGTAATAGTATCACTCCTAAATAGTTGTTATTCCCGATTTTAAAAGTTTCTTTATTGCCTATAGCCCCCATAATTATCACCCCATCAGGAGTTTTCAATATACTTGTTGTTTCAAGATCGAGATAAGGGTACTTTTCTATTATTTCATGATATTTCTTACGGGGGAGATCTATTTTTACTATATCGCATTTCTTTCCTCCTAGTACACATTCTGTATTGAAAAAACTTTTAATAATTTCTCCTGTGGATGTTCTTAGCAATTCCCGGGTTTCTAGATCTATATAGCCATCGCTGTAGGGTCTTTTGTCATTTTTAAAACTGATATATATATATTGTCTGCCTTTTACGTTTTTTATTTGTTCATAAACAAAAGGTACTATCAAACCATCGGCTGTTGTTAATATTTCTTGTGTTTCCGAATTGATATAAGCAGGTGAAAGACGACCACTTTTTCCTTTGATTAATATGCTTTTATATTCTTTACCGCCAATAACACAGGGGTTTCTCTCATCATAATAAATAAATTTTTCTCCTGTTCTAGCTTCTCCATCTGCTGCAAGATCTGTAACCTGGAAGATTTCTTCTTTGCATCCGCCAAAAAGTAAACCGGTAGCAACAATGACTGATACAGCAAGGAAATTTCTCTTTGAAGTATCACATGTTTCTGGCGATTGATTTTCAGGGCTATTAAATGCCATATTAAATTAATTAAAGGAGATAAGTATTGCGTATTCCAGTAAATTTGTCAAATGCGTTGCGCAAAAGATTTTCTTTTTATGAATTTATGATGCCGCCGCCAAGAAGCAAATTACCCTTATAAAATACTGCTGATTGGCCTACTGTAACCGCGCGTTGAGGCTCGCGAAAAGTTATTTCTGCGGTTGATTTTTTTATCTTGAGTTTTGCGGGAACCTGCTTTGCGCGGTACCTGATCTTAACTTTTACATTTATTGTTTTTTTTGGCTTAGGCTGGATAAAATTCAGCTTTTTGACTGTGAGTTTTTTTGAATATAAATCCTTTGCCTCGCCGACAAAGATCGTGTTTGATTTTTTATCAATTTTCGTGACATAAAGTGGAGTTTTTTGGCCGCTGATACCGAGATATTTCCTTTGGCCGATTGTGTAAAGCGCGATTCCGTTGTGAGTGCCGAGCCGCCTGCCTTTTAAGTCTTTGATTGGACCTGGCCTGAGCTGCGATGGCCGGAGCTGTCTTTTCAAAAAATCCGTGTAAAGCTTGTCTGGGAAAAAACACAGATTTTGGCTTTCGCGCTTTTTGCTTAAATCGCGCAGATGATATTTTTCAGCGATTTTTCTTACTTCGGATTTTATTAAATTAGCGAGCGGAAATAAGATGTGTTTTAACTTGCGCGGAGTTAATGTGTAGAGAAAATAGCTTTGGTCTTTTTCTTTGTCTTTGGCAATTTCAAGCCCGCGTATGGAGTCGCTTCGCGTTTTATTTATATGGGCCTGTGCGCCTTCGGCGCGGCCTGTTATATGCGCCTGTGTCCCGCCAAGGCGGGACGGCGTGTTTGTTTTTCTTGCGTAGTGGCCTGTCGCGACAAAATCAGCGCCGAGTCCGCGGCTGATGCGAATCAATTCGCCAAATTTTATATAGCGGTTGCATTCAACGCACGGATTTGGAGTGCGGCCAGCGCAATATTCATTAATAAAATAGTCAACAATGTGTTTTTTGAATTTTTTTTCGACATTTATAACTGTGAAAGGAATATTGAGCATCCGGCACACATTGCGCGCCGACTGCGCGCTTTCGGTTGAACAGCATTTGTTCTCACACGAGGTAAAGGCGGATTTTGCGAGAAACTTTTTTGCAGCTGGATCGCTCCAAAACTTTAGATGCACGCCTATGCACTGATAACCCTGATTTTTAAGCAGAATCGCGGCTACTGAGGAATCGACTCCTCCCGACATCGCAATAACAACCTTCTTTTTCATAACGCGGATATTGTACTTTATTCGCGGAATTCAGTGAAGCGCCGCATCTTTGATATTGACGTACGAAACTCCGCTGTGCGATTATATTTTTATCACGATGAAATATCTCACTTACATAAATGAGATAATAAAAAACGTAAAGGATAAAATTCCTAATTTTAGCTCCGGCCGTTTAATAAAGGCTTACAAATTCGCTCTTAATGCCCATGAAGGCCAGAAAAGAAAAGAGGGCGCTCCATATATTATTCATCCGATTGAGACGACTAAAATTCTGTCGAATTTGCGCGTTGATGAAAATACTCTGATTGCCGCCCTGCTCCACGATGTGCCTGAGGATACCCTCTATACGATTGAAGATATTGAGAAAAATTTCGGCGAACATGCCGCGTTTTTGGTTAATGGCGTAACCAAATTATCAAAGGTTTATTATAAACACGACATGGCGAAGCGCGAAATTGAATCTCTTAAAAAACTTCTTCTCCATACTTCAAAAGATCCGCGCGTGATTTTCATAAAGCTTGCTGACCGTTTGCATAATATGCGGACGATTAAATTCGTAAAACAGGAAAAGCAGGCAAGAATCTCGAGGGAAACGCTTGAAATCTACGTTCCGATTGCAAACTTGATGGGAATACAAGGCATAAAAAACGAACTTGAAGATCTTTGTTTCAAAAATCTGTATCCGCAGGAATGTAAATTGTTTTCCGACAAAATAAAAAAATCCGAAGAAGGACTGACCAATATAACCCAAAGCGCGATCGAAACTATTTCTAAGGATCTGAAAAAACACAAAATCAAAGCAGGGGTTTTTCCGCGCAAAAAATCCGTTTTTACGATTTATAAAAAGATCAAATCGCTTCGAAAAACCGTTGATGATGTTTTTGATCTTGTAACGCTCAGAATAATCACGAATAATATCGAAAACTGCTATAAAATTCTCGGCATTATCCATTCTATTTTCAAGCCTGATCCGGGCCGTTTTAAGGATTATATCGCTGTTCCAAAAATCAATGGCTATGAATCTCTCCACACCACTGTTTTCTGTAAAGACGGCGTGTCTATTGAAATACAAATCCGCACAGAAAAGATGAATGAAAATTCCGAAATGGGGCTGGATTTAACTAAGGTTAAAACTATCCATCCAAAATTATTAAACTGGATGGAACAAATACTAGAACTCCAGAAAGATGAACCTGACATTGATTATTTTATGAAAGATTTGAAATATGAAATTTTTAGCGACAGAATCCGGGTGTTTGATATGGCCGGCAACGCGATGCATCTTCCAATTGGCTCGTGCGTTATTGATTTTATATGCGCGACTACTCCTGAAAAAATTGATTATGCTGTTGGAGCCGAAATTAATGGGAAAAATGCCACTTTGACCTCTATATTGGAACGGAATAATAAGGTAAAAATAATAACTTCCGAAACGATCCACCACCCAAAACTCGAATGGCTGCCTTATATAAAAACTAATATCGCCAGAACAAAAATAAGAGAATTTTTCAGAAATAAATCGCGCGAAGAAAAAATCCAGATGGGTAAAAATCTCCTTGAAAAAGCGTTTAATATCGCCGGGCTCGGTTTTGTAGAAAATATAAATTTCAAAGACTTCAAAAACGCTCTATATGAAAAAGCAAATTATACTTTTGACTCAATCTCCGACATGTATGCCGCGGTCGGAGATGGAACAATCCTGCCTTTTGACATAATAAAGCTTATTTACATGAAAAGATCTGCGTCCAAGGAAGAAAAAAAGATAGAAAGCAGGATTTTGTCAATAAATCCGCCTGTTATAAATATAAATAAAAAAATACGTTTATATATCGAGGGCGCTGACAGAACGGGATTTGTTGAGGATGTAAGCAACGCTCTCCGCAGTTTGAACATAAGCATGGTAAAAATTGTCGGGTGGACCTGCCATTCCGAGAAAAAAGTCAAGGGCTATGTCACTATTGATTTTGTTATTTCGGATCTGGACTTACTCGATGAAGTTGTGAAAAAAATACAACTTATACCGGGCGTTGACAGGGTTGAACGCAGATTTATAGGCTTGTTTACTTTGTTTATTGCTGCGTCTATTGTGATGCTCGCCGCGTGGATCATTCATCCGTTTATTGTTAATACGATTGTTTCCGCGAATATACAAAACGCCCCTTTGGTCATCAATTTATTCATTTACGGCGGGCTTCTGGTTAATTTTCTTCTTGTTGTTTATGTGAAAAAATTGTCAGAGATGAATTTTCCAGGACTGCGCAGGGGGAAAATAATATGGACAACCAGCGGCTTGATACTGCTTTTCGCAATATCCATGATAGCTGCGGAGGTTTATTATTATAAAATAAAGATCAATCTTTCTTTCGCGATAATAATGACAGCGCTTTTGGTTTTGTACACTATTTTTGTTTATATTGATTACGCCAAGATAAAGCTACCGAAGAAATGAAATTCTAGGCATTAACCCTGAAGAAAATAATGTCGCCGTCGCGGACAACGTAATCTTTTCCTTCAACGCGCATTAGGCCTTTTTCGCGTGCAGGCACTTCACCTCCCGATGAAATAAAATCATCATAAGCAATCACTTCTGCTTTTATAAAATGTTTTTCAAAGTCTGTATGAATTACGCCGGCTGCTTGCGGAGCTGTCACGCCTGAACGCACTGTCCATGCGCGGACTTCTTTCGGGCCCTGCGTAAAATAAGTTATCAAGCCCAGCGCGCTGTATGACGCTTTTATCACTTCATTTAAACCAGTATCTTCAACTCCAAGCTGCGCGAGATATTCTTTTGCTTCCTGCGGATTCAAGCTTGATAATTCTTCTTCGATTTTAGCGCATATTGGAATCACTGCCGCATCATTTGAAAGTCCGAGCGCCGACCGTAAGTCTTCCTTTTTCATATTTTTCAATTCGCTTTCTGAAACATTCGCGATATAAATTACCGGTTTTTGAGTGATAAAATGCAGATCCCTTATTTTTTCTTCCTCTTCTTCTGCTAATTTCATTTCGCGCACTAGAGTTTCTTCTGAAAGCCCTGCCTGTATTTTTTCCAAAAGCTCAAGATATTTTTTTGCTTCCGGTTTAGCGGAGCGCGTGTCTGTTCTGGCTTTTTCAAGCCTTTTTTCCAATGTCTGTAAATCCGCCAAAATAAGTTCTGTGTTAATTATTTCTTTGTCTCTTTTTGAATCAACGGTTTCATGCACATGGGGTACTAATTCATCTTTAAAAAATCTTACGATTTGTATTATGGCGTCGCTTTCCCGTATGTGCGAAAGAAATTGATTGCCAAGTCCTTCTCCTTTACTGGCGCCTTTTATCAGACCTGCTATATCTTTGAATTGTATTGTTGTCGGCGTTATTTTCTCCGGTTTAGCAATTTCCGCGATGCGTTTTAATCTTTCATCCGGAACTTCTACCACGCCCACATTCGGATCAATCGTGCAAAATGGATACGGCGCTACTGCAGCTGTTCGCGAGCGTATAAGCGCGTTGAACAAAGTTGATTTTCCGACATTTGGGAGACCCACTATTCCGATATTAAGCGACATATCAGTATGGTTTGATTTCGATTGTAACTTTTATTTTATTTTTGCTCTCATCGACCAGGCTTAATCCTTTTGGCAAATTGAGAGCCGCATATTTTTCCACGGTTTCCACGGCGTCCGTAATATCCATCGGTATTGTTTCAATATATTCTATTCCTTCGAGCGATTTTTTATCGCCTTTTATTTCTATTGTCGCTGGATCTGTTTTCACGCTTAAGACAGATGCGTTTTTTAACGAACCTTTCGTAATTACTTTGATATCAACTGATTTTTCGCTCATCAGCGCCAAAACTGTGATATCGACCTTTACATTGCGCGGCTCTATGGACACTTCTTTGATTTCCGCGCCATTATTGTCAAAAGCCTGCAGAACTATGTCTTTTTGAAAATTCTCGCTTTCCGCGCCGTCTAAATAAATAATTCCTTTCACGTCCGATATCTTTTTAATAACGCTTTCAGCACCTTTTATTTGAGCTTTTGCTGTCTGCGGAATAAGCTCTCCGATTTTATATCCTTCTGATGGACTGCCTTTGTAAAATGCTGAAATCGGAACTTGTTTCTGGCTTACATTTTCTATTTCAACTGTAACCTGCGATGGATTTATTGAGGCAACTGTCACATTCGGTATTTTCGGAGCCACTGCGACGCTCAAAATATTCTTTCCTTTCTGTATATTTTTTAAATCAATATAAGCTTCGAAGTCCTGTTTCGTGAGTTTCGGAAGAATTTCTTTGCTCGCGAGAATTTTTATTTTTACTTTCGGCAAAGATGTCACAAGACTTAGCTGTTCGGATAAATTGAATGGTTTTATTTCCAGCTGATCCGCGAATTGAAACGGCGTCTGCTGCGACGCAATTATTATTATCCAAAATAATATCGCGAGTATCAGCGAAAAAATTTTTAGAGCTAGATTTTTGAATAACACATTGAACATTTATTTCCTGCGCTTAATAAAATACTGTTTCTTTTCTTTTGGCTTAAGGAAGCCAAGAAGTTCTTCGAGGCGCTGCGGCGTTATATTAAGTTCAATATTGCCGTTTTCAACAAACGAAACTGTGCCGCGCTCTTCTGAAATCACTATCACATTCGCGTCTGTATTTTCCGTGAGAGCGAGCGCTGCTCTGTGGCGCGTGCCGAAATTCTTACTGTATGATTTGAATGAATGCGGCAAAATGCACGAAGCTGCTTTTATTTTATTGTCTTTAATGATAATAGCGCCGTCGTGAAGCGGCGAATGGCTGCCAAAAATACTCACAATAAGTTCTTTTGAAACTTCAGCTTCAAGCTCGATGCCGGTTTCTGCGTACTCTTTAAGGGGCGTATCTTTTTCAAAAACAATAAGCGCTCCTCTTTTATTTTCAACGAGTTCTGTGCAGGCTGAAACAAGCCGGCTTATCATGATGTCGGCTTTGATTCCGATTTTGCTCATGAATAATTTTGTTCTTCCGAGCTTCTCAAGCGCGCGGCGAAGCTCCTGCTGAAAAATAATCGGTATCGCGATGATGATTACTGTTAGAAATTTCTCCATTATCCAATTTGTGGACACAAGAGAAATGGCTCTGCTAAGCAGAAAAATAATCGCGAGTATAACCAAGCCCCAGGCGATATTCAGCGCACGGGTGCCTTTTAAAAGAAGAATCAAATAATATATCAAAACCGCGACAATAATGATATCGATTCCGATTTGGTACCATGATAAATTCAAATATCCCAGATTTTCCCAAAAACCCGTTGCTGATTTATGGATAAATGAAATTATATTGGCAAAAAAGTTATTTACAGCGTCGAACATGGCCTAATAATAAAGGGGGATTTTCTGTTATTCAATAGAATATTGTTAAAATTGTCCAAATCCCAAGTCACACCAAGTCATTCCAAGTAAATGCCACTCTCTTCCCCGCTTCGCGGGGTCCGCCTACGGCGGATCAGCTTCATCTCCGTGCTTACGCACGGAGCACTAAGCAGAGAGTGGTAATGACCCAATTTGGTGTCCGCCTGCGGCGGACGACTTAATCTTTTTTATATCGCCTGTGTTCGCCTGCGGCGAACGGCGTGGCCTGTTGGAAATTTATTAAAGTTGGATTTTTGTTTGGAGTGAGTTGGAATGAGTTGGTGGTTTGGATAATTCTACATTTCTTCTCCAAATTCCTGCTGCGCTTTTTCTGCCAAAACCCGCTGTACTTCTTCAACATCCGATTTTACGGCTTTTAGCGGCCTATGCTGAATTTCGCTTATTTGCGCCAGCAAAAACCCTTCCAGCTTATGCAGTACAAATGCTTCACGCTTGCGATCAGGGATTTTTGAAAGCTCATCCATTAAAAAGCGCGACAATTCTTTTTTCTTGGCGATTTTTTCCGGAATGATTTCTTCATCGTTGCTTGGAATTTCCGTCATCATTGATTTTATTTCGATTGGTTCAGAATATTCAAAATCTTCATCTACGCGCGGTTTTTCTCCTTCGCCATCTTCGATCGGCACCATTTTCAATCCTTCGTCTTTAAGCGTATCAATTGATGATCGGATTTTATTTATCGCAACCATATAAAGCCACTGTTCGAGATCTTTACCGCGCAATGAAGGATTGTAATTTTCGTAAAATTCCAAAATAACTTCATTGAGGATGGATTCGCTCTCGATTTCGTTTTCAGGAATAATATCGCCTGATTCTTTTAAAAGTATTTCTCTTTTAATGAATTTATTGAGTTTTTCAAGATGCGGCTGGATTATGTCAATTAATCTGTCTCTCTGCTCCTGCTTGATTTTGGTTAGCGCTGTGAGTTTATGATAATCAATGTCGCCGGCTTGCTGATGCGGTTTTTCAGTATAAGTTTTTCTGTCCCGCAAAAGTTCCTCATGTTTTTTTATTTGCCGCACAACCCGATCTTTCGCAAGATCAACAGCTTTTGTAATTTCATGGCTGGCTTCGCGTCCGATAATTGTTTTTGAAGGCAGATGAAGGACAAATTCAACTCTGTACGCGCTTCTGCGGCCGAGTTTTTCAGCATTGATGTCGAGACGAATCGCGTCTGCTGCAAAATGACCCAACAAACGTTCAATCGGCTCGATTTTCGTCGAGGAATAATCTTTCACCTTCTTTACTTCCGAAGGTGACATTTCTTTTGTGAAGATTCGCACTTCCATAGAAATTTTGTTATGGAGTAAACAAGTTTGCTGCTGACGCAGTAAGACAAGCTTGCTGCTGACGCAGTAAGACAAGCTTGCTGCTGACGCAGTAAGACAAGCTTGCTGCTGACGCAGTAAGACAAGCTTGCTGCTGACGCAGTAAGACAA
>JACRIA010000062.1 GCA_016215735.1 Candidatus Peregrinibacteria bacterium
AGATTTTAAATTTTTGGACCAGCCAAAATACTATTTGAGGGAATGTCGCGGTAAAGACGCGTCACGCGCACGTATTCCGGAATTATCGGCTTTATTTTTGCCAAAAGACTAATCATTTGCTTATCTGTGTAGGGTTTGAATTTTTTATTGCGCCAAATATTTTCGAGAGCGCTTCCTGGCACAACAACGCACGGATAAATTTTCAGCCAGTCAGGTTGAAAATCCGGATTAGAAAAAAGCTCCTTAAACATTTTTATATCCCGAGCGGCCGAAGAACCAGGCAAACCAGGCATAATATGGCAATTTACCTTAAATCCTGCGTCTTTTAGCATCTGAATGGCCTTTACAGACGTTGCGACTGTGTGTCCCCTTTTGTTAAATTTCAACACATCATCGTAAGTAGTTTGGACGCCAAGTTCAACTTTTGTAACTCCAAGTTCGCGCAGATATTTAATTTCTTTTTCATTAATAAAATCTGGACGCGTTTCAATGGAAAGGCCAATACAACGATGGACCGCAGTTTCATTTATTTTCTGCGCAGATATAAGATTTCGCGATTTTTTAGGATAATTTAACGCATCATAAATTCTTTTAACAAATTCAGTTGTATATTTTCGCGGATAATAAGAAAAAGTTCCGCCAGCAATTATCATTTCGATTTTCGAGATCGGATGGCCGGTTTTTTTTAAACTTGTAAGCCGCGTTCGTGTTTGACCGAACGGATCAAATTTATTCAAAATCGCTCGCATTATCGCAGGTTCGTTCGATAAATAACTTTTTGGCATCCCCTTTTCTTTTGGACAAAAAATACATTTACCCGGACACGGATAATCTTTTGTAATAACAGTAATTGACGCGATTCCGGAAAGCGACCGCACTTTTCTTTTTTTAATTAATTCAAAGAATTTTTCATTCGGTTTGATAGCGCGGCGCTTGATAAGTTCACGATATGCTTCTATCAAATCAGTATTTTTCGGCGAAGTAATTTTATATTTTTTGCAAAAATCATTTTTAAGCCTGTTCAGAGATTTTTCATCAAAGATTTTGTTCTTTACTGCGTTAGCAGCAAACTTGTTTATGGCTTGAGAAACCAGCTTTTTTAGAATATTATTCATGGGTAGTTGCAGCGCGATTATATCACATATATGAAAGAACGAACCGCTAAAGAATTGCTCGAAAAAGTCAAAAAAGACTATGAATTCATCAGTAAAGAATTCAGCCAAACGCGTGAAGAACCCTGGACTGAATTTGAATATTTTAAAAAATACGTGCAAACACGCCGTTCGCCCCGAGTACTCGGGGCGAACACAGGCGCTATAAATAAACGCGCCGAAGGCGCACCACAAACTGACGAAATCGCAGATATTGGATGCGGCAACGGACGCTTGTTAAAAATTCTTGGCGAAAACGCAAATTATATAGGAATCGACAATAATAATGCGCTCCTTGAAGAAGCAAAAAAGCGCTTTCCTAACGCAAAATTCATGTACGGCGACATGCTCTCGCTCCCGCTTGAAAACGCGGCCAAAGATGTTGTTTTTTGTATTGCGGCTCTGCACCATATCCCCTCCAAAGAATATAGAAAACAGGCTCTTGGTGAAATCCATCGCGTACTTAAAGACAAAGGTATTTTGATTTTGATGGTGTGGGATCTTTTTCAAAAAAAACATATTCTTAAAATACTCAAAAGCCTTTTTCATAAAGAATATGACTTCAAAGACATTTTTATAAATTGGGGAGAAAACGGAGTGAATCGCTATTATCACGCATTTACAACCGCTGAACTTCGTAAATTGCTTAAAGAAGCTGGTTTTGAAATAATAGAAATGTTCAAAACAAACAATATCTGCGTAATCGCGAAAAAACATGGATGAGAAAATCGTAATTTTAGGCGTCCCGTTCAATAAAATCACGCATAATGAGGCGCTTGAAAAAATTTCAGATTGGCTCGCAAGCAGCGGTCAAAAGCACATCGCGACTCCAAATCCAGAATTTCTGCTCGAAGCGCAAAAAAATGATTATTTTAAAAATATTCTCAATAAAACTCATCTAAATATTCCTGATGGAATCGGAATTCTTTGGGCCGCAACATATTTATTCAAAACTCTAAAAAATAAATCGCGGTTTATAAAAATTCTCAAAGGCCTCGGCCTACTCGGAACACTGCTCCTCTGCCCCGCGATTTGCAAAAAAGTCCTAAAGGAACGGGTTGCTGGAACTGATTTAATGGCTAGCATATGCGAAAAAGTCGCTCAAACAGGACACAAAATATTTCTGCTTGGGGCTGCTCTCGGCATAGCGGAAAAAACCGCGCAAAGTCTTGCGCTGCGCTTCCCTAGCCTAAAAATCGTGGGAATCCACGCAGGATTTCCCGAAGAAATTGGAATTATAGAAAAAATCAATAATTCAGGGGCAGACGTTTTATTCGTCGCATTCGGAGCTCCAAAACAAGAAAAATGGATCCACGAAAATCTATCTCGTTTGCCTAACATTAAAATCGCTATTGGCGTTGGCGGCGCATTTGATTTTCTGGCTGGAAAATTACATCGCGCGCCAAGTTTTATGCGAAAAATCGGCCTTGAATGGCTCGTACGGCTTTTTCAAGAACCAAAACGGATACGCCGAATATTCAACGCTGTTATTAAATTCCCATTAACAGTGTTCAAAAAACACTGATATGATTCTTATTTCTTTTTTATAACCTTATTGATAAAAGGTTTAACGTATGAAGTGATTGTTTCGATAAATTTGAAAGGCGTCACGATAATCTTATTTACGCGGTCAACAACCTCTTCAACATCAGAAATAACCTTTGAAGCGTCGCGTAAAATAAAAATCACATAAGCGAGCGTGATCGCGATAAAAACCGTAAGTACAATCGCCGCAATCGCAAGCGCTAAATACAGAATGTCGAGGGCTGATGTAACCATTTTTTTAATTTTTTTATAATGCGCCTGTGTTCGCCTGCGGCGAACGGCGTGCTATAAATATTATACTATATTTTCGGCTATTTTAAAAGCTTTTTCAGTATTTCATTGATTGAAGCGGGATTCCCCTGTCCTTTCAATTCTTTCATAACTTGACCAACCAAAAACCCAAAAACTTTTTCCTTGCCGGATCTGTATTCCGCAACAACATCCGGATTTTTCTCAATTACTCCTTTGCAGGTTTTCTCTATCGCGCTTGTGTCAGAAACCTGCTTAAGGCCTTTTTCTTTGATAATTTCGTCGGGGCCGCGGCCGGTATGATACATTTCTTCAAAAATATCTCCTTTTGCCATATTGCCGGAAATTTCACTTTTACAAACTAAATCCATTAATCGCGCCAGAAACGCTGGCTTAATTTTCGATGCGTTAATG
>JACRIA010000011.1 GCA_016215735.1 Candidatus Peregrinibacteria bacterium
CCATCTTGAGAGCGAGCTCGCCGCCATATTTGATGTTTAAATATGTAACGTCTCCGGATAAATTCATGTCAAATTTCAGATTTTGTTTATCTTTTTTATCGTATTTGCCGAGAACAACAAAATTCATGGAAGTTTGGTCTTTTTTACCATCCTTGCCTGCTTCTATTTCTTCGGCTGTGGCCTGAACATCCAGTTGGATATTGCCTGAATCAACAGTATTCCAGAAGTTTTTTATTCCATTTTTCACAATTTCGTCCGGGCTTTTGGCTGGAGCGCCGCAGCCAGCAAGCATGGTCAATGCTAAAATCACCGAAACAACAGCGAGAGTTTTTTTGTTCTTCATATAAGGAGGTTAAAACTATATTTTAGCCAATTATAATAGTATAATCAAAGCTAGTCAACGACCATGAAAAAAATTTTGTCAGCAGTGGCGATAGCGGCGATTTTTTTTATAACGGCTGGAAGGGCAACTGCTTTTTCCGATGTACTTAAGCAAAACAAATATTACCCGGCAATAAATTTTTTAGAACAGCACAACATAATAAAAGGCTACAGCGACAATACTTTTAAGCCTTACAGCACAGTCACGAGAGCCGAATTCGTAAAAATAGTTATTCTAAGCGCAAACCTCAAACTCGATGTTTTTGGATCAAGCGGATTTAAAGATATTAATGAAACCGCTTGGTACGCTCCCTATGTAAGAAAAGCAAAATCATCAGGAATTCTCACTGGTTATCCCGATAGCACATTCAAGCCGGAGGCTGAAATTTCAAAATCTGAAGCCATAAAAGTAATTGGCATAGCGCAAAAATGGAAAGTACAAGCGCCAAACAAAGATCCTTTCACTGACGTAGCAAAAGATTCATGGTTTGCTTCTTATGTTGATTTCGCAAAAACAAAAAATCTTATAGATCAAAGCAGATTTTTCCAGCCAGACGCGCATATAACACGCGGACTCACGAGCGACATCATATATAAATCTGATAAATATAATATTTTTAAGGTCGCGGCAACGAAACCAGAGCCAATACAAGATACAAACATCGCTGATAATTTCAAACCCATTGTATCGCCGGAAACGCCCCAGATAGGAAGCGCTGAGGAAACAGCTTTTTCAATGATCAGCAAAAATTCCTTCGACAACATCAGTCTAGATCGCGACTTTCCAACGCAGTTCTACAAAAATGAAATATATAAATTCGAGGGCAGCATATTAAGCAGTACTCAATACGATTCAATGTTTATTTTCCTTTCATATAAAGACCAAAACAACACCAGCAAAACTTTAGATTTTGCAAGCGCTGTAAAAAATAATCAATTTTCCATTCCTGTTGTATTCAGGTATCCGGGTTCTTATGAAATGGGCATTATCCCCGGCACAAAAGGCTCCAGCAAAGTAAAACGCATCAGCGTATTAAACGCTTCGATAACAGCTCCAGGGTCCCCTATTTCAGAAAAGCCTTCAAATGCAGGCATAAATTTCGCAAACAATAAAACAACTGTATCTCTCGAACCAGCGCAAAACAGTCTGATAAGAATCACTTTTAGTCAAGAGGAGAAAGCAGTCTCTTATATTTCAAGGCAGTCTATAAAAACTTTTGACGTGCCATATGAAGATTTTTACGATTTTTCTCCGGGAAAAATAAACCTTACAGTCGAAATGGCAGGTGCGGCGAGTTTTTTCCCGCTAAGCCTTTCTTCTTATTGGGCGGGAACAACAATATCATTCGACGCAACTCGCCATCTTTTCAACAAAATAGAAAATCAAAAAATATCAGTTTCCGGCTTGCCGGAAAAGCTTACAGCTCCTTCAAAATTATCAATCACGGGAACTGCAAAAACGGAAATTTCCAAAAAATGCAGCATCATCAAGCCAGATGGCTTAGTTGAAGAGATAATAACTGAATCGCCGGTAAAACCCATTTCGATAAACTACGCGGAAGCCTTGCCAAAAGGAAGTTCGTACTCAATTTCATACACGCCGCCTTCCGCAGGAACGTACGTTATTGGAATAAGCGAAATCACGGGAGCAGCAATTGTAAATTCGCCTGTGTATATAGGAAATTCCATACCTTTTCTGCCTGATTTTTTGGATATAAAAGATATGGCAGAAATTAATAGTGATTTAGCCGGCGTCAGCGATAAATATTTAAACTGGGTAAATACGGCGCGGCAAAAACTAAGCATGAATCCTGTAAAAATCGACGACAGCTTAACTATTCTCGCGCAAAAACACGCCGAGGACATGGCGAAAAATAATTATTTCAGCCATACGGATCTCTCCGGCGGTTCGCCGAACGACAGAAGAATCGCGCTCAATATTCCCGTAGAAGTCGGGGAAAACATAGCGAAAACTTCAGGCTTGGTCGACGGTTTTGAAGGATTTATGCGCAGCCCAGCTCACAGAAAAAACATACTCACGGTAAAATGGACTAAAGTTGGCTTTGGATTCAGTAAAAATGCAAATGGAGAGATTTTGACAGTGCAGGAATTTTCACCGAATCCCCTCACAACAGAAGATATTTCAAAAATAGAAACAGAACTTTTTGCTTATATAAATAAAAACCGCGAATCTCAAGGTCTAAAGACACTTAATGAAAATTCAGCAATAAACAACATAACAAAAACATGGAGCGAAAAAATGGCAGCCCAGGATTTCACTGATTTCATCTCGCCGGACGGATCAACTCTTGAAAACATGATAAAAAACAGCATTTCATATAGTTTTGTAAAGATGTTTGTTTATTCGCAAAATACTACGGATTCTTTCATCGAAAACATTTCGCAGCTATCCGGCATGCTTGAAAATCAATTATCTCAAATGGGACTTGGGATTGCCGTAACGAATTTTGGAAACGTAAAGGCGACAATTATTTTGACACGATAGGATTAAAATACTAGAATAAAAACTACGTATGAGTTTTAGAATTTCCCCCTCATCAATTAAAACTGGATTTAAAGTATTTTTGCTGATTTTTATAATCGCTCTGCTTATAAAAGTACTTTTCAATTTCAGCATAACAAACGTAATTTTCTTTTTTGGTGAGAGTCTTGATGCGGACGCATACGGCCATACAAACGTTCTTGTTTTAGGAATTGGAGGCGGCGAACATCAAGGTCCGGATCTAACAGACACGATGATAATTGTAAGTCTTGATGAAAAGAACAAAAGCGCTGTTATGTTTTCCGTACCGAGAGATTTATACGTAGACGACGGCAAAATATGGAAAGGTAAAATAAATACTGTTTACGCGGCCGCGAAAGCTCATTACAAAGATTCAACCCGCGGCCTCGAAGAACTGCGGTCAATAACCGAAAAAACGCTGAATGTGCCAATTCAATATTACATAAAGGTAAATTTTTCAGGATTTGAAAAAGCAATCGACAGCCTTGGCGGCGTTGATATTTACGTGGATCAAGCGATTTCAGATCCATTCTATCCAAATGATAAAACTGACGGCTATAATCCGTTCTACATAGAACAAGGCTGGCATCATATGAATGGAAGTACGGCCTTAAAATACGCAAGATCGCGCCAAACAACATCCGTATACGACAGGGATAAGCGCCAGCAAAAATTAATATTAGCGCTAAAAGAAAAAGTGATAAAAAACGGGGAAATCAACGAAAACAAAGTAAAAGATATTTTATTCAGTCTGAAAAATGATGTAGAAACAAATTTAACAGTAAGACAAATAATCACGCTCGCTAAAATCGGCAAAGACATAGATCAATCTTTAATCAAATCTTATGAAATGCACGATGATCCTTCGAAATGCGGCGGATGGCTTTATCCATATCTCGCACAAGACGGATATGGAGGAAATGTTTTGATGCCTGCGGGAGATAAATATGACAAAGTGCAGAATTTGACTAATATCGTGATAAATAATTCTTTGCTTTTGAACGAATCAGTTAAACTTCAAATATTAAACGGAACGCCGCGTGCAGCTGCGGCAAAATTGAAATCAATGCTCACGAGATATTGTTTTAATATCGTGAAATTCGGCAACGCAAAAAGTAATACTGTGCAAAAAACAACGTATTATATCAAGAATAAAGTTGATAAAAATTTCGTGTACATGCTGCAGAAATTTATTCCAGGTTCAATATTAGCGGAGGTTCCGATTGAATACACGATTGCGCCCTACGGAAGCGATGCGGATGTTATAATCGAGGTAGGCGCTGATTATTGGCTGCGTCCGCTTGAGGATCCGTATGATTTCATAATATTGCCGCCGCAACGCGCCGAAGGCGCACCACCTAAAAAATGATACCACACGCCCGTGTTCGCCGCGGGCGAATACGGGCGTATAATAAATAAAAGTCGCGAAGCGACACCAAAATGATATTAACACTTTTAAATTTGTACATTTCTGGAATTCTAAACACGACTCCCATGATACTTCCTCCGCAAGAAACGAAAATTGCTTACGCGGATTTGCTTGATGTGGCAGCTATCCCATATCAAAAAAATGAAGTCGTTGCGCCTCCGCTCGAAGCGCGCGCGATAAATGTTCTTGACCTAAAAACAGGAACACAGCTTTATTCAAAAAACGCTGATGAAAAAAAATCGATCGGCAGTATCACGAAACTTATCACCGCGCTCATAATTTTGGAGGAAAATGATCTGACGGAAACAGTCACTATAAGCACGCGGGCAGCGGCAGCAGAAGGCTCGACAATGTGGCTGCGCCAAGGCGAAAAAATCACTGTCGAAAACCTGCTTTACAGCATGCTTATACATTCCGCGAATGACGCGACTTACGGCCTCGCCGAACACAACGCTGGTTCAATCGAAAAATTCGTGGATAAGATGAACAAAAAAGCGCAATTTATGGAGCTCAAAAACACAAAATTTTCAAATCCGGCGGGCTTTGACGACGCAAACAATTATTCAAACGCGAACGACATAGGAACATTGAGCAGAATTGCGTATAAAAAACCATTTATAAGGCGCGTAGCCAGCATCAAAAATATGGAAGTCCGATCAATAAACAACACTGTTCACAAACTTGAAAGCACAAATAATTTGCTTGGTTTGGATCCGCGCGTAAAAGGATTAAAAACCGGCCACACGCGCGAAGCCGGGTTTTCATTTGTATCAGTCGCGACTAGCGAACGCGGAAATGATATAATTACTGTAATACTGGACAGCCCGGCTAGATTCACGGAAACTCAAAAACTGATTGACTGGGTATTTGCTAATTTTGTCTGGTAACCACGCGGCCGAAGGCCGCATATCACGCGCCCGAAGGGCGCAATATCACGCGGCCGAAGGGCGCATATAAAAAGGTATTAACGCGGCCGCTCTGCCTCTGGCAGCAGCGAAGCTAAGGCCGCATTAGAAATTAGAGTACTTAGAAATTAGAAATTTCCTCAATATGTCAGACACAATCAGACATTTAATACTTATTTTGGGATCGGAATTTGTCGCGTTTGTTGCTGCTTTAATTTTAACCCCGCCCCTCATTCATCTTTTAAAAAAATATAACATACGCAAACGCATCCGCGAAGAAGCCATGACTGGAGAAAAAGCAAAAAATTACCGCCAGCTTCATTTACACAAAGAAGGAACTCCAACAATGGGCGGGATTATAATTTGGGGCACAACGCTCGCCACAGTCGCGCTTTCGCGTTTGCTTTCAGCTCTCGGAATTTTCGACAGATCACTTCTAAACAGAAAAGAAACGTGGCTCCCGCTCTTTACGCTTGCCGCGACAGCTCTTCTCGGCTTGATTGACGACTGGCTTAATATTCGTTCAGAATCAAAAGGAATAAAGGTAAAACCAAAATTCCTTTGGCTTATTGCTTTCAGCCTCGCGGGCGCTCTCTGGTTCTATTACAAACTCGGCTATAACCAAATACATATCCCTTTCTTTGGCGATACTGTAATTGGCTGGTTATACATTCCGATTTTTATTTTTATAATTGTTGCAAGTGCGAATGCTGTCAATATAACAGATGGTCTCGACGGTTTAGCCGGCGGACTCCTCATAATCGCGTTTACCTCTTTTGGAGTTATAGCTTATGTCAAAGGGCTTTTTATTCTTGCGGCTTTATGCGGCGTTATCAGCGGAGCTCTTCTCGCTTTTGTTTGGTTTAATATACCGCCCGCAAAATTTTATATGGGAGATACGGGCGCGCTTAGCCTCGGCGCTACTCTCGGCGTTATCGTCATGCTCACTGATTCTGTTTTAATACTCCCGATTATAGGATTTATTTTTGTAATCGAAACGCTTTCTGTAATTATCCAAGTCTTTTCAAAAAAATTCTTCCACAGAAAAGTTTTCTCGGTTGCTCCCCTGCATCACCACTTTGAACATCTCGGCTGGAGTGAAGCCACGATAGTAATGCGCTGCTGGATAATCGGGGGGCTTTTCGCGGCGCTCGGTTTAATTCTCGCCCTGGCTGGAAAGTTCTGAATCAGGTGCGGAGTTTCGCGTCCTATCCAAAAATAGCTGTATTTTCGGCAAGACTGTTCCGCCTTCTTCATCAGGATACGCCTGCATAAAATTGTTGATATCTTTTACAACAGACTCAATTGCTTGTTGAGATTGCGGATCGCGCGCAGAAGAAACAGTATCCATAATAGCATCTATAGAAGTATTTTTCGCGTCTTGCAGTTCTTTTTTTATTTCAGGAGATTTTGCAGTATTTTCTATAAGTGTCAGCATTTTTACGATATCGGATTTTTTCTCGACAACTTGTTTCAGCAATTCCGGATCTTTTGATAAATCTATGTTTTGCAGACTCTCAAGAAGCTTTTGCGACTCGAGGAGATTTTCTTTCACATTTTCATATCTGTTATAATCAGCCATGTCCTGCGTTTCAAGCAGCATCGAAGAAACGGAATCAAGCGTGACGCGGGCTTTCTTGTAATCATCGTCGGCAACAAGAAGCTCTATATCGCGCAAAGTTTGTTTTGCTTCATACAAAGGCAAATTCGGCGTCACAATCGAAAGCGCTTTTTTATATTTCAAAATCTTTTCATTCGCAAGAACCATCAATTTTTCTGAAGATTCCGGATCAGTCTGCTTAAGTTCATCTGCTTTTGCTTTTATGTCAGTTATCGCGCTCTTCATGGCAGAAAAATTCTTGCGTGCTTCATCAATTTTTCCGTCATTGAGCAAAGCTTCGCCGGAAATAAATTTACCTTCCGCGATATTCAGTTTTACGCGCAATTTTTCAATTTCGCTCAATGGCAGATAAAGCGATTCTTCAAGCGTATCGGGCGCGCTCGCCGCTAAATGTGCTGAAGATTGTTCCTGTACGACGCGCGCAATATATTCTTTATCTTTTTTCATATTTTTTTCAAACCATTCGCGCTGATCAAAAGGCATGCCTCGATCAGTCACGCGCGTAATTTGCGGCTTGCTGCGTTTTCCTTGCTCAACAACGGCTTTATAACCTTTTAGCACAACGCTTTTTTCTGAATAGCCGTTGGTTTTTGTCGTGAGATCAATCAAATTCTGGAAAACGCCTATTTCGGTTTTATCCTGCGAAGCTGAAACGGAAAACGTCGCCCTATCAACAACATTCGCCTCAAATTCGTTTCCGCGAACACTAAAAAATGAATCATTAAACAAATCAAACACCATTGACCATGCTTCGCCGCTATCAAAATTAAGCTCAATTTTAGTAATTAAGGCTTTATCGTCTGAGAATAATTTTGAAAGTGTTATTTTTGTGTTTTTGTTTAATCTGCTTACGCTGTTATCAAAATATTTGATTGTCGCCGTACCATCACGCGTATCAATAATATCGTTTTGATAAAGAACAAAATCTTCCTGCGCTACAAGCGTCTGCCCCGCGCGCAGAACAACAACATCTCCTTCAATTTCGCGAAGGACGCTAGTCGGATGCGCGAATGCGGCCTCCGGCCGCGTGATAAAAGAAAAAACGCCTGTTACCATAATGATGGCAACAAGCGCGTATGTAGCTACTTTTTTGAAAATGAATTTTGTCTTGAAAAGCCAGAACATATCAACTGTTTTTTCGATTTCACTGAAGATCCGTTCTTTAATCATTGCCTTCATATAGCCAGCGAGCCGCACTGACAAGCCAGCGCTTTTGACCTGTTCTTCCAACACAGCCATGGAAACAGGCGCGATTTGAGTTTTTTGATTTTTAATCGCGCTCAATAGATGCGCTTTCACAGCTTCTTTTTTGCGGGCATCAAACAACGGCTTGCGCATTTTGTGCAAAGCCGATTCAATTCCCTCTATATCTTTCTGATCATGACGACCGAATAATTTCCAAAACATATCTATTTGTTATAACGTTATTTTTGGGCGTCTGTTACCAC
>JACRIA010000063.1 GCA_016215735.1 Candidatus Peregrinibacteria bacterium
GGGCACCCCGACCAATTCAGACTTTGGGAGCTTTCGGAAGAATGTATGCGCGCTCGCTTCGCTCGCGCGCTTGTTCATAAAAATTTTAAGAAAAATTTAGGGCGTTGTATTGATTTTGTCAAAAGCTTGTAATAATATTTTAGCGTATCACGATGAGAGGACACACCTAAGGTTTTGTCCGAAGGTTAATGCCTCTCTTTTTTGTAGCCAAGTTTATCTCGAAGATTATTTATATAGAAAAAATATTCGCTAAATCTTTTTAATAAACAAGAATATTTATAATAATTCGGTATGCCGATTTTAAATAATTTATTATTTTCTTCTAAATATTTTGCCAAACAACAAAAATCTCCGTCTCCGCTCACAATTATTGCTTTATCAAACTTTTTATTAATTTTTTATGAAATGCTGCTAAAGACGCAGTCTTATCTTATCCATAATTTATCGTATGTCCCCCACTCCTCCTTCGACGTTTCTTTATTTAAATAAATCGCGACGCCAAGAAAAGATTCTTTATTACTGCGCGTATTCTGAAGCCCGGCGATTATGCCAGCTAAGCCGTTTTCAATATTTTCAGCGTTCGGATCAATCCCCTTTTCGTATGTCGGGATTCCGATGAGGATTTTTGGCTCGTCTATCGCGCGCGTGAGCCAGATTATTTCGTTTTTCAGAAAATATCTGTAAAGCCAGGGACTATGGAGGCTGTTTTCGTACGTCATCACAGCAATTTGATCAACGTGGCGCGCGATATTAACAAATGTTTCTTCTGTGAGAGGCGCGGCTGTTTTTGCCCAAAGTTTGAAAATTCTGCGCGATAAATCCGGCATCATTTCATTTACTGCGACTGATAAAATTTTAGCGTTTCCGATCGCGGTTTTTGTGCTTTCAAGAAGCGCCTCTATATCTGAATCTTTTTCATAAATCGGCTCAATATCATAATGAATCCCGTCGAATCCGATTTCTTCGGCGAGAATACGGCTTGTTTTAACTAATCGAAATCTCACCTCCGGCTCCGCAAGATTCAGTTTTGAGCGAACTTGGCCAATCCACGCGAGATATTGGATTTTGTCGCCGTACATTCGGGCTGTTTTTAAAAATTCTACTGCGCGGCTGTATCTCTGCGGTGGTATTGTTCCATCCGGTTCAATCGGCCCGCTATGCACAAAAACATATTTGATTTTATGCGCCCCAAAATTGCTTACAAGCGCTCCAATTTGTGCAGTTGTGCGATTTTTTTCAACCCATTCGTGCTCGAGCCAAATCGCGTTTTCGGCTTTGTTATACGCGGCGCCAGGCAAAGATTCGCTCGGCCCCATTGCAAAATACCAAATCGGAAAAATTATTATGAAAATCGTCAGCGCTATAAATAAAAATTTTTGAATTTTGGGCATATGGTTGTCCGCCTTCGGCGGACTTATTTTATATTGCGCGGGCAGACGAGAGGATCCGCGTGTGTTTCGAATTTATCATTCTGTTATTCTCTTTACTGCCTTAATCCATTCCTCCGTCTCTGCTTGTTTTATAGGATCAAGGGGCCGAAAAAATTCTTTATCGCTAATTATGCCTGACAAATAAGCGTAATTTACATAGCGCGGATACCACCACATATCAGAAGTTTCCGCGGAAATGTCGCTGAACGGCGTTAATTGATTTTGCACAGCCTTGTCTCCGTTGAGTTCTTTTTTAAGTTCCGCGTAAGATTTCCATTCTATCATTTTGGCTGCTTCCAAAATAACGCGCAAAGCGTGTATTCTTGTTATGTGTTCATCAGGCTTAAAGGGGCTTTCCTTGGCTTCCATAAAGCCTTTCATTATGCCGAGGCTAGCTGCGTCCGTGATTTGTTCATAAAAAAAATTCTCCTCTGAAACATCCGGATATAATAGAACTTTTGGTGAATATTTCATTCTGTGAAATTGTGTTTCTTTTGCAAAATCATGCAGACAAAATTCCGGATTCGCTCTGCATTGCCGCAAAAATTCTTTGTTTTTCGCGTCTAAATTAAAACCCTGAATTATTCCATAAACAAATTGCGCGCGCGTAAGAGATTCGTCGGCCGCGGGTGTTTTATATCGATATTTTCCCTGCCATTCAGGCCCGCCAAAAAGAACATAAACAGCGCCTTCCCGTTTTCCGGAATTGTACGCGTTCGGCGCCGCGATAATTAAGTCATTATATTTATCAGCGTTAAAATCCCCTGCTATTACAACACTTCCAAACCAATCATTCGGCTTGTCTCCTTCTATAAGCGCTGTCGGAACAGCTTCCACCATATCCAACACGCCCGCCTTCGCGATAGTTTGATTGTCAAAAATATAAACAAACCCGCTGTTAGCGCTTACAGGCTCCCCTATTCCAGGCGCGCCTACAATAAAATCATTTTTCTTGTCATTGTTTATGTCGCTTATCAAAACTGAGGTTCCTATAACATCTTCATATTTTGGATTGCCAAAAATTTTAAAAGATTCCTGTTCATTGATTTTTTTTGTGATTCTGTAATCAGATTTTTTGCTGTAATGAATGTAGGCTTTGCCTGTTTTTGATTCTGCCTGATACATAAATGCGCCGGCCGCGATATCTGTTAATCCGTCATTATTCGCATCCCCTGCTTCGACTGAATATCCAAGCCAGTTTTGCGTGCCAGCGCCTTCAAGTGTTATGTCTGGAATTTTAATTTCTATTGGTTTTGGTATGTTCACGGCTAAGTCATCAGGGTGTTTTCCAAAATACGCGTAAACTTTTCCTGCCTGCGGAGTATATTTTTGGCCGCTTAAATAAGCGCCCGCGATTATATCCGTTTTTTTATCAGCGTTAACGTCGCCGTGGCTTAAACTCGCTCCAAATTGATCGAATTCATTCTCTCCCCAGATAATTATTGATGGTGGAATTTTATTAAAATCATACAAAAATTGCGGCGATGGATATTTAAATCCAAATACAACATAGATTTTCCCGCTTTTTACTTTTCCTGTTTGGCTCGCACTGGGAGCGCCGATAATAAGGTCGCTGATTCCGTCTGAATTCACGTCCGCCATATCAAGACTGAACCCGAAATTTTCGTTAAGAGAGGCTGTGCGGAACGTGATATCAGCCAAATCTTTAGATAAATCTATTACCGCAGGAAATTCCTTATTTTTACCAAGAAAAAGATAAACTTTGTCCGCATTTATGGAGCCAATTGCTAAATCGTCAATAGCATCATTGTTAAAATCGCCGAACGCGACCGCTGTCCCGAATTGATGATTTTTTGTTTCTCCAAATATCGTTATATTCGGCGCGAGCACGTTCTTCTGTTCTGGTTTTATATATTTATTGCCAAAAAAAACAGTCACTTTCCCCTGTGATTTTTTATCAGTTGAAGAATATTGCGGAGATCCAATCGCTATGTCGTCTATAGAGTCGCCATTCAAATCCCCTTTTGCCAAAGATGAGCCAAATTGCTCTTTAGGCGTTGTGCCTTTGAATGTTATATGGTTTTCTCCAAGCGGAATTTTGTATTCAAAATACCATCCCGGCTTATGTGAATAATCAGCTCGCGCGATAAAAATCGACAAGCCTGTGCCTGCGGCGAGCGCAGCCAAAAATACGAAAATCAGAGCTAAACTGACGGCTTTTTTGATCATCTTACACATTATGCTTATGGGGCGCCTCAAAGTAAAGACTACACCCCCGCCCCCTCCCACACCCCCGTCCCCATTTTCTCTAGACAAATCGAGGGGAAAGTACTAATCTTCGAGTAGACAAGGAGTAGACATGTCTATAGACAAGGAGTAGACACGCAAAAAAATGTCTATAGACAAGGAGTAGACAACATGTAGACAAAAAATTATGCCACAATATAAAATGTCAACATATACAATTGATCGGAAAACGGCTTCCAGACTATTAAAAGTGTCCCTGCGGACAGTAGACAGGCATATTAAATTAAAACACTTGTCTAGTAAGGTAAAAAGTGGCCGAGTTTGGCTTAATAAAGACCAAATCCTTGAATTCAGAGACAGACAGCGTGTCAAGGGCGTTTTGTCTATAGACAATTATGTAGACAAAGTGGACATTCCAATAGACAGCGCTGACTACATTATAGATGAAAAAGGGGATATGGTAGCCAAAAAAGGCAGTGTAGACAGTGTCTACATCAAATCCCGCGGCAATGTTATTGACGAAACAATCCAACATACATATAAGAAACTTTATGAAGAACTGCTCGACAAATTTAATGACAAAGAGACGGAATTAAAAACAGCAAATTATCGAATAGGACAATTGGAAGCACGATTAAAATACAGTATTCCGATGATAGAACACCGCAAGCAGCAGGCTTTACTCTTAAGTAGCGGCGAGAACCTCAAAAAACAGCTTGAGAACGAAAAAAAACAGAAAGTTAGGGTATTTGACCAGATGAAAGCAGAACGCTTTAATAAACGCATTTATTTCATTTTGGCGCTTATTTTAATCTTACTGCAGCCTCTTTGGCTGCTTTTTATAACCTGGTAGGGAAGGGGGACGGGGGTGTTAAACGGGGACGGGGGTATTAACGTTTAGATTTTTTCCATTTCTATACTTTTTTGTTTTTCAATTAAGAGAGAAACTTTTTCTTTAAATTCATTCAATTTTGCTGTGAAGCCTCCTGGTTGTTCAAGCGCCTCGGTTAATATTTTGCTATTTCCGATCGCTTCAAAAACATACGGCTGGCTTAAAATAATGCCGTTTAGCAAGATTTGATTGTTTGGAAGGGTATCTATGCCTATTGTTTGATTTGTAAGCCTTATATTGTTGATGCTTATTGTTTCAGCGCCTGCCAGCAGAAGCTCATTCACAAGATCTATCATCCAAACAGCGTCAAAATCGCCTCCAATTGTAAGGCGGATTCCTTCGCCTTGAATTTTCGTGTCGCCGCTTATCAATTTATTTTTTGCGATTTCTGTTTCCAGCGCGCGCAGAGCAGAGGAGCGATTCCGTAGTTGTTCTAAGCTAGTTGTAAGTTTTTCGATTTCAGATTTTAAATTTCTATTTGTGTCTTTTAAAATTTGAATTTCGCGGAACATATTAAGCGCTGTATCTCTTGTCGAAATTTCAGCGGAAACGGGAAGTGAATGTGCTTGGATTATGAGCAGTACTCCGAGTATTGCGCTTATTGAAATTATTGTGAGTTTTCTACTCATTCGCTTTTGCTGTTATATATTTTAATCTGAAATCTCCGGCGTAAATCGGGATCATAACTGTGTTTTTTGCTGTCAACGCAAAAAGGATTTCTTTTTTCGCGATTCTTGTTTTTAAATCCCATAGAACATTTTTATCATTTATGCGCGCTTCTATTAAATTTGAATTAACTATCGCTGTAATCGTAATCGGCGGAACAATGTAAATGTTGTTCACGAGAATACTGCTGCCGGCCGCGCTAATTGGCGTTGCCGCGATGACACGCTGACCGTTTATGGCTATTGCTTCGGCTCTATTGGCCCACAATAAATTTACAACATCGCGCAAATCCGAAGCGCGGACGAGATTTTTGTCAGAAGGGGAGACTGTCTCGCGCGATACATTTGAAGAATCTTTAAGTATTATTTCAATACCTTCAGCCTGCATTTCTGTAAGGCCGATTTTTTTCTTGAGATTATCGAGATTCGCTAAACGCGCTTTGGATAAAATATTTTCGTTTTGTTTTTGCGTTTCTTCAATGTCTTTGTGCAGAGAGGCGATTTGGGCTTGATAGAGCGATTGTTCGTCTATGTAATCTTTTATGAGATTTTTGCGCGCTTCCATTACGTCGGACGGGAAAAGACTGCCGAGCGCTCCCGGCGTTCTAAAATGCGTTGTAATGAAAACGCCGATTAAAAGGCCTGTGATAAACAGCGCGATTGTTAAAAATTTGTTCATACTGCCGATATTATAGCAAATTTTGGGGACGGGGGTGGTTTTTTCAGCGGTGGATTTTACCCCCGTCCCTGTTTATAATTGGGGTATGATTGGAATTTTTGATTCAGGAGTCGGCGGCCTTACTGTGATGAAAGAAATCGTGAAACTTCTGCCTGAATATGATTATTTATATCTGGGAGATACAGCCCGCGTGCCGTATGGAAATCGTTCGGCTGAGACTGTGCGGCAATTTTCCGAAGAAGCTGTAAGATGGATGTTTGATCAGGGCGTAAAATTGATAATTATCGCCTGCAACACGGCTTCATCCTCAGCTCTTCGCTATTTGCAGGATAAATATTTGGTTGATAGGGGAGTAATGGACCGAAAAATTTTGGGCGTTATACGGCCGACTGTTGAAGAGGCAATTCGACTTGGATGTCAGCGCGTATGTGTTGTCGGAACAGCTGGAACTGTCCGCGCTGGCGCGTATGAAAAAGAATTTGAAAAACTTGGAAGCAAGGCAAAGGTTTATTCTTATGCGTGTCCATTGCTTGTGCCTTTAATTGAAGAAAATTGGCACAATAAGCCGGAGGCGCGAATGATTTTGAAAAAATATCTGCGGCCTGTGAAAAGCTGTAATCCAGAAGCGCTTATACTCGGCTGTACGCATTATCCATTGATGATGCGTGATTTTAAGCGCTTGATGGGAAAACGGGTGAAAATTATTTCTTCGGCTGAAGAAACCGCGAAAAAACTGGTTGATTATTTAAAAAGACATTCAGAAATTGAAAAATTGCTCAGAAAAGAGAGGCGCAGGCTGTTTTACGCGACTGACGATTCTCCTGGATTCAAAAGTTTCGCTGAAAGAGTTATCGGAAAAATTGGTAAAATAAATCTCGCGGAAATCGGCAAGTAATATGAAAAAAAATGTTATTTTTATAATCGCGGCTGCTGTTTTGATTATCGGATCTTTTTATTTTAATGATTTGTTTGCGGCAGCATTTGGATGGCTGCACAATAACACAATGTGGTTTGAAAACGCTGTGATTTTTTATACGGGCATTGGAATGTTTGTATTTTGCGGAGCGATTGCGGCGATTTTGGCATGGCGCAAAAAATATAGCGTTCTTGTTCTCGCGACTATCGCATTTTTGGCTGCGTTTTCAATCGGACACACACTCAAGCCGTTTTTCCACGTGAACAGACCTGAAGCTCCAGTGTATAAATATATTTTCGGCGGCGGCTATTCTTTTCCGAGCATTCACGCTATGGTTTTTGTTGCGATTTTGCCTTTCATAAACCGTATTTTTAAAAATAATTTTTGGCGCGTTATTTTGGCAGCGTTAATTATTATTATGATTTTGACGCGGCTTTATCTCGGCGTGCACCGTTTAAGTGACACTGTTTTTGGTATAATTCTCGGAGCGTTGATAGGTATTTATGTGATCGCGCTAGAGCATGGACGCCAAATTTCTGAAAAAATTATCGAAAAAATTAAAAGTGAATTGGAAGTGAGGCGTCAATTGCTTCATCTTGCTGTCGGGATAGTGATTGCCAGTTTTGTTTATTACAATTTTTTGAATATCTGGCTGTTTTTGGCGGCAATCGCGATCGGAGGCGCAATGTCTTTTATTTTGAAATATAAAAAAATTCCGATTGTGAGCCACATGCAAAAATATTTTGAGCGCGAGCATGATATTAAGCGATTTCCGGGGAAAGGCTTGATTTATATGGTCGCAGGAAGTGCTCTTTCTTATGCGGTTTTCGGCAAAGAAATTGCTGTTGCTTCGATTTTGATTTTGGCGTTCGGCGATTCCCTTACGCATATTATTGGAAAATATTTTGGCAGTATTCGCTCTCCGTTTGATGAGACGAAACATGTTGAAGGAACTGTTATCGCGTTTTTTATCACAGCGCTTGTTGTAATGAAATTCGCAAGTTTTAATCAGGTTGTTGTCGGTACGTTAATCGCGATGGCTGTTGAAATGGTGCCAATAAAAATATGGAAAATCCGAATTGATGATAATTTAATTATTCCTGTTTTGGCAGGAGCGGTGATGACCCTGTTTTAATTTTAAAAGTTAAAAATTAAACACTAAAATAAATGATAAATTTTAAATTTTATCATTTATAATTTACTTTAACCTTTATACTTTAACTTTTAAAATTTAGCTTGCCGCTCATTCCCATTCAATAGTCGCGGGCGGCTTATTTGTGATGTCATAAAAAACCGCGCTGATTTCTGGAATCTCCATGAGACTTTCCGCGAGTTTTCCAAGAAGATCAAAATCCATTTGATAAAAACTTGCTGTCATTGCTTCTTCGGAACACACAGGCCTTATAACTATTGAAAATTTGTCGGAGGAATTTACGCTGATTGGTGTTAAAACAACCGGAAACTGCCAAATATCAAAAACCATTAAATTCTTTTTGATAAAATCATTTACTACTGCATCGGCATTTTTCAGAATCGCGATTGTTTTTTCATTTAAACTCGTTGGGTTGAGTTTTACGCTTTTTATATAAGCAGGCTTCGCGACATAAACAACTCTATTTATATCGCCAAATTTGTTTGTAATTTTTGTGCTGATTTCAGCAAGCGTCCTCCAATCGCCTTTGCCCAAAATCGCGATCGGGTGTTTGTATGTTCTGCTGTCACCCTGCACGCCAACGCTTTGAATTGCCAGAATTTTTCCGTCAAATCCATACAGGCCGAGCAGTTTATTTATTTTTTTCTCAAGACTAGCGCTATTTTTTGGATACGATGGTTTTTTGGCACATATGCATCTAACCGCTAAGCCTGGCCCTGGAAACGGATGCCGCCAGATTATTTCACGCGGAATCCCTAATTTTTCTCCGAGCCACCGCACTTCGTCTTTGTATAAATCTTTCAGCGGCTCAATGATAAGATTTTTTTTGATTAATTCTTCGATTACAGGGACTCTGTTGTGGTGCGTTTTTATTTTCGCGGCGTGGCGCGTGCCGCCGGTTTCGATTGTGTCGGGGTAAATCGTACCTTGCCCGAGCATCCAGTGAGACGCATTGAGTTTTAATTTTTTAACAACTTTTTTTTGAATTTCGATAAATAAATCTCCGATGATTCTGCGTTTTATTTCTGGATCCGTGACGTTTTTTAAAGCGCTGAAAAATTCTTTTGAAGCATCGTAGCACATTATGTTTTTTGGATTGGAGTCCGCCTCAGGCGGACGGCGTGTCATATGCGCCTGTGTCCGCCTCAGGCGGACGGCGTGGCCCAGATTTTTAAACATATTCATCACGTTTTCCCTTTCATTAAGCCTCAAAAAGCCTGTATCAACAAAAAGTCCGAATAATCTGCGGCTGCCTAATATTTTTTTCAATAATGTGAAGCCGACTGTTGAATCAACGCCTCCTGAAACCATCATAAAAACTTTTTTGCTGCCGACTTGGCGCCGCACTTTGTTTTTTATTTCTTTGATAAATTTCGCGATGCTCCATGTGCGCCGGACTTTGCAGATTTTTAGAAAATTATCGAGTATGCGCATGCCTGATTTTGTGTGCGTTACTTCTGCGTGGAATTGAACGCTAAAAAGTTTCTTTTTCGGATTTTCGATTGCTGCGAATTTACAGTTTGGAGTAGATGCTGAGGCCTCAAAACCCTGCGGAAGAGCTGTTATTTCATCGCCGTGGCTCATCCAAACTGTTTCGTGCCGTGATAAGCCGTCCAGAATTTTTGAATGCTTTTTTATTTCTAATTTTGTATCTCCGTATTCTTTGGTAACTGCCGGCTCAACTGTTCCGCCCAATGAATAAGCCATTAATTGATGACCGTAGCAAATCCCAAGAACAGGTATTTTTAAAGCAAAAACCTCGCGGTCTATTGTAGGCGCGAATTCGCTGTAAACGCTTTGGGGGCCGCCTGAAAGAATAATTCCTTTGTATTGCTTAAAAACATCACCTAAAATTTCCGGGCTCAATACCTCGCAAAACATTTTCAATCTTCTTATCCGATTAGCAATTAGGTGGGCATACTGCCCTCCGAAATCTACGACAGCGATCTTATCCATAGCCCTATTTTACCTGAACCAAAATCTTATCTCTATATAAATACGCGAAAATTATTATCAGCCAAACCGTATACGCGATTTCCTGTTTCCAATAATACGAATCAGCAAGGCCGTGGATCATTATCGCGGCGAGAACGAAAATCGCCGGTAAAGCAGGGGAGAATTTGCTGCGCCAAAATGCGCCTGCTATTAAAATCAGCATTGCGGCGAAGCCAGGCAAACCGAGCGCTAGCCAAAAACTTATGAAGAAATTGTGGCTGTGCGGAGGAATTGTGAGTTCGTTAAATTCATGGCCGAGAATGGCTGCGTTCTGCGCAAAATAGCTTTGATACTGATTTAATCCCACGCCCATAAATGGATGGTCTTTAATAATTTGCAAATTCATTTTCCAAATATCTTTACGCGCTTCAACTGATGTTTCGTATCTGTATTCTTTAGTGCCTGTCATAATGCGGTATTTCATGGAATTTTTTTGGACTTCGTAAATTACAGAACTGATTAGCGCGAGTATAAGAAGCGCGATTGCAAAATGTTTGAATTGAAGCGCTCTGAATAAATAAAGCGCGATTGCAATAAAAATCGCTCCGTATGCGGCGTAGGATTGGACAAAATAAATTGTTATTGCTGAAAATGCCAGTGCGGCGCTGAAAATATAAAATTCAGCGCTGAATTTGCGGGCTTTAATTGCGTTCACAACTTTTACAAAAGAAATCATCAGGCCAGGTGTTACAAAAAACGCTACCCAATTCGCGCTTTCCCATTTTAATGTGACGAAATCAATGTACGGCCACACAAGACGTGCCATAAAATCTTGATTCACGCCCGGAAAAATATTGAAAAAATACTGCGCTAACGCCGCGGCGCAGAAAATTATTATCATTAAAATATAACTGATCAGCAAACGGTTGATTGTTTTTTGGTCAAGCGTTTTGTAAATCAATAAAACGTAAATAATTGGGTACAGAAGCATTGTTCTGAAATATTCAGCTTTTGTTGTTAAAATTGGTTCGTATGTTTTTTGGAAGAAAATTTCAAGGATGCCGGCGATAAAAATCAGGGCAATCGCAATCAGCAGTTCTAGCGGGATTTTGCGTGAAGCTGGCTTGAGCTGGCCAGAAACGCATATCGCGATAAAAATTATTATTAAAAGTCCGACAAAAATATCTGTGACAGAGCAGAAATCAAAAAAATATTTTCCGCGAAAATATTCCTGATACGGCAGAAATTTCTGGAAATGCACTTGAAGCATTCCGGCAAAAATCATGAACGGACTAATAATAAAGAGCGCGTTATATAATTTTAGAAGATAATTTTTCATTTTGTAAATAGAGAACCGACACCTATTCTAAAGGCTTCATAAGCGGGAACAGAATGACGTCTTTTATATTTTCCTGGCTTGTTAAGAGCGCTATCAATCTATCAATGCCCATGCCCCAGCCGGAAATCGGCGGCATGCCGTGCTCCATTGCGAGAAGGTAATCTTCATCCATTTCCATTGCTTCTGTATCGCCTTTTTTCTTTAATTTTGCTTGTTCTTCGAGGCGAGTTCGCTGATCAATCGGATCAACTAATTCCGA
>JACRIA010000064.1 GCA_016215735.1 Candidatus Peregrinibacteria bacterium
ATTTTGATTTTTCCTTTTTTAACAACTTCGAGCGACATTTCTTTGAGCGATTTTCCGCGGCGCGGCACTTTTTTATCAACATTTATAAACCATTGATCAGACGGCAAAGGTTCAATCGGAGTATCGCACCTATAACAAACAGAAACATTGTGAATATAATTTTCGTCAATTCGTTCAATGAGTCCTGCTTTCTGCATTTTTTCAACAATTTTTTCGCGAGCGTCATGCACGTTCATTCCTGCGAATTCTCCTGCAGCTTCAGTTAAATTTCCGTCTTCATCAATTATTTTTATAATTTCAAAACCGTATTTTTTAGCAAGTTCAAAATCAACAAATGAATGCGCCGGAGTGATTGTCATTGCGCCTGTGCCGAATTCCGGATCAGAAACCGGATCAGCAATAAGAGTTGCTTTTACTTTTCCATTAATCCACGGAATATCAAAACTTTTGCCAACATATTTTTTGTATCTTTTGTCAGATGGATGGACAACTATCACTTTGTCGAGAAATTTTGTTTCAGGACGCGCTGTAGCGATTACAACCGGCCCGTATTTCATGTAATAAAATTTGGCTTTTTTTTCTACATATTCGACTTCATCGTCAGCGAGAGTTGATTTACAGCGCGGACACCAGTTTACAATTCTGTATCCGCGGTAAATCAAACCGTCATCATACATTCTTTTAAAAACTGTGCGCACTGCAAGAGAAAGCGCTGGCTCGAGAGTGTATCTTTCGCGGCTCCAATCACAGCTCGCTCCCATACTGCGGATTTGGCTCCGTATTGTTGACTGCGAATTTTTTACAAATTCATTAACGCGTTCGAGAAATTTTTCGCGGCCAAGGCTGAATCTTGTTTTGCCTTCTTTGGCAATCAGTTTTTCAACTCTGTTTTGCGTTGCGATTGAAGCGTGATCAGTACCAGGCAGCCACAAAGCAGAATCCCCTTTCATGCGATAATAACGAATCATAATATCTTCTAAAGCCAGCATCATGGCCTGGCCAAGATGAAGAGTTCCTGTCGCGTTCGGAGGCGGCATTGAAATTGTAAATGGTTTTTTATCTGCGCCAGACGCTGGTTTAAAAGCGCCTGAATGCTCCCATTTTTTATATATATCGGCTTCGTGGGCTTCTGCTGAATATGCTTTGGGAATTTCTTTCATAATTAAATTTGCAGTTGGCTTCAATTTAACATAATATTTAATCTTAAGGAAGAATTTATGGTGTCGGTTCTCTATTGACAAGTCAAGAATTTTCGCTTATAGTTAATGTGTAAGCATATGAATATGCAGACAAATCAGCATTCAAATAACGAAAAACGCAATATAGTTCCGCCTAAACTTGGTGTTAATGGCGCAGAATCTATATCCGGCATGGAAGTGAGCGAAGTCGGCGAAAAACTTTCTGAAATTGTGCGCGATTTGCCTCCTGAAGAAAAAGCCGCGAAACCTATTCCAAGAAAAAAATCAACAAAACTTACACCTCAACAGCTTAAGGATAAGTTGCTCGCGAATCTTCCTTCTGAACATAGGATGAAAGCTGAAATCGCTTCGGAAATAAAGCGCGAGGTTAATAATCTGCAGTCGAAAGCGCGCAATATGGTTTATCTTGGCGGAAAAGTGAATTATTTTGAACTAAATAATATTCTCTCGAAAATCCGCGAGCTCACGGATATTTTATCTTCTCTTATAAAAGCCACGTTTGAAATGATCAAAAGTCTGTGGTTTAGGTTTGTGCATGGGATTGCGCTATAAAAACTCTAAATTGCGCTAGTCGTTATTATTATTTTGGAAGTGGCTTGTGGAAAGTTTGTATAAAATCTAGTAGGCGGCATTAATCTGCTATAATCTCATCTACAACAAATGACAAATATGCACGAAAAAATTGATCTATTTATAGTTACTGGAAATCTCGGAACAGGTAAAACTACAAACGGTTTAAAAATTGCACAACAATTTGAAGCACCTATGGTTGATCCCGATTTAATCCGAAAAGAACTTGGCATACAACAATATCGTAGAGAAGATAACTCTTTCGTCAGACAGAAAATGTGGGAAAAAATAATGGGTATTTGGCGCACAGACAGATCTGTCACTCTTTGTACTCCATATGTAACAAGGGGAGGACGCGAACAGAGTTACAGCATACTTCAAGAAATGAGTTTTGATCTAAGAAAAGCATTACAGGCGGTCTTGATACGATGCGAATGCTCTGAAAAATTAGCAAAAGAACGATTGCAAAGACTAAGGGAAGGTGCTTTTGATCCACAACAATACGATGAAAAGAAAAGCTTTGACCAACCTATTCAGCAAGAAGAGATAGACCAAAACCCAAATATCTCATTTTTAATTTTAGATACAGAATATAATATTCTGAAGGTGCTTTCAGGGCGAAGACATCACAGTAATGTACTTAGGGATCTTGAAAAATTACTAACGTCAAAAATCAATGAAGCGCAAATTGACACAACAGCGCATAGCCGGTTCGCTAATTCAATCTGACACACTGCTATGATACAATTCTAGCGCTATGGAATTAATGGCTAAATATCAAGCTTTAATCCGCGAAATCCTCGCGTTGAAAAAGAAAAAGCACGCGATAATTTTGGCGCATAATTATCAGCGGCCGGAGATCTATGAAGCCGCGGATTATGTTGGCGATTCGCTTGGATTATGCAAGGCCGCGATGAAAAGCAAATCAAAGCGGATTATTTTTTGCGGAATAAATATTTTTTAAATCCTTTTTAGCAAATCACCAATATGGTCAGGGAAATTTTGCATGATTTCGATATCCTCCCGCACAAGCAGAAAAGGAGCTATTTGCTTCGTTAGTTCTGTAAAATTGAGTTTTTTTATGCGATTTTTGATTTTGCTTATATATTCATTCTTGCTCTTGACCGAAATATCGCGTTTGCGGAGATAAGCCAGATTTATTTTTGCATTCCAAAGCAAAAGGGACATAAGATCAAAAAAATCTCTACCGCGAGGGGGTTTTCTGTAAAGCGCCGCATTGGATTTTTCCGCCAAAAACATTTCTAAATTGGTTGTATTGAATAAAAATCTTTTACCAAAGTGTGAAATTATCTTTTTTGATATCGAATATTTTCGTCCACCAAGATTTTGGAAATCAAGCTGGATGGATAATTTTTCCAAAGAATGAAGTTTGTGTCCTTTCCTACCGCCGCATTTGTAATATTGGAGAACATCAGGAAATTGAATATAAATTTTCCAATGAAAATATGTTTCTAAAGATTTTTTGATTGAAAAATCCATTTTTATATTTTCTTTCTCAAATTCTTTTTTGATGTGATTAAGAAGTTTTTCAAGATCTTCTTTCCGAAGCGTACCAAGATAATTAAAATCTAGATCTTCGGAAAATCTTTCCAGGCCATAAAAAAATCTAAGAGCAGTGCCTCCAATGAAAATTATTTTTGCGGCAAAATCAGTTTGTTGAATATAAGAAAGAATCAATGTTTGCAGGTATTCGCGCAGGATACCCCTGCGCTTCTGAAGCGGAATATTTTTGATTTTCGCAAATTTTAATAAATCATCTACTGATAACATTTTTAAAATGATTAAATAATTTTTGAGTATGTGCGGGGAATTTGTTGGCTATTTTTTCCATAGCTTTCAGGTTTAATCCTCTTGCGATTTCCCGATTTATTCTTTCAAAAAAAAGATGATCTTTATCCGGTTTTCTAAAATAAAAAAAGTCAAGAATGGCCTTTTGCGGCTCTGCAATAAATATTTCTTCTCTTAGATGCACAAAGTTGGAAAAAAGCGCCTGCTTAATATGATAGAATTTATATATAGAGGAATTTGTCTTAAATGTTCGCGTGTTTTTTGTAGTCACTCCGCTCACTTCCGCGCTCACATCGGGAATAATACTGTAATGAGAAAGGGCTGTTTCCAATGATACATATGAAGGAGTAATCAATTTTGACGCGATTTCAAATTCATCAAATTCAGCATCCATAAACATGTAAAGTCCTCTTTTGGGACTGTTCAGATATCCTTTTTGTTTCCATCGACTCAACTTTAATCTTAAATATTCCCGGGAATATTGATTTAAAAGAATTTTAAGATCACTTATGGTAAATATAGTGAGCTTGTTTTGTCTGCAAAATTTTTCAAATTCCACAAAAGTCATATTAAATAATTATCAATAATGATAATTAAATTATATCGGAATGTTAAAACTAATGCAAGTCAAATTGTTTGGAAATTAGTACATATTGGAAATTCTTCTATGATACAATTCTAGCGCTATGGAATTAATGGCTAAATATCAAGCTTTAATCCGCGAAATCCTTGCTTTGAAAAAGAAAAAGCACGCGATTATTTTGGCGCATAATTATCAGCGGCCGGAGATTTATGAAGTTGCGGATTATGTTGGCGATTCGCTTGGGCTTTGCGAAGCCGCGATAGCAAGCCGTGCGAAGCGGATTATTTTTTGCGGAGTGAAATTTATGGCAGAAAGCGCGAAGATTTTGAATCCTGCTAAAGATGTTTATTTGCCGGCGTTGGATGCTGGATGCGCTTTGGCTGATTCTATTAATATTGAAACTTTGCGCGAGCTTAAGAGAAAATATCCGAAAGCCGCGACTGTCTGTTACATAAATTCGACCGCAGAAATTAAAGCAGAATGCAATACGATTTGCACTTCTTCGAACGCTGTTGAAGTTGCGCGCAAATTAAAAAATAAGGAAATAATTATGCTGCCTGATAAAAATTTGGCGAAATTTGTTGCTCTGCAAATTCGAGGTAAAAAAATTATTCCAGCAAAAGGTGTTTGTCCGATTCATCATAATCTTGGACCG
Source organism: Candidatus Peregrinibacteria bacterium (assembly GCA_016215735.1). Classification (GTDB taxonomy): domain Bacteria; phylum Patescibacteriota; class Gracilibacteria; order UBA1369; family UBA12463; genus UBA12463. Next base: position 4,817 of record JACRIA010000064.1, read on the forward strand.
GAGGCGATAAAGCGCGCGAAGCAGGAACATCCTGGCGCGAAATTAATTGTTCATCCAGAGTGCCAGACGAATGTTTTGGAATTAGCTGATTTTATCGGAAGCACAAGCCGCATGTCTGATTACGCGAAAAAGTCAGGCGCGAAAGAATTTATTGTTGTCACGGAATGCGGCATGATTAATAAAATGCAGGAGGACGCGCCGGAAAAAAAGTTTTATACTGTATGCAGTTTGTGCTATGACATGAAGAAAATAACGCTTGAAAGGGTTCGGGACGCGCTAAAATATGATCAGTATAAAATAGAGGTGGAGCCGGATGTTGCGAAGAAAGCGCGCGCCGCGTTTAACAAGATGTTCGAATTGACTAAACTCAAAGCTCAAAAGTCAAAAGTCAAAGCTGCAGCTTAAAAGTCAAAACTTAAATAATGGTAAATATCAATCTAGCAAATAAGACACACAATTTAGGCGCACAGCTTACGCCAAAAAATCCCATTTATAAACAATGGATTTTCCGATATACATTTTTGGAACTGGAAAAAGATCTTGGCGAACGCGGGGACATTACTTCTCAAGCCCTAATTGATCTAAAAGCAATTTGTAAAGCAGAGATAATCGCGAAATCAAACGGAATTCTGTGCGGCGTGAATGAAATAAAATATTTTCTAACGCAAAGTCCGAAGGAATTTAAACCGCGCCTCAATAAAATCAATATTGAATTTTTGAAAAAAGACGGTGATATAATTCACGCGAGCGATGTTATCGCAAATCTGCACGGCACAGCACGAGATATTTTGGCAGTAGAACGAGTTATTTTAAATCTGCTCCAAAGAATGAGCGGCGTTGCGACAATAACCCGAAAATTTGTTGATGTATGCCACAAAATTTCGCCGAACATTTTGATCACTCCGACGCGCAAAACTTTGTGGGGTTTGCTTGATAAAAGAGCTGTTTTTGTGGCTGGCGGCGGCACGCACAGACTTGGTTTGGATGACGCGATTTTGATAAAAGACAATCATCTGGCTCTTTACGGCGGAAATGTTTTAATGGCGATTCGAAAAGCTTTTGAATTTGCTTCTAAAAATAAAACGCGTTTTATTGAAATTGAAACTGATAGGCTCAAGGATGCAATGACTGCTGCTTTGACAATCGGAAAATTAAAAGGCAGCAAAACTCCTTTTGTGATTATGCTCGATAATATGAAACTCGTTGATGTTGAGGCGTTTGTTCTTGGTGTTACGGATCGCGGCTTGCGCAAGGCGTTTTTAATTGAAGCATCCGGCGGAATTAATCTGGAAAATATCGCTGAATACGCGAAAACCGGCGTTGATATCATTTCTGTCGGAGCGATAACTCATTCTGCGCCAATCGTGGATTTTTCTCTTCAAATAAATTAACTTGCGCTACTCATAAGATGCATATGTACGTGAAAAACTTCCTGGCCAGCGCCTTTCCCAACATTAAATTGAAGGTTGTAATGAGGAAGATTGTTTTTTTCGCCAAGCAATTTTGCCGTGTAAATCAAATGGCCCATCAACGCCAAATCTTCATTATCCATATGCGCGACAGAAGCAATGTGTTTGCGCGGAACAAGGAGCAAATGCGTTTTCGCTTTTGGATTAATATCTTTGAAAGCCACGCATTTATCATCTTCATAAATAAATTCGCTCGGAATCTGTTTTGCGATTATTTTGCAGAAAATGCAGTCAGACATGGTTGGGGGTTTATTTTAATGAGGTCTGTGCTCCGTTTCGCGGAGCGTGGCGTGTTATTTCGCGCGGCTAGATTTTTTTATAGATAGGACGTCCGCCTGCTTCCGTCCTGTGTCCGCGCGTGTTAAACGCATAAACTGCGCGGCCGACTCTCACAAAATAAGGATTTTTCTGAAGGTTGAGGGAAATCGTGCCTTTTTTGACATGTCTTTCTTTCAAAACCGCCTGAATAATTTCTTGTTTTGTCATTGGGCTCTTTTTGCGGAGCAAACCTTCTATTACTTCCGCAACTGTGCCTTTTTTATAACCCCATTCTTTGAGAGCATAAAGTCCGCGTCCAACCAAAACAAATTGATCATATCTGATTAATTCATTGTGGACAGCCTGAACCGTGACGCGCTTGTTATCAAAATGATATTCAACGATTTTGTTCGCGATCTCTGTAAAGTGCATTGGCTTGCTTGATTTCTTGAGAACAATATAAGCTTTGTCGCGGATTGATTTTGGATTGATGTGTCTCCATGACATAAGGCCGAATCCTTCTTTGAGGCATTTGACGCGCTTATCAATCATCATGCAGTTGATAATAAAGTTTTCTGATAGGTTTTTGGATTTTTCAGATAAACTGGATTTTACTTGTGCTGCAAATACGCTGTTTTCCATTACGTCTCCTTTTTTGTCGAGAACTTTGATTCCTTCTTCTATTGTTTCGAAAATTGTTTTTAATTCAACGCTGGCCAATCTCCAGAAAGCGTGAACCTGATTATTTTTTTCAGCTTTAACTAAATTTGGATTTATATTGAGAGCGAGTTTGATTATTGAAGGATCAACATCGTGCGTTGAAGCGATTCTGTCGAGAATAATTTTCGCGAGAGCGCTTTCAAGCATAATGCCGCCTGCTTCTTTTACGAACTCTGTCGCCATTTCATTCACGACAATCAAGCGGGTATTTGTCGCTGTTCTTTTGAGTTTTGTTAAGGCGATTTTTTCAATCTGTCTAATGCGTTCGCGCGTAACTGAAAATTTCTGGCCGATTTTTTCAAGAGTTTGGCGCGGCTTATTATCGAGGCCGAATCTGCGCGTCATCACTTCTTTTTCTTTTACGCTTAATACGAGAAAAATTTCTTCCAGGATTTTCGGAAGATCTATTTTTAGAGGGGCTGCTGCCTTATTCGTTTGAGCTGATGTGTCCATATGAATTAGGTGTTATATTTTTTGGCTCTAACAACATATTCGTAATTGAATTGTGTGTCAAGCCAGAAATTTGATTATATTGGCAAATATATGCTAAAGATTATAAAGGACTCAATTTTAGTGGAAAACATGGGTTTTGTCAAGGGGTATTTTGTTTTGTCAAGTTTGATGGTATTTTTAATGAAGATTTGCCTGATTTTTGCCGGGGTGGCGGAATTGGCAGACGCGCAGGCCTTAGGAGCCTGTGGGGTAATACCTGTGAGAGTTCAACCCTCTCCCCCGGCACCAAATATAATTTAACAAAAAAATAATATGGGAGAAATCAAAGTAGACAAAAACTCTGATCCCAGTCCTGATGTTTATGATGATGCTGTTGCGCTGGGACTTGCTATCAATTATTTGACTATCGAGCCTCCTTTTGGAGCTACGGATCGTAAACATTTAGAGAGAGCAGAAAAAAAACGGCAGGAGTTGTTAGCACAGAAAGATATAAAACCCGAGTTAAAAGCGGTTTTGGGCGCTGCTGGAGAAAAGATACGCAAAATAATGAATGAAATAGATGCAGCGGAAAAAAAATCTGATCCAGAGTCGGAAGTCTAACGATAGATAATTTCCACTAGCAAACTCTTCAAAAATTTTCTATATTACCTCCGTATGTCTTTTGTCCATCTTCACGTACACTCGTACTATAGCTTGCTTGACGGGCTCTCCTCGCCTGAAACGCTTGTGCAGTGTGCGAAAAAACAGGGTTCACCTGCTCTCGCTCTAACAGACCACGGAGTTTTGTACGGCGCGATTGAATTTTATAAAGCCGCGAAAAAGGCAGAAATAAAACCGATTATCGGAAGCGAAGTTTATATAGCAGGACGGACACGTTTTGATAAAACCGCCGGGGTTGATATAAAACCGTACCATCTCACTTTATTGGCGACGAATTTTATTGGCTATCAAAATTTGATAAATCTCGTAACAAAAGCGCACCTTGAAGGATATTATTATAAACCGCGCGTTGATTACGGATTATTAAGCGCGCACCATGAAGGCCTTATTGCGCTTAGCGGGTGCATGATTGGCGAAATCGCGCGAGTAGCTGTTAACGGAGATATTCCCGCCGCGGCCAAGGCAATTGCGAAATATCAGGATATTTTTGGAAAAGAAAATTTTTGGCTGGAAATTCAAGATCATCCGCTTGTTGAAAATCAGGATCGGGTTAATAAAGCAATGATTGAACTCGCGCAGAAAACCGGAGCTGGATTAGTCGCGACAAATGACGCGCATTACGTGAATAAAGAAGACGCGGACAGCCACGACATTTTGATCTGCATTCAAACACAGACAACTGTGAAAGATGAAAACCGCATGCGCTACACTGGTGATTATTCCTTGCGTCCGCCAGAAGAAATGAAACGGGTTTTTAGCGATGTGCCTGAGGCAATCGAAAATACTTTAAAAATCGCGGACAGATGCAATTTGGAAATTCCTCTCGCGCAGAATTTACTGCCGGTTTTTAATACTCCGAATAATACGAAAACAAATAAATATCTGGCTGAACTTTGCGAAGAAGGAATGAAAAAGAAGTATCCGAAAGAAAGGCTCGCGGAAGCCAAAAAACGGCTTGAATACGAGCTGGGAATTGTTGATAAAATGGGCTTTAATTCGTATTTTTTGATTGTGCATGATTTCGTGAAATTTGCGAAAGATAATTTGATAATTGTCGGGCCGGGCAGAGGAAGTGCAGCCGGAAGCATTATCGCCTACTCTCTTGATATTACCGAGATTGATCCGCTTACGCATAATCTTCTTTTTGAAAGATTTTTGAATCCGGACAGAATAAGCATGCCTGATATTGATATAGATTTTTCTGACGACCGGCGCGATGAAGTTTTAAATTATGTAACGCAAAAATATGGACGCGAAAATGTCGCGCAGATTATTACTTTCGGAACAATGGCTTCGAGAGCAGCTGTCCGCGATGTCGGCCGCGCGCTTGGATACAGTTACGGAGATGTTGATAGAATCGCAAAAATGATTCCGCCGCCGATTCAGGGACGAAATGTTTCTCTCATAACAGCCATGAATCAGGAGTCTGAATTGAAAAAAGCGTATGAGACTGAACCTGATTCCAAGAAAATTCTGGATTATGCGACAAAACTTGAAGGAACTGTACGCCACGCCGGCACTCACGCGTGTGCGGTTGTGATGTCGGAAAAACCGCTTATTGAATATACGCCGCTTCAGTTCGCGACCGGCAAGGAAAATGAAATTATCACGCAATATGAAATGACTGCGATTGAAAATATCGGCCTATTGAAAATGGACTTTTTGGGATTGAAAAATCTAACAATCCTGCGCAGGGCGGTTGAAATTGTCGAGGCTACAAAAGGAATTTCCGTGAATCTAAAAACGCTTCCATTGAATGATAAAAAAACTTTTGAACTTTTGCAAAGCGGCGATACAACCGGCATTTTTCAATTGGAATCAAGCGGCATGCGCAGATATTTAACAGAATTAAAACCAACAAGTTTTAATGATATTGTCGCTATGATTTCTCTGTACCGGCCCGGACCGATGGAATGGATTCCTATTTATATAAGAGGAAAGCACCAGCCTGATACTGTTAAATATATTCATAAAGATTTGGAATCGATTCTGCGCGAAACGCACGGAGTCGCGATTTATCAGGAGCAGATTTTGGAAATTGCGCGGCAGTTCGCGGGTTTCAGCCTTGGCGAAGCTGATATTTTGCGAAAAGCTGTGGGCAAGAAAATTACAAAATTGCTTGATGAACAAAAAGAAAAATTTATAACTGGCGCCACGAAAAAAGGCCACAGCAAAAAATTCGCAGAAGAAGTTTTTGAAAAAGTTATTGAGCCTTTCGCAAGTTATGGCTTTAATAAGGCGCACGCGACAAGCTATGCGATGATTGCTTACAGAACAGCGTATATGAAAGCGCATTTTCCAACTGAATTTATGACAGCGCTTTTAATTTGCGAACAGGGAAACACGGATAAAATTGTCGGCGAAATCCAGCAGTGCGAAGGCCACGGAATTGAAGTTCTGCCGCCGTCTATTAATGAATCTGATCTGAATTTTACATATATTTCAGATAATAAAATCCGTTTTGGGCTTCTTGCGATTAAAGGAGTCGGTGAAGGTTCAATCAAAGAAATTTTGGAAGTGCGGCAGAAAGGCGGAAAATTCAAAAGCCTTGAAGATTTTGCGAAACGGGCGCCTTCAAAAATGCTTAATAAAAAAATGATTGAGTCGCTCGCTTATTCCGGCGCGATGGATGAATTTGACGACAGAAAATATATCGCGGTGAATTTTGAAGAAATTTCCAAGTTCGCGAAAGATTATCAGTCTTCGCGCTCACAAGGCCAGATTGATATGTTTGATGTGCTTGATGACAATGAAAAGCCGCACAAGCCGAGCTGGAATCTGAAAAAAATCGAACCAGCGACACAGCTTGAAAAATACGCTTGGGAAAAGCAATATCTGGGACTTTATGTTTCGGGACATCCGCTTCAGGGTTTGTATAAATATCTAGCAAAAAAAGTTTTTCTGATTGACCGGCTTACTGAAAAAAATCTCAACAAACCCATAAAAATCGGCGGAGTAGTGACAGCTGTTAAAAAAGCTTTCACAAAAAGCGGTTCTTATATGCTTTATCTTGATCTCGATGACCCGACCGGAAGAATCGGCGTTACTGTTTTTCCAAGAGTTTTTGATAAATACGGCGAATTTCTCAAGGAAAATATGATTGTGATACTTGACGGAAAACTCGTGAGCCGCGGAACAGGATTCCAGTTTATATGCGAGGCTGTCCAGAGTGTTTCGCTTGACAGCATGATTGAAAACGCAAAATCGGAAAAATTGTACGATCCGAATGAAAAAGTTTCGCGCAAAATGAAAAATATTTCATACACGCGCGATGATGAAGAAAATGAAAATTACGACTATGCGCAAAAGTCCAAACCTTATATAATCAATTTGGCGTTTGATGCTCCTGAAAATATTCTTACGAATATCAAAGCTGTCCTGACGCGGCATAAAGGTTTAAATCCTGTTGAAATTCACATAAAACAAGATGGAAAAACCAAAAGAATAAAAGTGCCGTTCGGGATTGATATCAATGAAGAATTTAAACAGGAAATATCTTCACTTATAAAGTAACAGGCCGCCCCGCCAAGGCGGGACACCTATATGCATAAAACAGCTTACAGAATGCATACTTGCGGGGAACTCCAAAAATCTGATGTCGGAAAAAATGTGATTTTGTGCGGATGGGTAATGAGAAGGCGCGATCACGGCGGACTTGTTTTTGTGGATTTGCGAGATAGATATGGATTGACGCAAATTGTTCTTGATCCTTCAAAAGCTGAAAATATAAAGCCTGAATATGTTGTATGCGTCAGCGGAAAAGTGCGCGTAAGACCTTCTGGAATGATTAATGCGAAACTTGCAACTGGTGAAATTGAAGTGCCGGCTGATAGCGCAGAAATTCTTTCTGAATCGAAGACTCCGCCTTTTGAAATTGACAGTGAAAAAGAGGTAAACGAGGAATTGCGTCTGGAATACAGATATTTGGATTTAAGACGCGAGCGCATGCAGAAAAATATTATTTTGCGCCATAAATTGGTAAAATTCGTGCGCGATTTTTTTGATAAAAAAGATTTTTTGGAGATTGAAACGCCGGTTTTGATTAAGGGAACGCCTGAAGGAAGCCGCGAATACATTGTGCCTTCAAGACTTTATCCGGGAAAATTTTACGTGCTTCCGCAATCGCCCCAGCAGTTGAAACAATTATTAATGGTTGCTGGTTTTGATAAATATTTTCAGATTGTTAAATGTTTCCGCGATGAAGACCAGCGCGGCGACAGACAGCCCGAATTCACGCAGATTGATATTGAAATGTCTTTTGTTGATGTCGCGGATATTCTTTCTATAAATGAAGAATTGGTGCTTGAATTGTTGAGAAAATTCGCGATTGGCAAAAAAATTACAACTCCTGTACCGCGATTGACTTGGCAGGAAGCAATGGATAAATATGGCTCTGATAAGCCTGATTTGAGAATTGGAATGGAAATTTTTGATATTACGGATATTGTCGCTGGATCAAGTTTTAAAGTTTTTTCAGAAACGAAAAAATCCGGAGGTTTTGTGAGAGCGATAAATGTCGTTGGCGGAAGCAAATTCTCTAGAAAAGAACTCGATGATTTGGACGCAATGGCAAAAACTTTTGGAGCTGGCGGACTTATGCATTTGATTATTGAAAAAGAAGGAATTAAATCCCCTGTCGCGAAATATTTGAATGAAAAAGAATTGTCTGAAATCACAAAAATTGCTGGCGCGAAAAATGGCGACTGTATTTTGATTTGCGCTGGAAATTTCAAAACTGTTTGCGAGGCGCTTTCTAACGCACGGCTTGCTTGTGCCGCAAAACTTAACTTGATTGATAAAAATACTTTTGCTTTATGTTGGATCACGGATTTTCCGATGTTTGAAATAAATAAAGAAACCAAAAAAATCGACTCGTGCCATCATCCGTTTACTGCGCCGCTTGATGAAGACGCGGATTTGCTAAAAAAAGAGCCTATCAAAGCTCGCGCAAAAGCTTATGATTTGGTAATAAACGGCCTTGAAATCGCGAGCGGCAGTATCAGAATCCACGATTCAAAACTTCAAAGTACGATTTTTGATATTCTTGGAATTACGCATGAGGATGCTAAAAATCGCTTTGGACATTTACTTCGAGCTTTTGAATATGGGCCTCCTCCACACGGCGGAATCGCATGGGGCATTGACAGATTTATTATGATGATCTGCGATGAACCGAATATCCGCGAAGTTATCGCGTTCCCGAAAGATCAAAAAGCAAAGGATTTGATGACTGGAGCGCCTTCAAATTTACCTGACAGCCAAGTCAAAGAAATGCATATTATGGTGTCCCGCTTCGCGTGACAGCTTGTTTATATTTGCGCGGGCAGACGAGAGGATCCGCGCATGAAAGTGATTTGAGCGAGATTTTGCCTCCGTCCCCAATTTCATGCTAAAATATTTGCTGATGCCAACATATTTATCAGTAATCATCGGCGCAATTGCAGCGATTGCTGTTGTATGGTTCATAATCTGGCGCATTCGCAAACATAATGATTATAAGCGCATGATGAATCTTGTGTTTTTGCGCATCAGACTGCCAAGAAAAGAATCCAAAGAAGATACAGAGCGGGAGCGCGAACAGTATTCTGCGCAGAAAAACTTTAAAGAAATCACGGCTGTCATGACGCACTTTTACGAATCTTTGCACGGAATGCTACGCGACGAGGTTGTTTATTTTTTCAAAGGCCAGGATTTTCTTTCTCTTGAATTGGCCGCATATGACAGACAAATCCATTTTTATATTGTTATCCCGCGAAATCTTGTAAGTTTTGTGGAAAAGCAGATTACGAGTTTTTATCCTGACGCGGTGATTGAAAAAGTTCCGGATTACAATATTTTCAGGCCAAATTCCTGCGCTGCGGGTTCTTATATCAGACTTAAGAAAAAATGGATGTATCCGATCAAAACTTTTCAAAGAATGCATTCTGATCCGCTGAATAATCTTGTTAACGCTCTTTCAAAATTAGAAGACGATGAAGGCGCGGCAATACAAATGATAATCCGGCCTGTTCCGGACGGGTGGCAAAAAAAGGGCCGCAAGTACGCTGAAAAAATCTATGGCAAAAAAACTATTGAAATGGCTTGGTGGAATCCATTAAGCTGGATTGCCGCGTTTTTTGACATGTTGTTCCGGCACGAGACAAAGCCGCAAATGGAACAGCAGGGCCGTACAACTCCAATGACTGACGAAGAGACAAAAGCGCTTGAAGAAAAAAATTCAAAGCCCGGATATAACTGCGTTATCAGAGTTGTCGCGAGTTCTCCAATTAAGCGTGAAGCAATTGATAATTTGCATAATATACGCGATGCTTTTGGCCAATATGACGCGCCGAATCAGAATGAATTGCTTTATACAAGATGGCATAATGACAGATTTTTGATTTCGAATTTTATTTTCAGACGGCCTGTTAGGAACTGGCTGCAATGGCTGAACACGCGAAGAATGCTTTTGTGTTCGGAAGAAGTTGCGAGCATTTTCCATCTTCCAAGCATCAGATACAATCAAAATCCGATGATTTCGTGGCAGAATTACAAAATCGCGCCAGCTCCTCCGCATATGCCGACTGAAGGAATTTTGCTTGGATACAATACTTATCGCGGCACTGTAAAAGAAATCAGAATCAAGCAGGAAGACAGGTTCAGGCATTTTTATGTTGTTGGACAAACTGGTACTGGTAAATCCTCGTTATTGCAGGTTTTAGCGCGGCAGGATTTAAAAAACGGAGACGGCTTCGCGATTATTGATCCGCACGGAAGCCTTGTTGAAGACATTTTGCCGTTTATCCCGCGTGAAAGAGCTGATGATGTTATTTACTTTAATCCTGGAGACATGGAGCGTCCTGTTGGAATTAATCTTCTTGAAGGCGATACATGGGAAGAAAAAGAGTTTATTGCAATGGAAGCAATGAACATCATGGTGAAGTTGTTTGGCGAAGAAATATTCGGACCAAGAATTCAGGACTATTTCAGAAACGGTTGTTTAACGCTTATGTCAGATCCTGAAGGAGGCGCTATTACGGATATGGTGCGCTTATTTACTGATGATGATTTCGCAAGATATAAAATTGAAAAAGTTACGAATCCGATTGTGCAGTCGTTCTGGAAACACCAGATGGCAAAAACCGGCATGAGAGAAAAACAGGAAATGATTCCTTATTTTGCAGCGAAATTCGGCCAGTTTGTCACGAATACAATGATGCGTAATATTATCGGGCAGACTAAATCTTCCTTCAATTTATTTGACGCGATGCAGGAAGGGAAAATAGTGCTTATCAATCTATCAAAAGGCGAAACCGGCGAAATCAACTCAAAACTGCTCGGAATGGTGCTTGTCGCGAAAATCCAGATGGCTGCAATGAAGCGCCAAAAACTGCCGAAAGAGCAGAGACGCAACTTTTTCCTGTATATTGATGAGTTTCAAAACTATGTTACGGACTCAATTGAAACGATTTTGTCAGAAGCAAGAAAATACCGCCTTGCGCTTATTATCGCGCATCAATATCTGGCGCAATTGGAAGACAAAGGCGGAGAACTCTCTAGAAAGCGCGCGACTGTAAAAGAAGCGGTTTTCGGCAACGTGGGAAGCATGATGGCTTATAAGATTGGTGCGCAGGATGCAGAGTATCTGGCAAAAGAATTTGCGCCTGTTTTTTCTGATCAGGATTTGATAAATATGGATAAGTTCAAGGGTGTTTGCAAGCTTTCAATTGATATGCAGCCGTGCCGGCCATTCAGCTTGACGCCGGTCAATCCTTATCTTGAAAAAGGCGATTTTGAGGCGGCTGAAGCGTATAAACAGTTGTCGCGTCTAAAATACGGCCGCGACCGCGAGTTTGTTGATAGAGAAATTATTCGAAGAATTGGCTCTGATGTAAGCTGAAAAATTAGAAAATAATCTTAAAATCGCTCAAGTGTATGTGAAAGACGAAGGAGCGTTTTTTTGGTATAATATTTTGATAAAGTCAAAGCTCAAAGTTCAAAACTCAAAGCTAAAAACCAAAACAACAGCGCGGTAAGGCCGCGCCAAATAAAAACCAAAACAAAAATGAAAAAAGCATTTGCGCGGGTGGCCGGAACGGATCCGCGCGTGATGAAGAAAATCGCTTCAATTCTGATTGCAGCAGTATTCATGTTTTTGTACGCTATTGAACCGGCTTTAGCTGCTGTGCCAGGCCGTCCGATTGTTAAGAGCGAACCAATAGCTGTTGCTCCTGCGGAAAGACCGAATACCTATCCCTATAAGAAGCTGTTTTTGATTTCCGCGTACTACAGGCCTGTGCCGAATCAAAAGCATTACTTCATGGGCAGTTATGACGCTGAAGTCCGCATGAACGGCGATAACCACAGCGCTGATGGAATTGTTGTTTATCCGGGAATGATCGCGGCGCCGAAAGTTTATGATTTTGACACAAAAATGTATATTTCAGGAGTTGGCATTGTCGCTGTGCACGATAGAGGCGGTGCTATCGTTGAAGCTGGCAAGAAAAAACAAGATTACGATAGGCTCGACATTTGGATGGGCGCGGGCGATAAAGGCTTGGAGCGTGCTCTCGCGTGGGGTAAAAGACTGAAAGAAGTTGTTGTTTACGGCCGCGATTCTTCGATTAAGGAAGATGTTTATCTTGAAGATTATACGTTAGATGAAAATAGGCTGGCTTCGACTGGCATTGTCCGCAGAAAATATACGATATTTCCGTCTGACATATGGTACAAAAGCAAAGGCGACGATGTTAAAAAACTCCAAAACACTTTGTATCAATTCGGATATCTCAAAGAAAAACCAAGCGGATATTATGGAAAAACGACTCAACAGGCTGTTTTTGATTTCCAAAAAGAAAACAATGTCGTAGCGAGCTGGGAGGAAATGGGGGCCGGCCATACGGGTCCACAGACAAGATGGATGCTCGAACTTACTTACAGCGCTTACAATAAAGAAAAATTCCCGAGAATCGGCCTGCGCAAAGGAGCAAAAGATCCGGATAATATAAAAAGACTTCAAAAAATATTGGCTAGCCTCGGCTATGTTGTCGAGGTAAGCGGCGAATACGACAGCCAGACAGAAATCGCTGTACAAATGTTCCAGGTTGACCAAAGTGTTTTGCCGGGTACAGAAGCGGTGGGCGCTGGATCATTCGGACCGAAAACACGTGAAACTTTAATCAGAAAATATTTAGCCCAGCTTGTTTCAGACACAAAAGATCCGGAACAAAATGATAGTCAAATTGGCGATTACACAGCTTTGAGATTAAACGGCGGAGAATTGCAGTTAGGCGACAAAAATAAAGAGGTCGCGGCTTTGCAAAAAGAACTTTACAATCTCGGCTATTTGAAAACAAAACCTAGCGGTTATTACGGCGTTCTAACAAAACACGCTGTTTTTAAATTCCAGCAGGCAATGGAATTGATGGATAATGAAAAGAATCCGCGAGCCGGAATTTTTGGCCCTGTGACGCGAAGCCGGTTGAATCAAATTATTGCTGAAAGAACATACACGAAACGATTGATAGCGGAAAAGAGTAAATCTACGGCGCCTCTGCCGGCTATGATTGCAAAATCAGATAGGCCGGAGCCAATCACGCAGGAAATCGATTTTGGCGAAAACGGCGAACATGTTGAAAAACTGCAAAAAGCATTGAAAAAACTTGGATATTTCAAGAGCGGTCTTATTTCAGGATATTTTGGCGAGGAAACGCGAAAAGCTGTTTTGACCTTTCAAAAGGACAAAGGAATTATCGCTTCTGAATCTGATACTGGCGCTGGAAGAGTCGGACCTTCAACAAAAGAATTTTTGAATCAGGTTTTGAGCTCTTAAGTGATCAGCGCGCAAGCTGTTCTTCCAGTTCAAAAATTTTCTTTTCGATTTTATCAACGATTTTTGGCGCGGGTTTAGCCTGCCAATAACGTTTGCGGCCGTCGCGCAGTCGCTCTGAAAGAGCGACTATTCTGCTATGTTTAACTCTTTTGTCGGCATAATAAACGATTTTTTCTTCTAAGGCCGTAGGTGCAATTTTAGGGCTTATAATAGCCTCGAACTGTTGAGTTAAAATCGGGTGAGAAAGGTCTTTTCGGCCAAGAGCTCCTAACGCGGCGGAGGTTAATTCCACATCATTAATTTCCCTGTTTTGGAAACTTTTGTGTTTTAGCAAATCGTGCAGGAGCGCGAGTTCGATGACGCGGCGAAGATTGATTTTTTTGCCTTTTTTGATGAGACGCAATGCGATCTCGTGCGCGAGATCCGCGACAACTTCCATATGTTTAATTACGTGCTGCGGCGTGTGATATTTTTTGTAAAGTTTGTAAATCCAGGTTGTGTCGGTTTGTTCAAGAATCGTGATGCGGCGTGAGGTCCGGCCTGTATATTCAAAGAAAATATCAATCCGGTCCGGCGGCAAAGCTGAAGTAAGATTTTGCGCCCATTCAATTACAACAAGCGCTCGCGGCCGCCGCAAAATTTCATTTAACGAGTGATGCAGAATTTCATCATCATTAGCAATCCGATAAAAATCGCAGTGAAAAAAAGCGCGGCCTTTATTCTTTAATTCTCTTATAAAAGCGAAAGTCGGACTTTTGATGTATTTTTCTTGCGCGCCAATGCCGAGGCTGCATCCTTTTGCAAAAACTGTCTTACCAGTGCCAAGCCCGCCATATAGACAAATAACGCCGCGACGGTTTATTTTCTCAACTAGATGCCGCGCCAAGCTGATTGTTTGTTTTTCGCTTTCTGATAAGTAAATTCTTGATAACATGCCGTGAATATGATATAATATTTTGATACTAGGACAGGAATCCGCCTCAGGCGGAGGATGTCCCTAAAAATAATTCGCCGCAGGCGAAAACCACTAATATAATAAATGTTCGGAAACAAAAACAAAAACAAAAAAAAACGAAGGCACAGCATACACCATCACGAGCACAATCGAAAACGAATCCAAAAAATTCTTTTCTACGTTGTGATTGGTTTATTCATGCTGTCCTCCCTTGCTTCTTTTGGAAACATGAAGTTTTTCCGCGCGAGTGTTTTGCCTGTAAAACCTGTGCCAGCTTTTGACGGAACAACTTATCCGATAAAACTTATTCCGAATTGGGTGAAATTAGCTTCAAATGAATGGAATCTGACTTTTCAACAGATTCCAGAAGCAAAACGCATCGCAATTCCAAAATATGATCCGGCTGTTCTAAAAACTCCGATAGAATCTTTGAAATACGGCAATCCCGCTGACGACGCGATTAAAAACGCAAAGCTCACTTATCCGGTCGCTTATCTTGGAGGATATAAATTGGACGGAGTTGAAAATTCCGGAAGCCATCCTGCTGTTGATATAAAAATTCCGATAGGCACTCCTGTTTATGCTATCGCGAATGGCGCTGTGATGAAAACTGCGCTTTCTTCTGCTGGTTTTGGAAATCATATTGTAATCATGCATCCAAATGTTCCTTCGCTTGATACTCTTTATTCCGCGTACGCGCATTTAAGTCAAATAACTGTGAGCGAGGGCGATGTTGTTTTAAAAGGCCAGCAAATCGGTTTGTCCGGAGATAGCGGCCTGTCCTCTGCTCCGCATCTGCATTTTCAAATGGATACAGATAGTGCGCCGTGGCATCCGTATTGGCCGTTTACGTATAAAGATATTTCTGACGCTGGTTTAAAAAGTTTTAATGATGCAATAAATAACGGACTTGGAAAAGATAAAGCATTGGTGATGACAATTAATCCAATGAATTATGTTCAAAAATATATGGTTTATGCTGGAAGTACGCAAAATACAACTACGCCGCAAAATACAGATAATAATCAGCCGAATACGAATGGCGGCGGCGCGACGACTACAGACAGCGGCGCGGATATCAACACAAATACAAGTACGGTTGCCGCGGACATGAGTTTCAAAATCACAGGCAAATCTTCCTACATGTGGAATGAAGGCGTTGTTTTCACAATAACTGCTTATTCAGACGATAAGGTTTTTACAGGAAATCTACCTGACAGTGTCGCTGTTTCGCTAACGAACAGCGCTGTTGGAATGCTTGATAAAACAATATTCGTAGCGAGCGATTTCACAAACGGAGTTACGCACGTTTCTTTGATAAATCCAGCGCCTGGCAAAGCAAGTATTATTGCCGGCTATCAGGGCAAAAATTTTACTTCATTGGAATTTGAAATTTCTCCACAGGGTTTTAATCCGCGCGAGCGCGTGATATTTACTGATGATATCAGAAGCGATCTTCAAGGCAGTCTTCTTTTCGCGGATGTTTCAAGCACATTTCCGAACTATCTCGCGATTCAATATCTAAAGCAAAAAGGCATTGTTGCTGGCTATTCAGACGGCACTTTCAAACCCGAACAAGTTGTTTCACGCGCAGAAGCAATAAAACTGATTCTTGAAGCTATTGGCGCGCAATTAAAAGACGTAAGTTCAATCCCTTTTTCTGACGTGAAAAATTCCGATTGGTTCGCGAAATATGTAATGACGGGTTTTTCAGACAATATTGTAAAGGGTTATTCTGACGGAAAATTCAAGCCGGCAAACATTGTGAGCAAAGTTGAATTTCTAAAAATGCTTTTGATCGCGATGAAGATTGACGTGAATCCTCTTGTTGCGAGTGCACCGTACAGCGATGTTTTGCCGAGCGAATGGTACGCAGCGTACGTTAATTTTGCGAAAGAAAAAAATATTGTGCAGATTTTGGGCAGCAATTTTGGCCCAGCTGAAGGCATGAAACGCAAGGATGTCGCAGAAGTTATTTACAGAGCAATGATTCTGAAAGAAACAGGCGCGGATAGATACACGGAAAGTTTGGCGATGGCAAATTAGGGTCAGACCTAATTGTTAACACTGCGCGAGCCGTCAATTTGCGGCGTTTTCTTGATTGCTGTAAAATCGGATTGGATTGTGGCTTTGAATGCGCCCCCATAGCTCAATGGATAGAGCAGCAGCCTTCTAAGCTGTTGATGTAGGTTCGATTCCTACTGGGGGTACCAGCCCCGCCTTGGCGGGGAAATTCCAAACCTCCAAAATCCAAATTCCAATTATGTTATTTACAAAAAACCTTGATTTGTTGCAAGGTATTTATTATAATAAAAGCGCAGTTTGAATAAAACTGCCCTGCCCGAGGATTCGGGTCCGATCTCGGGACTTTGCTACGGCAGAGTCCTTTTTTATATAAAAAATAATGGTGCGAAATCAGGGCCTGATGATATAATTCGCTTATGCAGCTCCGCGAAGGAGAACAAATCAATAGTACATTTCGCCGCCATTTGCTTCCGACTGTTTTAAAGCTGATCACTGTGGCGCTCGGGAGCGCGCCTTTTTATCTTCTTGTGTATTTTTTGAGAAATGATATGTCAGCTGGCGGACTTTTTGCGGCAATTACTGCTGTTACTGCTGTTTTTGGGCTTTTTCTTCTGCATATTTTAATAGACGACCGTCTGGATAGACTAGTCATTACAAACCAGCGGATTGTTTTTATTGATTGGAAAATGGTGATTTTCAAAACCGAAAGCGATATTGATATAAAAGATATTCAGGAAGTTTCTGTAACTGAAAAAGGAATTTTGTCAAAATTCAGACTGTTTGATTTTGGAAGATGCATTATAGAAACTGCTTCGCCTGATGTATCTATCACTTTTGACCATGCCGCGCATCCTGCTGAAATAAGAGATTTAATTTTGTCTCTAAAAAAAGTATAATAGATTTCTAAGGCCTCCCCGCCATGGCGGGGAACAGGCCTATAAAATAAATTGTCCCGCCTTGGCGGAACTCCATATGATACAGCGCGATAAATCGCAAAAACCGCAGAAAATCATAACATCCGCTTTTGCTGAAGAAGATGCTGTGATCAGCAAATTTGAACAAACCCTGCGTCCGCGGACTCTGGCTGAATATGTTGGCCAGGAAATCGTCAAAAAAAATCTGATAATCTGCATTGAAGCTGGAAGAAAGCGCAGGGAACCGATTGAGCATATTTTGATTCACAGTCCTGCTGGCCTCGGCAAAACTACACTCGCAAACATAATCGCGAATGAAATTGGCGCGAATATTCGGATAACTTCTGGTCCTGTTCTTGAAAAACAAGGCGATCTTGCCGCGATTTTAACGAATCTGCAGAACAACGATGTTTTATTTATAGATGAAATCCACAGGTTGAAGCCGGCTGTTGAGGAAATTCTATACAGCGCAATGGAAGATTTTGGAATTGATTTGATTCTCGGCAAAGGCCCTAGCGCAAAGTCAATGCGGCTCAATCTTCCCCGCTTCACGCTTATTGGCGCCACAACAAAAATCAGCATGCTTTCAAGTCCGCTCCGCGATCGCTTCGGCCATACATTCAAACTCAATTTTTATTCGATTGATGAAATCAAACAAATTATTCTGCGCTCCGCAAAAATTCTGAATTGCGAAATAACGCAAGCTGCTGCGCATAAACTTGCTTTGTCTTCGCGCCAGACTCCTCGCATCGCGAATCGTCTGCTTCGTCGCACGCGCGATTTCGCGGATTTTAATGCTGCCAAAATAATTACAGAAGAAATTGTCGCGGAAAGCTTGTCTGCGCTTGGAGTTGATGAAATTGGCCTCGACAACACGGACAGAAATTTGATCAGATTCATAATACAAAAATTTCATGGCGGGCCGGTGGGACTCAACACTCTTGCGGCCGCCACATCAGAAGAAGAAGAAACAATCGAAGATATTTATGAACCGTATTTGATGCAGCTTGGATTTTTGGACAGGACTCCGCGCGGCAGAATCGCGACGGAGAACGCATATAAACATCTCGGAATAAAATGGCAGACAAAAGATTCTCAACAATCTTTACTGTAGTCGTATATGCAGCGGTGGCCGGAATGCTTGTTTTCGGATACTTTGAAACGCGCGAAAAGCCAGAACAGCCGACTGATTCGTTGAAAACTGAAATTGTTATTCAGGGCGCGATTAAGCCGATCGGCGTTAACATGAAAAATGTCGCGACGCATATTTTAATAAAAGATGATGCTAGTGTCGTGATTTTGGATGGAGCTGGAATGGATTTGGATAAATATATTGGAGAAAAGCGCGTTAGCGTGCGCGGCACAATGGAATTAGGTCCGAGCAATAAAGAAATTTTGCGCGTCTCGGATATTAATATTGCGCCTGAGCCGGAAATCAAAAAGCCCGAAGACTATAATCAGCCTGTTGGATGGGATATATATAAAAGCGCTTCAGTCGGCGTGAGCGTGAAATACAAAAAAGACTGGGAAATCGAAACAGCAGCTAAAAGCTTTTCATTCAAATTACCTGAACAGGTTGAAAATGGCGCTGTTGGCGGGGCAGGCGCCGGCGATGGCGTAATACAGCTGGAACAAAAATTCGACATTATCACTTTTGAAATTCTTTCGAGTACTCAAAGTCTTGATAACTACATTGTGTCGCTTAATGATTCCACAATCCAGAAAAGTAAAATCGGATTAGACAGTACGGCCGCGTATAAACGCGTTCTCGGAGGCAAAATCACGTATTATGCGGAGCGCGAGAGCAAATATATTTACAAAATTTCGTATATTCCGGCTGCCAATAAGCCGTTTGATCCTAATAGAAATACGTTTTACGAAATCATATCTACTTTGCGATTTATACCTTTTGCTACAAGCTAGCTTATCGCGCAACAAAAAAATATTGACTTGCGGAAATTAGCACTCTATAATAACGAGTGCTAATACTTTATCATAATGAAATCGAAATTAGTAAAGTCGAAGTAATTTATGGGCGTTTCAATTCGTTAGAAAATATGATAAAATATGGTGAACAGTCAACAGTCAACAGTCAACAGTCAACAGTCAACAGTCAACAGTCAACAGTCAACAGTCAACAGTCAACAGTCAACAGTCAACAGTCAACAGTCA
>JACRIA010000066.1 GCA_016215735.1 Candidatus Peregrinibacteria bacterium
GCTTCCAGTTGCGTTTGATACGCTGTTAATAATTTTTTCGCCAGATCGTTCCAATTTCCATTGCCTTTTAGTTTTTTGAATTGATCTGCTATTTCCGGCTCCAAATCCATGATTATCTGTTCAGTTTTTATGTCAGAAAATAAATTTTGGTTTTCGTAATAATTTTTCTCCACGTGGAGAAAATCTTTTTGATCGTTGGCTTCCATATGCAATTTTTTGAACTCTTTAACGTATGTTTCAAGCGTATGAACGCTCATTCCATTTGCTTTTTCCGCCCAAAAGCTTTCGTTTTCCGGAGTTGCTAGTGATACAACCGGCTTTATCGCATTTGCGCCTTTTTCCTCTGCTACGCGTCTTAGCGCTGGCTTGTTTTCTATTTTTCTTCCAATCCAAAGCGCATCATTAACTGCGTTTGTGCTCATTCCTGCCAAAATCCTCGCGTATTCATAAATATTCTCAAATCCCTTTTTCTCCCAAATTCTATGCTTTGCTATCTCGGGTAGGAGCAGAGCGCATTTTCGAGCCCACTCGCGTGCGTTTTTGCCGTATAAAACAAATTTTTCGTGGAGAGATTTTTCGAGAATTTTTTCTGCGGTGTTCTGCGCAGCCGCGTTCATGGCTACTGTTTGATTTTTGTTTTCGATTTTTGCGCAATTAAGTGCTGCGTTTTCCATAATTTTTTTGTTAGATGTTTGATTGTATTTTCTCGCGCACAAGCCAAAAAATCAAGCTCAAACGACAAAATTCGCTTGCAAAAATCGTAGGTAAGTATATACTCACCATTTGACAGAGCTTAATAGAATGTCTAAAATCGAATCCTATGTTAAATAAGCCTAAAAATTGTGAAAATTTACCTGAATTTGATGAGCTGCGGGATCTTCTTGGCGAGAGCTTTGAAAACTTGATTTTGTCTAAAGGCGATCCGATTAATATCAAAAAAGAAATTTTTCAATCTAATACATTTATTGAAGCTGGTTATATTTATTTGCCTGAGAGATACGGGAAGGGCGATAGATCTTTATATACTGTTAAATACCAGGATGGACATCAGGTATTTGTTGTGACTGGTAAAGTTTCTTCTAAAAATCCATTCGAAGTTGGATATACTGCCGATGCGGGGTTAGATTTGAGAAAAAATTTTACTGTTGTTTACATACATGATGGTGAACAAAAGATCAGCGAAATCCCAATTGGCCGTAAAGATGAATGTAATACGTATGAGGTAGAACTGAATTACCTGATAGAACATATCAGGAAAAACCTTGGTACTGCTGTGCAATAATTTATTTCCTATGACGTTTCGATATACACGATATTGTACATGGTGTACAACGTTCGCACAAGCCAGAAATCTTATTTATTAGTAAAATAAACCAACACTAAAGCGAATAAAAAACAGAGAACGTAGGCAATCGCAAAATTCAGCCAGTGAGTTTTTATAAATTGAACATTGAGCCAAATCAAAATCAGGCTGAAGAGAATCGCTCCTATTGCACCATAGATTCCTCCAATAAGAAATTGGCGCGATAAACTTTTGTCGTTCATTGTTAATAAAACGTATGATATTGCGAAAATAATAGGAATGCCGCCAATTGCGCCAGCCATTTTCGGTCCGGAAAATTTTGCAATTATCAAAATAATCGCTGTCGCTATTGCTGAAGCCAAACTTTTTAATACGATGTCCATGGGGTTTGTTTAAGTCTATTTTAAAAATTTGATAATAAAGCAATAAAGCCGGCGGTATTAACCCAATAGCTTTGCGAATTGTCGTCTAGGTATTTTTTAATTTCTTTTCGCTGCGTTTCAAGCTTTTCACCATGTCCTTCGTTTCCCAAAAGAATATTTGAGTAATTTCCATCCAAAAACGCTATATATGAAATATTTTTGTTTGTTTCTTTTAAACTTAAAATCTCAATAAGTTCCGAAATTTGCTTATCCTGGCCGCCTCCAGACGTATTTAAATGTTTTGCTTCGAGTAAAAACATTTTTTCAAAATATCTATTTTATATTTCCTCAATACAAATACCATTGCCAATATCATCTATATTGCCTTTCTCATTTATATCCAATTCTAAATTCTCCCAATCGACATTTGTTAAATTATCTTCATCAAATTCATTATTATGATATTTCCCTAGCGCTTTTCTTAATGCCTCTTTTTTAGTAACAGCATTAACTTCTATTTCGAAATTACTTGGGATTTTCAACGCTAAACCAACTTTATATCTTTTCATATTTATGAAATTAAAATTTTATCAAATGCATCTTTTATTATATTCTTATCTTTTATCTTTTTATAATTTTTCGGAATTTGTTGTGAAAAACTGCCCAAACCGCTTTTTCATTGCGATAAAGATTATATCTTCGCTTAAATTATAGCAGAGAAAATATTAATTCAAGCGATTTCATTAATTTTTTAGAATTTTTTAACGTTTTTATCCGAACTTCTTTACTTCTTCTCATCCACAATTTCTCCTTCAACAACATCGCCGCCATCTTTTTTCTTATTTTTGTCAGTGACTTTTACGTTGCCAGCGTCGCCTGGACCACTGCCAGCTGCGCCACTTGAAGAGTCGCCAGCTGCGCCGGCGGTTTTATACATCTCCGCGCCAACTTTTTGGATTTCGTTTGAAAGCGCGTCGTAGGCTTGCTGAAGCGCTTCTTTGCTAGGTTCTTTTTCCGCCAGAATCTTTTTTACCGCGTCAATTTTTTCACTAACTGGTTTTTTAATTGCGTCTGAAACTTTGTCCCCAGCGTCTTTCAATGTTTTTTCTGATTGAAACACAAGCATTTCAGCGCGATTTTTCAAATCAACAAATTCACGTTTGCGTTTGTCTTCTTCTTCGTGTGCCTGCGCTTCTTTTTTCATTTTTTCAATATCATCTTTTGTCATATTTGAACTGCCGGTGATTGTGATGTTCTGTGTTCGATTGGTCGCTTTATCAAGCGCTTTAACATTCAAAATACCATTCGAATCAATATCAAAAGTTACTTCAATCTGCGGAATTCCGCGCGGCGCAGGAGGGATGTTGTCGAGGATGAAGCGGCCGAGCGACTTGTTATCAGCTGCCATTGGTCTTTCACCCTGCAAAATATGAACCTCAACAGAAGTTTGATTATCAGCCGCAGTTGAAAACACCTGCGTTTTTGAAGTCGGAATTGTTGTGTTTCTTTCAATCATCGGAGTCGCGACACTGCCGAGGGTTTCAATGCTTAAAGAAAGAGGCGTCACATCCAGCAATTGAATATCTTTTACAGTTCCCATTAAAACTCCAGCCTGAATTGCTGCGCCGACTGCGACAACTTCATCAGGATTAATTCCTTTGTGCGGTTCGCGTCCGAAAAATGCTTTAACTTTTGCTTCTACTGCCGGCATGCGAATTTGTCCGCCAACCAAAATTACTTCATCAATCGCTTCAACATTGATTTTGGCGTCTTTAAGAGCTTTTTTGCATGGCTCGATTGTTTTTTCAATTAAATCTGCGACAAGCGATTCAAGTTTCGCACGTGATAATTTCGTCACAAAATGTTTTGGTCCATTTGAATCAGAAGTGAGGTAGGGGAGATTGATTTCAGTTTCAGTCATGCTGGATAATTCGCATTTTGCTTTTTCTGCGGCGTCGCGAATTCTTTGCATAGCAATGCGATCTTTTATGATATCAACGCTGTTTTCTTTTTTAAATTCAGAAACAATCCATTCCGTAACCCTGTGATCAAAATCATCGCCGCCAAGCTGCGTGTCGCCGTTTGTTGATAAAACTTCAAAAACTCCTTCGCCAATATCCAAAATCGAAATATCAAAAGTTCCTCCGCCAAGATCATAAACCGCTATTTTTTCTTCTTTATGTTTTTTGTCCAATCCGTACGCGAGAGCCGCGGCAGTTGGTTCATTGATAATACGTTTTACTTCCAATCCCGCGATTGTGCCAGCGTCTTTCGTGGCTTGTCTCTGCGAATCATTGAAATACGCCGGAACCGTGATAACCGCTTCTGTAACTTTTTCTCCAAGATAAGCTTCAGCATCAGTTTTTAATTTTTGAATAACCATCGCGGAAATTTCCGCAGGCCGTTTTTCTTCATTGTTAAGTATCACATGCGCTTCGCCAGCTTTGCCTTTTACGACTTTGTAGCTGAGACGTTTTATATCAGCAGTTGCTTCGTCATATTGTCTTCCGATCAATCTTTTTGCTGAATAAATCGTATTTTCCGAATTCATTACGGCTTGTCTTTTCGCTGTTACGCCGACGAGTCTTTGGTTGTCTTTAATCGCGACAACAGATGGAGTTGTGCGCATTCCTTCGGAATTCGGTATTACAACCGGTTCCGAGCCTTGCATCACGCTTACGCAGGAATTTGTTGTGCCGAGATCTATGCCTATAATTCTTCCCATATTTTAATTGGTTAAATGGGGTCAGACCTGATTGTTAACCGGGCCTGACTTTTGTGCTTTTTCCGCGCCTGGCCGTTTTTCGCAGCGGCCGCATCGAATTAGCACTCAATATTATAGAGTGCTAAAAAACGATGTCAAGAGAATTTTGCGAGAGAGCATCCCCCGTCTTTTATCTATTTTTCAATATAGAATTAATATTGTTCATTTTTTCAATAATTCCCCAGAAATAAGGCGTATTTTTAAGAAAAGTTTTATAGCTATTTTGTTTGTGTTCATCTAGATTGTCTTTCCATTTCCAAAAATCCGGTATCGCATCCAGGTATTTATCATATAAATATAACGCATTTTCGTAATCTTTATTTTCATATAGCATATCAGCAAAAGCCCTAATCCAATTCGGATGATACGGATTTTTTTCAAGCGCCATCGTATAATATTCACTTGCTTTTTGAGGATCTTGTTTTGCGTAGAGATTTCCTTTCCAAGCCAAAACATTCCCGGAATTACCGTCGATTTGCTTTTTGTATTTAAAATACGAATTGGTCTCCGTTTGGCGAGGGGCAGAGGGGGCAGGGGGCGAATGCCCCGAGCCAAAAAACTAATTGCACTGCCTATTTCCTTCGACTGCAATTATATCGTCTACACTAATCTCTTTATAAAGAGTTGCTTTTGTTTCGTTCCAATTATTTGTTTCCCAGCCAAAAGCATAAATTGGAAATTTTTTGCTATATTCGCTTTTCGGCAATAAACCCATGAAATAGAGAAAAAAATCATGATATTTTGGTTTAATTCCTTCTTTACTTACGACCATTTTGAAAGTTCCATCTCCGTTACTAACCCAATGTGCTCCTCCCATTGGAGTTGCTATTTCGTGTCCTGATTCTAATCCTGGATAGAAATGATTAGCTAAAGTTTTTATCTCCAATTTAGCATTATTGGCTTCGTTCTGAAATGTATCTCCGACATTACAGCACCACCGATGCCCAATTTCGTGTAATAAAATTAGCGATGGGATTTCTTCTCCTGGCGGAATTATATATTTTTTTATATCTTTATTTAAAACAACTGATCCCAAAAGTTTTCCTTTACTTCCATATTTTTCATCATTGTCAAATATATCAATTCCTATTCCGCTAATATCATTTTTACTAAATAAAAGATAAGCATTTGCTTTTGTTTCGCTAACATTGTTTAAATCAAAAGTTCTTGCCAGTACTAGAAAATCATATATATCGTAATGTGTTTCATAGAATTTTTTACTTATTAAATGGAAGAAAATATCTTTACCGTCATCATCTTCAAAATACCAACTATTTTCCATAGGCATTAAATATATATCGTCTAAAGTGTCCATTGTCGCAAGATTTTTTGTTGCATATAAAAAACTTTGGCTTAAATCATTTTTCATGTTTTTGAGTATGTCCAACCTTTCATTTGTTAATTGATCTTTGTTTTCGTACAAAAGAATAAATCCTATTTTGAAATTTTTCCTATTGCAATAGGTTGTTGCTCGTTGAACCTTCTTTATTGCATCCAGATTTTTCTGACTAATGGAGCTGATATCCCTGAATTTGTTGGTATCGATTATTGTAGGCTTTGATTTAAAAATTAATCCTTGTAAATTGCTACTTAAAAATGTGATTGATATTCCAGCTACAACTAAAACTACTACTACAAGCACAACTACTACAATAGCGATGTTGCGTTTTGACATAGAGAATGAGGGTTAAATGTTATTTATTAAATTATAGCACAGGGGGGGGACTTTGCAAGGTTATTTGGCCTAAAAAGACCCCAGTTTTTAGTAGGTTAACCTATTAAAATGGCTATTTAAAAAGCGAAAAAAGGGTTAAATTTTTGAAGAAACACCCTCAAAACTTAACCCCTTTTCCATGTATAAATATATCCAAGACACGATAAGAAA
>JACRIA010000065.1 GCA_016215735.1 Candidatus Peregrinibacteria bacterium
AAAGAATCGGACGGAGAAAATATTTATAGAGAAATTTAATAATAATATTCATGTTTGTAAATAGAGAACCGACACCACTATGGGTAAATTCTGTTGAGCGTGCGCGGAAACGGAATTGATTCGCGGACGTGATGCAAGCCGCAAATCCACGTAACAAGCCGTTCAAGTCCGTAGCCAAATCCGCTGTGAGGAACCGAGCCGTATTTTCGCAAATCCAAATACCATTTGAACGCGTCTTCCGGCAATTTGTGTTCTTGGATGCGCTTTAACAAAGTTTCGTAATCATCTTCGCGCTGGGAGCTGCCGATTATTTCGCCGTAACCTTCTGGCGCGATTAAATCAGCACAAAGCGCACGAGATTTGTCGGCCGGATCGCGCTTCATGTACAAAGCTTTTATTTTCGCCGGATATTTTTCAACAAAAATCGGTTTATCATATTTTTCGGAAAGTTTTGTTTCGTCATCTCCACCAAGGTCGATTTCTTCTGTGATATCTGAACCCATTTCGCGAAGTTCTTTCACGACTTCTGCGTAGGTTTTTCTGTAAAAAGGCGGGGTGATTTTAGCCAGCGGCTCTGTGTTGCGTTCGAGAATTTTGAAATCTGCTTCATTAGCCTTGAGGCAGGCTGTGATGATGTAGCATATTAATTCTTCCTGAATTTTCAAATTTTCATCGTACTCGACAAAAGCAGCCTCTGCGTCCATCATCCAAAATTCAGTCAAGTGTCTGCGGGTTTTTGATTTTTCTGCGCGAAAAACCGGACCAAAATCAAAACATCTGCCAACGCTCGCAATCGCTGCTTCAAGATAAAGCTGGCCTGACTGCGTTAAATACGCTTTTCCTTCTTCAAAATATTTTATTTCAAAAAGTTCAGTTGTACCTTCGCACGCTAGTGGAGTCAAAATCGGAGAATCGATTTTTATAAATCCGTTCTGATTCAAATATTCGTATGTCGCGTTGATAATCGTATTTCTGACGCGCTGAACTGCTGCTTGTTTGGCTGAACGAAGCCATAAATGACGATGTTCAAGCAAAAAATCCGGACCATGTTCTTTTTTAGCGATTGGATAATCATCCGGCGCGAGATTATAAATATGTATATCTTTTACCTGAAGTTCATAGGTGTCGATTAATTTTGGATGTTTTGAAATCACGCCTGTCAATGCGGCTGATGATTCGATTGTGAGCTTCGCGGCTTTTTCAGCGACTTCGGCTAAAACATTCGGAACAAAAACTATTCCTTGAATTGTTCCTGTGCCATCGCGCATTTCAAGAAAGTGGATTTTTCCGCTGCTGCGCTTATTAAACATCCAGCCGCGCACAGTAACTTCCGCGCCAACGTGCTTACCCGCGTCCTTTATAAAAATGTTCATGCGATTATTTTAGCAAAATAAGGACGGTTCTCAAAATCCCCGCTCCTCTTTATTAAATTACGCTTGCCGGCTGCTGCGTTCGTCCGTCTTTTGCAAAGAGGCCGACGACTTCGTTATTTTCAACATTGTATCCGAATGTGCTGTTTTGGCCGAAATTGGATTTATTATACCTTTTGGCATGAAATGGGATAATATGCGCGATTATTGCGCGATTATTGCGCGATTTATTTTTTTGGAGTATAATTAAGATGATGTTCAATCCAAAATACAATCTAACGGACAGGATAGTAAAAGTTCTCACTTCTATAGCAGAGGCTAAGGCTGTAATTGAAAAAGCAAAAATTCTGCCGCAACAAGAACTGCATTTGCGCAAAGAGGCAATTATCCGTATGACTCACCATTCCACTGAAATTGAAGGAAACAGATTAAACATGCAGCAAGTGGCTGCCTTATACGCACATCGAAAAATAGACGCTCCTGATCGCGACATCTATGAGGTGAAAAATTATTTAAATGCATTGAAATACATCGAACAAGTAGTTTCTAAAAAGCTGAAAATTACAGAAAAAATCATTCTCAAAATACACAAACTGGTAACGGCAAAAACACTCCACACAGAATCATGCGGAAATTATAGGAAAGGACCGATCTATGTAGTGCGCAGACGCTTGGGCATGCCGCAGGAAGTGTTATATACAGGGCCTGATGCAAAAAAAGTTCCAAAACTTATGGCAGATTTAGTGGATTGGCTGCAAAAAAGCATAGATAAAGACGTAAATCCAATCATTGTCGCTGGCATCAGTCACCTTGAAATTGCTGCAATACATCCGTTTAATGATGGTAATGGACGTACCGCAAGAGCTCTCGCAACACTGATTTTATACGAAAGAGGTTATGATTTTAGACGCCTGTTTGCGCTGGAAGATTATTACAACACAAACCGCCAAAAATATTATAAAGCTATCAATATAGGTAAAAATTTCGAGGAACGGCGAACTGATTTAACGCCATGGATAGAATATTTTGTTAATGGATTTAAAGAGGAAATTGACAACGTGAAAACGAAAATTACTATGTTATCGATACATAAAATCGATAAAAAAATCGGAAGCCAAATCTATCTGACAAAAGACCAGTTAAAAATCTTGGATTTTTTGGATCAGCTAGGAAAAATCAACATAAAAGATATTGTAGATATTTTATCTTGTCCAAAAAGAACAGCTCAATATCATCTAAAAAAACTCAAAAATATTAAGATGATAAAACAAGTTGGAAAAGGCCCGAGATCGGCTTATATAGCAGATTAGAGTACATGTTATCAATTCATCATCCCTGAAATTACGCTTACAATTACAGACAAAACCAAAAATCCAAATCCTACAAGAAAAGCATAACCTATATATTTCCAAAATCTCCAAACTTTCCAATTTTTAGAAAACAAAGAATAAAAAAACATGCCTATCGCTAGAAATACGGATATCATCCCAGCGATATAAAAAATACCAAGAGCCGCAAGACCTAAATATCCAGCAAAACCAGTAGTGGCAATTAGCTGATTTGCTTGTGACGTAAGATCCATACAATTGTTTTTTAAATATTATATCTGGCTGGGGCGGAGGGATTCGAACCCCCGAATGGAAGCTCCAAAGGCTTCTGCCTTACCACTTGGCGACGCCCCAAAGGCCCTAAATTAAGGGTATAACCTGTAATTTAGTAATGTACAATGTTTGGGGTTGTGTACAAGTGGCAACAAGCGAAGCGCAGTTACCACTTGGCGACGCCCCAAAGGTAATCTTTGTCAATAGAGAACCGGTCCCTATTATATCAAAGTTTTGTAAGATTTGTAATTCCACGGCGTCTTACAGAACAGAATTTAACCAATTTTTATATGAAAAAATTCGTTTCTCTTGTCATCATTGCCGCGCTGTCGGTCAGTCTGATTGGGACCGCCTTCGCGCAGGAGCAACAGAATTCAGGAGCGGATCCGGCGCAAAAACCCGCAAACGCATGCGCTGTGTGCGTTGAACAATTCAAAGCCGCAAAAGAAGCGCACGCGGAATTAATGAAGCTTATCTTTTCAGCGGATGCCACCAAAGATCAAATTGCCGACGCTGCGGAAAAATTCATCAACAGCCGCAAAGCATTAAAAACCTGCGCTGATGAAATAGAAAATACTGCCAAACAATGCAGGCTTTTGCGCGGAAGAAAACTGGGCTGGATGAGAATGTTTGGCGGTCCGAAATGGTTTTGGTTTAAATAATTATGCGTTGACCGCGCACAGAACTTTGACCGTGAGTTGATTTATCAAGAAAAATCCCCTCGAAATGTTGAGAGGATTTTTCGCGCCGCGCCGATTTATAGAAATGGCGCGGAATTTATTTTTGTTTTTATTTGGCGCGGGCGGCCATAACGGATCCGCGCGTGTTGTTTTTATTTTTTCCTTTTAATAAATCTGGCTGCACCATAACTGCCTGCCATAAATATCAAATAAAGCAGTGTTTCTGGACCTGTGGCTGCTGATTTTTTCGCGGTTGACGCTGATGTTTTTGCTCCAGAAAGGGCTGATGCGCTTAAGTCTTTGAGCATGCCGTTTGTTTTCGCTGGCGCTTGGCAGGCTTCTGTCGGCTGCTCCACTCCTGTTCCCCATTCTCCTTCTTCGCCCCATGCAGGAAGTTTTTTTCCTTCTTGATAAATTGACTCTTTTTCAACCTCTCCAAGGCCGATTAATTCGCCGCCTCCTGCGCCCCCTCCTGCGTCGGCGCCGCCGCCTATAATGGGCGTGCCGCCGCTACCTTCTATGACAGGCGTGCCTGTTGCTTTCAAAAGCGATGACATATAAGCTTCGATATCTTTCGGCATGCTTGGGCATAAATTCGCTATGTTTTTATACAAATTTTTTGCATTATCTATATTGACTTGCTTTGGATCTGTTTTAACTAAATCTATAAGGCCTGCCAGCGTTTCCGTATTCTTCTGGCAAACATTGTCTATGTTTATGCCGAGATCTATGCTTGATCCAGCGCTTGTTCCAGTTCCGCTGCCTCCGCTCTTTTCCTGCGCTTTCAGCTGGTCGAGCACTGCTTTCATTTTTAAAAGATATGACTCGAATGTTTTATAGTCGGAGCATTCAGAAAAATACCCGTGTAATTCTCGTTCAAAGCTAGTGATTTTATCCGCTGTTGGCGCGGCGTCAAAAGATTCTTTTATTTTCTCTAATTTTGCCGGCACGTAGGATAGACATATCGCGCTGGTTGTGCCGTCTGTTTTGCTGCTGATTAATGCTTGATACGCGTCTTCTACATATTGCGGAATCTCACAAGGAGTTTTATCGTATTTAGCTTGTGCTTCTTCTTTATTTTTTGCCTCTATTAATTTGCGCAGGGCTGTCATTTCGGCTTTGCAATCAACCCCTGTTGGTTCGCCGCCGACAGCTATCAGCTGGCCTGTCTCCTCTTCTGTCACGGGCGTTTTTTCGCTTATGATGACTGGCTCTTCTATTTTAGGAATCTGGAGTTCAGCGGGAGCTTCTGGCAGTTCTTTTTTGGGAACCCCTGTTTTTTCTTCTGGCGGTATAAATCCTAATGATGGCTGATATTCTGTTACTGGCGTCTCTTTCACTGATATTGGTTCTGGTTCTACTTTTATTGGTTCTTGCGGCAGTGTTGGTTCTGGTTCTACTTTCATTGGTTCTTGGGGTAATGTTGGTATAGTTTCCATTTGCGACGGCAGAAAGGCTCCCTTATACAGCGCGCCTTTTCCTCCCAGAAAGTAATACCATATTCCGGCTGCCGCGGCGGCGAAAACTATGAGGATGACAATATTCTTTAGGCGAAAGAGCATTCTCAACCTGTAGCCGAACGAGGGCCGTGTTTCTCCTGTCGGCGTGTTTTGTATCATTGGTGTTTCCATGTTTGTTTTTGTTTTATATTATGTAATTATAGCATAAAATCTTTTTGATGTAAACAAGTTTGCTGCTGACGCAGTAAATCTCTATTACTTGCGCTTTCGCGCTATTATTGAGGCTCCATAGCTTGCGGCTGCGACTAACAGGTATATAAGTGTTTCCGGCCCTGTACTTGTTGTTTCTTTTACTCTTTTTGCGGCGGATGGTCTTTGTGTTTTCTTCTTTGTTGTTTGCTTGGCCACTTGTTTTTTTGGCGCAGGCAACGGCGCTGAAACCGCTGGCGCCGGCGCTGATTGTGCTGAATAACTTTTTTGTTCAGGTTGTGGTTTTTCGATTTGAACTGTTTTCGGTGTTTCTTCTATTATTCCCGCTTCTGTTTCCCATTCTTCTTCTGCGCCCCATGCTGGAAGTTTATGGCCGAGCTTTTGAACAACCTTTTCCTGCAGTTTTGTTTCTGTTTTTTTCAGCTGTTCGTAGACTAGGAGCGGCGTCTTTGCTTGCAAGGACAGTGCGGCCGTCATCTCAGCTAACAGTGCGTCAGTTTCTTTTTTTACAGCCGCGGCAGCGATTTTGAAATCTTCTGAAACAGAACAGCCTTGCGCAATAGTTTGATCAACAAGGCTTGTAAATTTATATCCCCATTCAATTTTTTTCGCGTCGGTTTTTGCCTGATCGTAATTGGATTTATAGTTCGTTAATATTGACGCTGTGTTCGTTGGACATTTTATTTCTGTAATAATTGTTGGTTCTTTTTTAATTTTTGCCTCGAGCATTGACAGCATTGCTGCGTAGGCTTGATCTAATTGCGGCGTTTTGAGATCAGGGCATTGTTTAATAAAAGAATCCCATTGGCTTTTAAATAAATCCACTACTTGTTTTGTAAGATATTCTTCTAATTTCAATTCTTCATAAGCGTTTGTAATTGTCTTGAGAGTATCTGTGCAAGGAGCAACCAATTTTTCCTTCAAGATTTTTTCAACATCCGCGTACCAAGCTTTTACGTTTGATTTATCGGAAGAACATGCCTCGATGTATGAATTATAGGCTAACACAAAATCTGTGGCAGCAGGTTTTAGCGTTTCCAGCGATGCGGATTGAACTGTTTTATATTTTTTCTCAAGATCAGTTTTTTTTGTCTGGCATTCTGGCGATAATTGAATTTCAGGTTTCTTAATCTTCGCGTTTACATCAAGCTGCCATTGTACAATTTGCTTATTAGTTTCCTCATCAAACATACATTTGTTTGTGCCCAAACTTTCATAGCCAGACATGAAATCCTTTACTTTCGCGTCAAAAGTTGCATCTGGCGCAGTAAACGCGAGAATCTGCGTATGCAAATCTTCGAGTATTGACTGTATGTCCCAGCAATTTAACGCCCATTTCTGTTTTTCTCCTAGATATGAAAGCCACTGCTGGATTTCGTTATCGTTTTCAAAGTCGCATTCAGGATTTTTTCCATAAATCTCTACGAATTTGTTTTTGGCTTCGTCTACAGCGTCGCTGTAAACTGTGGAGTCAAATACTATGTCGTAATTTGCTTTGAGATTGTTTTTGTATTCTTTGCAGGAATCGGGTATTAATGGCGACACCAAAATTTCCGGAGCTGTTGGAATCTCTTTAATCGGGCTTACAATGTCCTTTGCTATTAGCAGTGCTCCTACATCAGCTGACGGTTCGGCTATCGTAGCTGAGCAAAAATCTTTAAGGCTGACGGTTTTGCCAAGTAATTCGCCTTTTGCATCGGCTGAGAATGATTTACATGCGTCTTGTGCGTCTTCGAGATATATAAGCGCTGCTTGCTCTTTTTGAATATATGCGCTGATTTCTTCAGACGAGCATGTTTTTGCATCGCCATATAAACTTATTTGATCCTTATATGCGGAATAAGCCGTTTCTGCTTCTTGGAGATTTGAACTGTTTATAAAACTCGTAAATGAATCTTCGAAGATTTTTTTCCACTCTTCACAAGGTGGTCCCGAGAGTACTTCTTTCAAGGTTTCCGCGGGCGCCTGGGATGCTGCAATCGGGGTTGTTAAGCCCTTTAGTGCCTGCATTGTTGATTCAGGTGTAAATTTTGGTTCCGGTGGTGTTTCAGCTGTAATTTTTGATTCTAGATCGGCTTTTTTGGCTGAATATGTTTGTTTTTGAGAATCATCAAGGCAAAAATCTTTAAGGCTGGCTTCTTGGACCTGCTTAAGCACTTTGGCTTTTGTTTCGTATGTTTCGTTATATTGATCAAGATTTTCCTCGGTTAGCGCGCCATTTAAGTTGTTCGTGAAATCTTCGCAGGTCTTTTTTGCCTGTTCTAAATATTTATCATAGTCAGTGTCAAAATAGTATAAGTTGATTTCGGTAGGGACGCATGTGGGTCCTGGGGAATATAAAGCTATTTCCTCTTTAGCCTTGGAGAGGTTTGTCTCTGCATCTTGGATAGTTGTACTGCTTATAAAAGTCTCCCATAAATTGTTGAGGATGTCCCCCCATTCTGAACATGAATGCAGGTCAGTGCCGGTCTTATATGCACTTTCTCCAACAAGCCCTTTATAGCCTCCCCCTGGTCCGCCTGTGAAATAAATTATGCTGCCGATTATTAGCGCGAGGCCGCAAAACCATGCAATCAGCCTGATATTTAAAACAGCCTTAAGTTTTGCCTTTAAATCCTGCATAGCCATTTTGTTTTTGTTTCATGCGCGGATCCGTTATGTCTGTCCGCGCAATATATTTTTTAATTTAGTTTTGACTTTTGACTTTTGAACTTTGACTTATCTTAATATTATACCAAATTTTTGGCTTATTGTTAAGCTACATGATATTGACAAATCTACTAAAAATGATGCGATAGGTACACGTTTGTCATCGGTGACACTTTCAAAAATCAACTTGACACTCGATTTTGCATGAAAAGCGAAATAGATTTTTGGTCTGCTGGAGCTAAAAATCAGACGTGATAATTTTTATCGCGAAAATGTGTTAAAATCGCATTAGCCAGCGATTTTTAGCTTGTTTAGCGGCTGGTTTTTTGAGAAAATTTAGACCTACAATATTTAAATAAAAAATACATGATAAACGCTCAAAAATTACATCGGGAATTTATCAGACTCGGCGGAATGCGTCATAAATTGAAAAATCGCATGTTGGCTATTTTGCCTGAAATTTACAAAAGCGGAATTTATAAAAAATACGCAGGCTCAATTGTGGAGTATGCCGGAAAATTTGGAGATATCGCTAAAACTACAGTAATAAAAAGACTCAGACTTGAGAAAAATCTTGAAGATAAGCCCTGTTTGAAAGCTGCAATTGAAAAAGTCGGTGTGCATAAAGTTGCGCTGGTAGCAAAAATCGCCACAGCTGAAACCGATAAAACTTTTGCTGAAAATATTTCAAATATGAGCAGGTTGGCAGTGCAGAGTTTGTCCAAAGAGCTGAGAGCAGAGGAAGCGCACTTCTGTCAAGCTGTTCCCCGCACAACAAGAATCGAACTGGATGAAGAATCAATATTTCTCCTTATGAAGTTAAAAACAAAACTGGGCAAACATCTCAGTGATAAAGAATTCTTGAAGCTTATGCTAAAAGATCGGGTTCGGCAGGAGTTCCCGGCAGTCGCGAAGCAGAGCGGAGGTCTTCTCGTGGGAACTGGGGGTTCCAAAAGTATCACCGGTGATGTTTCCCGTCACATTCCAGCCGATAAAAAGCGCCAAATCATTGCACAAACAAATGAAAAATGTTCTTATCCAAATTGCAATTCCCCATTTCAAGTCCTTCACCACATAGATCGTTTCAGTGAGAGCAAAAGCCATAATTCAGTGATCCCGCTTTGTAAAATTCACCATGAATTCGCCCATAACAATCTGATACAAAATGAAAACATGGCTGCAGAAAAATGGCAACTCTCAATAATTAAGCCACTTGCTACCCAAATTTCACGGGCGGATATTCTTTACAAAAAGTACAAACAAAAATTATTCGCCTAATGGAGCGCTTCGCGTGGGATGGCCGCCCCGAGTGCTCGGGGCCAACGGGGCCTTAAGCCAAATTATGGAGATGTGACCGTGATCGTGTCTTTTGCTGTATCTGTGACTCCGCTGTTATCGCTGATTTCAAGATTTACATTATATGTGCCGGCATTTTCAAATATGTGCGTTATTTGCGTTCCCCTCTCGTCAACAGTTCCATCGCTATTAAAATCCCATTTATATTCCTTGATTGTCCCAGTTGAACATGTTGCAGTGAATACGACTGTGAGAGGCGCTAGCCCTCCGTGTTTTGTTACTTCAAAACAAGCTTTTAAAGGAACTTCTGTGACTGTAACCAAAACACTTGTTGTATCGCGCGAATTATCCGCTCCTATTGCTGTAACTTTTGCTGTGAATGATCCGATTTTTGAGTATTTATAAGTGAGTTTCGCAATATCAAGCCGTTTTGGAGTTCCGTCGCCAAAATCCCATTCATAACTTGTGATTTTTCCATTTGGATAAGTCGAGCCCGAAGCATCAAAACTCACGCTGAGCGGCACTGCTCCGCTCACAGGAGTTGCCTGAACATTTGCTTGTATTCCAGCTGGCTTAACTTCTACTACTATTACTGCTTTTGACTCGTTATTGTCAGCATCAATAATCAAAAGAGTTGCTGTGTATGTCCCCTCTTCTGTGTATGTATGCGTTACTGTCGGGCCGTACGAGTCATACGCGCTGTCGCCATTAAAATCCCATTGATATTCAATAATATTATTATCAGCGTCCACAGAAGAAGCCGCGTCAAATTTTACTGCGAATGGAATGCGGCCTGTTAAAACTTTATCTGTATCTTTTTTCGCTGGCGTTGTTTTCATAATCGCGACCGGCGCTTTTGGAGATGCCGCTACTTCTACTTTTTCTGATTTTGTGCCGGTTTGTTTTTTATCGTCTGTAACAGAAAGCGTAATTTCATATGTGCCTGACGCGCTATATGTGTGATTTATGCTTTTTGATGGAACTTTTGCTGTATTGTCGCCAAAATCCCATTCGTATTTTTGGATTGTTCCGGCAGGCGCGGTTGATTCTCCAGCATCGAACAAATATTGTTTGCCTGCGATGAGTTTTCCGCTTGTTTCAGGGGTGAATTTGATTACTGGCCGCGGCGTTGTTGCTTCTATAACTGTGATTTTTTGCTCAATAATTGTGTCCGCGTCCCTGTTATCTTTTACTTTTAATTGGACTGTGTATTCGCCGGGCTTATTAAAAGTGTGAGTTGCTTTTTCAGTGGCGGTGTCTGTGAAAGTCCGTTCCGTGCCTGTGCCTTCAAAATCCCACGCGAAACTAACAATTTTGCCGTCTGTATCCTTGAAATTCGAAGCATCAAATTCAACCTTGAACGGAGCTTCGCCTGTGCTGGATTCAACTTTTATTTCACCTTGCGGACGCAGATTTACAATTGTGATGTCTTTTCCTGGATATTCTTTTGAAAATTCTTTGCCTGATTTGTCCTTATATTTAACAGTGAGTTTCGCGGTGAATAACCCGGAACCTTGTTTGCCTTTATCTTTATATTCATGCGAAACTGTTTTGCCGTTGCCTTTCTCGGAATCGCCAAAATTCCATTCGTAATTCAAGATATCGAATTTCGAGAGTTCTTTTTCTGCTCCTGTTGCGTCAAATTGGATTGCTATTGGCGCGCTTAATTCTCTAAGATTTTCAGGAATCGTTGTAATTGCTGGTATTTGCTGGATTTTTATAGCCTGCAAACCAGCTTTCTTATAATAAAGGTATACTTCGGAACCGCCCCACAAGAATAAATTTACTATCAATAACACTGCTGAAATCGCTGCCATAAATACGTTTTTATTTCTTGCTGGATCGTCTTTTTTCGCGAGAGAAATCTTGAAAATGCCGACCATTGTCATGATAAACATGATAAACGCGAGTGTGAGGAAGAAAATTCTCACAAAAATTGTGAGCGTATCCACAAGAACAAGCGGATCCACTCCGACTGCTTCTGCGAGCGGACTTCTCTGCGCGTCCGGCGCTCCGAGGAATATGAATGTCAAAACAAGCGCTATTATAATAAGGAATACAAATGCTGCTGCGCATCCGAGAAGTGCTTTTTTACTTCCTGGTTTTTTCGGGGGGATCGCACCTGATGTGGAAACTGGTTGGGCTGGAACTGGAATTTGTTGTTGTCCCGGCGCTGGAACTGAACTCCCTTGCGGGGTTTGGGGATTGCTCATTTCTGCCATGTGTGATTTGGTTAGTTTTTTATAATTGCGCGGGCGGCCATAACGGATCCGCGCGTGTTAATCGCGCTGCTGGACGCGCCGCCTGTTTTAGCGGCGGCGTCTGTATCGAAAAGCGCTTATACCTACTATACCAAATCCAAAC
This sequence comes from Candidatus Peregrinibacteria bacterium, assembly GCA_016215735.1. GTDB lineage: Bacteria > Patescibacteriota > Gracilibacteria > UBA1369 > UBA12463 > UBA12463. The sequence continues at coordinate 11,631 of JACRIA010000065.1, forward strand.
ATACTAGCAAGTGCCGCGTAGAGTTCTACACTCCCCGGAACCACGAAGACATTTGTGGAGCCGGCGTTTGTCGTGGCGTCAAAAACCACTTCTTTTATAACTGTATCGTAATTATTGTTTTTGTCGTATGCTGTAAATTTGACCGCGGTTTTTCCCCAAGAAGACTGAAAATCAGTTTTCCATGGAGTGGCTTTACTCTGCGTTGAAAAATTTGCGTCATCGTCTTTCGCGCCGTTATTATCTGAATCAAAATAAATATTTTTATCAGCAATAATTTTCACAATATTGCCTGTTGATTCCGCGAATGAAAATTCAATCCAGCCTGCAGTGCCCGCGAGGTGTATTTTACCGTCTTTCGCATCTGGAGCTGGACTTGTTTTTACTTTTAATTGTATTGCTTGAGGAAGAGTTGTTCCGCCTGTTACGCCAGGAACAACTTTGCCAAAATCAAGTCCGCTCGCTGTGCCTGTACCAAATCCAGTATCGCCTGCTGCTGCTGAAGTTTTTGTTGATTTTAATATCACTGGATTGATTACTGTGTTTTTATTTCCGACATTATCTATTACTGTTAATTTTGCGTAGAAAGTTCCGAATGCCGGATATGTATATTTCGGATCTTTTTCAGTTGAATCCGTGTCATTGTCTTTTTTAGAGTCGCCGTCGCTGTCAGCTGTCGGGTAAATTGACATTATATCGAAATCCCAAATATAATTTTCGATTTTCGCGTCATTATCCGCGTCGGCTGTTGAATTGTTTTTGAATTTTACATCCTTCGCGCCTTCAACTTGTTCGGAAGTGAATGCGGCTTTTGGAGCAGCTGATTTCGAAAGAACGTAAATCGTAATCGGCTCGGAAATTGATTCAGCGTAATTGTCATCTATTACTTTGAGTCTTACTATTATTCCCTCCGGCGCCGGCTTATCATAAAGAGCTGTAATTGTTGATTTTTGCGTTTGAGTTTTTCCAGCAAATCCTTCTCCGTCAGTGTCCCAGATATATGTTGCGATTTTTCCATCAGGATCTGAAGATGAACTTGAAAATGTAATTGACTCTCCTACTTTGATGCTTGTTTTATCAACTGAAAATTTCGCGGCTGGCGGTTTATTTGGCCCGTTTACGACATCAAGCGTTGGTAAAGATTCGATTCCGAGCGCTTCTTCTGCAGAGACTGTCTGATTTTCATCATCAGTCATTGCGACTGAAAATTCATATTTCATACTGTCGCCTTCATTGCCTTTTGTGCCGATTGTAAGCATTGTATTCGGAACTGTTGTAATTTGTTCAGCAAAACGCTCTTCTGGATTATTTACGTCAAAATACCACCATTTGTAGCTCACGATTCTTCCATCCGGATCGCTTGGTTCAATCGCACTAAGATTTACTTTCAGCGGAGTTTTTAATTCCATTGCTTCCGGAATCGCTGTGATTGATTTTAATGTCGGCTTCATGCTCACAACAGAAATTTTCAAATTATCTGTTGAGAATTTTGTCGGATCAGAAGAATCTGTAATTTTTAATAGTACTTCGTAAGGCGCTTTTTTTGAAAGTTCTTTGTATGTGTATGTAGCGATTTCTTTTGTACTTTTCTTAGCGTCGCCAAAATCCCATTGATATTTGAGATTGCTTTTTGTTCCGTCTGTGTTTATTGAGCCTGACGCGTCGAATGTCACGACGTCTTTTCTGCTGATTTCAATCAAAGCGCTTGTGTCTGAATATTCTTCATTGTTAATTAAAAGCTTAATCACTGCGACCGGATTTTTCGCGCCGCCGATTATAGTTTTTCTTGTGATTGAATTTTTGTTGTTTTCATCGTCAGTAACTGTGAGTTTGACTTTGTATGCGCCGGATTTTTTGTATGTGTGCGAAACTTGTATTTTGCCGCTGCTTGGGATCCCGCTTTCAATCTCGCTATCTCCAAATTCAAAATCATAACCTGCCGCGTGTTCGCTTACTGCTGAAAATGAAGCTTCTGCTTCGCCGTTCTCGTCAAGATTCAGCGAAGATGTATTAACAGCGCCCCATTCAATATCAAGCAGATTTGTAATTGAAATTTCCTGCGTGGATTCTGTTGATTTTTCAGGTTCATTTTTGTCATTCACGCGGAGCGTAGCTTTATATGTTCCAATTTTATTAAATTTAATTAATGGTTTCGCGCTAGACGCATCTCCTGAAACAAATTTGTAATCAGCGCTTTCGCCTTCAATTGACCAGAGGTAAATAATATCTTTGTTCGGTCCGTCCGGATCGTATGTTTTTGTTCCGTCGAATTGAATCATTGCAGGCTGGTTCGCTTTTGGCGCTGAATAACTGAATTTCGCAACTGGCGCTGCTGACTCAATTTTAATTTCTGCTTGATCTGTTGCTTCATTGCCTTGATTGTCCTGAACTTTAAGCGTGAGCATGTATGTATTCGGCTTTCCGAATTTTGAAGAGAACGCAGATTTATCAATCTTGCCGAGATTGTTTATGTCTGGCGCGATATTCCACTCGTAACCTGTGATTTGTCCGTTTTCGCTTGAAGAATTGTCTCCGCTCATCATGAATAATGTCTGCGTTTTTCCGACAGGTATTGGCGAAATATCAATCAATGCCGCGATTGAAGAAACTGAAACTGTGAATAATTTTCTGTCTTTGATGCTGTTTTTGTCTGTGACTTCAAGAGTCACCGGATATTCGCCTATTTGGCTGTAGTAATGTTTTGGCGTGAGATTCGGACCGATTGGGTCGCCCTCAACTGTTTCTGTTCTGTCGCCAAAATCCCATTTTATCCGCTGAATCGTGTCTGCTGTTGTGCCGTATTTTTGGACTGTGCCGGTTGATGTTGTGCCGCTCGCGTCAAATTCAATTCCGTTTTTGGCTTGTGTAAGCGTAACTTGCAAACGCGGCCTATCAACAAGCAAAAATCCTTCTTCGTCATAATCCATAATCTTGACTGGAACTTTTGCGCCGCCTTTATAAACTGTGGCTGTTAGTTCTATGCGCGCTTTCGGCGGGAGAACTTTTATTGTCACATACGCGATTCCTCCTGCAATATTTTTATCTGAACTATCAACTTTAACTGCTGTTCTGTATGTGCCGGCTTTTTTGTATACGCATGTCGAGGCTGCTTCTGATTTTTCTTCGCAGCCCAAGCTGTTTTTATATTCGCCGAATGTTCCATTTCCATCAAGATCCCAATGAATTTGGCTTCCTTGAACTGTTTTGTTTGACGGATCTATTGTGCCGGCTGTGTTGAAATTCACAATAAACGGCGCGTTGCCTGAAAGCGAATCAGCTGTTAGAACTACTTGAACGAATTTTATATTAACAAGTTTTTTCTGAAGTTCCTGAACGCTTTCTATTGTGCTTACGATTGCTGTTTTTAATTCTGTTGTTTCTTTTCCTGAAGGATTTTTGAAAGAATCAAGCAAGGTGTCTATCTTCGCGAATAAGGCTTCTGCATCCGAAGAAACAACACTAACCGAATCTCGCAAATCCTTGAGGGATTTTTTAATTTTATCTATTACTGAATTGACTATTTCGTCATTATCAGCTTTGAAAGTTTTGAAACTAATATCCATAAAATTGCCGGCGATTTTTCCTTGGATTGCTGCTGGAGTTCCGCTTCCGGTCGCCAGATAATTCACAAGACTATCAATTGACGCTTTGAATTTTGGATAATAAGCTGAAATTGTTTGCTTGCAAATACTTTTGCAGTCTGTTTCTTTGCCGCCTTGCGGAGTGCATTTTGAACCTTCCGGCGCAGTGCATTCTTTAGCTTGCGCGATTGACGCGACTTCGCTGTTCATATTAGCCAGCCATGAATTTGTATAAATCGTATATTGGCTAGCTCTTTCCTGAATTGCTGATGTTTTTGAACTTCTGCGGGCTATATCTGTTAATCTGTTTTGCGTGCTTTTTATAGCAGCTTCGATTGACTGCATTGTTTTTTGCATTGCCGTAACTGAATCGAATTGGCTGAATTTTCCAATTTCTGAAGAGCCTTGTTCAAGCGCCAGAAAATCAACGTTATTTTTGCTGTATATGTTATAAACGCTGGCTATTGTTATCGGAATATTTTTTATTTCATCAACTGAAAACATCATTGTCTGCGATGTCGAAGAAAGCGCGCCGCCTGATGTGCCTGCGGGCTGATCTGTTCCGGAAGGCGCCTGCAAAATAGTATTTACGATTGCATACGAACTTATGATGATAATAAGACCTATCGCGGCGTACATAATGCTTTTTTTGCCTTTTTCAACTCCTTCGCTTTCGCCTGCTGAAGTTACGTAGCGAACGCCGCCGTATATAATAATTACTATCGCGATTAATCCTAAAAACCCGAGCGCGAAATTAACGATTTTTACAATCAATTCGCGGGCTGAACTCACCTGCGTAAGGCCTTCTGCGTAACCTTCTTTTGACGGCGCCTGCAAACCTCCTTCAAAATCTTCAAAACTCACTTCTGTGAGATCTTCGCTGCTGAAAGCGTCTGTTATTTCATCCCACGCCCCTGACCACGAAGCTGCTTTTGCCACTGGCGCGCTAGCTGTAAACAAGTTTGCTGCTGGCGCAGTATGCGCAAAATGTGCAAAACCGAAATTCAGCGTGAGCGCCAATAAAATCGCTGTGATTAGAATTGTTATTTTTTTCATTTTTCAGACAGCTGCCAGCCGTCTCTTTTATTTTTGTTTTTTCGCCCCGAGCGCTCGGGGCGAGTGTTATTTTTATATTTTCGCCCTTAGCTTTGAGTTTTGATTTTTGAGCTTTGAGCTATTTAAATATTATATCATTTTTTTTGATTTTTCTCAACTCAACTTTATGAGCGTGTTTACGATCGCGTATGCTCCTGCCGCGAGAATAAGACCGAGTATTGCGCCGAGCAGAATTTTCTTTGCTTTTTGCGTGTTGTTCTCTTCGGCGCCTCCGAAAACATACATATAACCCGCGTATATCAGCATTAAGAAAGCTATGATCGCAACGAACGCTGAAGCAAAATTCGTAAGCCCCACAATCAGCATTTTTGCTTTGTCCGCGGCCATTAACTTTGTTCCATGCGCTGGAAAAAGTATGCCTTTTACAGCAAATTCCGCGATGCCGACGATCAGAACGCCTGCTAATCCATATAAAATTCTTTTTATTCCTTTAGTTTTTGCTTCTTCGTTGCCGAATGCCATCGCTATCCTGATTCCATTGATTATGATCATCAAAATCGCGATCGCGCCCACAAACATTTCTGCGATTTCGTATATTTTTTTGATTAATGCTTCTCCTTCTTTGCCGAATGATTCAGCCATTGCCTGGCTGGTTAATACTTCTCCTTCTGCGCCGCCTGTTCCGTAGAAAACTTTTTTAACAAACATTGCTCCGAACGTAATTATCGCAAGCGCCATTATCCCGTATGTGAGCATGCGTTTTGCGTCGTCAATTTTTTTCTGCGAATCTTTGCCTGCTGTTAAAAACATTACGCCGCCTGCGATTATTACTATCACCGCGACAGCCTGCATAAAATATTTTACGAGATCAACAACATACCAAATTGTGCTTGTGATTTCCGCTGTTCCTTGCGGGCCTGAAGCTGATTCCGCATGAAGAATTGGATTAACTAATTCAACGTTCGACTGTTTCAATTGTTCCTGCGTGAGTTTTAGGGCATCGGACGGTTCTGGAACTTGTGCATTCGCGACATTCGCGATAGTGAGCGCCGGAATCAAAAGCCCCGCAAGAATCATGATTTGTATAAATATTTTTTTCATCCTGTGAATTTACGAGATATGACAGTTGATACAATCGCGAACGCGCCGTAAATAATAATTATTCCAATTGCGGCTGCGATAATAACGCGTTTTGCTTTATTCATTTTTTCTTCTTCGCCGCCTGCTGTGATGTACATTATCGCGCCTACAATAAGCGCTAAAACAGCCAGCGGTCCGACAAAACTAACAACGTAATTTGTGGCGGATACTATTTCAGCAAGTCCTCTAGCTGGATCCATGCCGGTCTGAACACCTGAAGTCCCCGCGTATTTGCTGATATCAATTTTATAGAAAACTTTTTGCACTAATGTTTCTGAAAAAATAATCAGCACAAAGCCGACTATGCCATATAAAAGCTTTTTTTTGTCTTCATCAAGTTTTGATTCGTCTTCGAGCGTGATTAAATGCAAACCGCTTGCGATGACCTGAAACACTGCGATGCCGCCGATTAAATATTTAAAAAATACTATAACGATTTTTGTGATTTTATTGAATTCGACAACTCTGCCTATCATTTCACTCGGATTTTTCAAGGGACCTCCTGTTTCAACTCCGAATATTTTTATCATATCGCCGGAAAGGCTTACAAGAGCCAAACCAGCTATAGCGTACATTAATTGTTTCGTGTGTTTTTTGATTGTTTCTTCGTTGCCGCCAGCTGTCAGAATTTGAACAGCTGAAGCAATAATCATTAAAACAGCGAACGCGCCGATAATTAGTTTCGCGACGCCGATTATTCCGCCGCCGCCTTCTCCTATTCCGACTAAATCTTTGATTTTATCTATTGCTGTAGTGCCTTCTGGCGCGATAACATCGCCGTAACTGCCTTTATTGAGCGGTAATGACTGCGCCGCATGGGTAAAACTAGGCATACACGCGAATATTACGATCGCGGCCACAAGTGAAACCAAAAATCTGGCTAACAAGTTTTGTTTTCGCATTTATTTTTATTTTTTATATTTTCGCCCCGAGCACTCGGGACGAGTGTTATCTATATATTTTAGCAGAAATTCAGCCTAAAATCAAGCTCCGGATGCGGTCGGCGCGGTATTCGCGCGATATTTTAAAACTTTTTGATCGATTTTAAATTTTTCCGATTTTTCATATGCGCTGTCGCGCAGTGTTCTCACGCGCCATTCGCTTGGCGCTGATTCTTCATTTTCAATCAATCCAAGATGCGCGAGCTGTTCATGCGCTTTGCACAACGGAACGAGGGCGTCAGGATTATGCTCATGCGTGAGGCTGAAACGGGCTGTGTGATGCAGAATTTCATAAGGCCGATTGCAGCCCGGAAATGCGCAGGTGTTGTTGGTTTTCGCGAGTGCATGCCGTTCAATCGCGACTGGCACATACCTTGACTCGCTCCGCACTGCCTCTGGTTTTTCTGCTTCTAGTTTTTCTTTATATAATTCTATGAATTTTTGCATAAGCTCATCCCAGTTGCCGCTGCCTTTGAGTTTGCGTAATTCATCTGCAGTGCGAGGGTTGATTTCCATTTGAATTGTTTCAGTTTTTATTTCAGGAAATAGAGCCTGAGTTTGTCTATTTTCCGTACCGGTACGGAAAATAGACTGATTATTGTTTTGTGTTTTATCTATATACCATCCAGCAGCTTCCAGTTCTTGTTGCTGCATTTTTTGAAATTCCTTTACATAAACTTCAAGGGTGTGCTTGCCCATTTCCCGCGCTTTTTCTGCCCAGAAACTTGCTGTCTCGCTAGTTGCGATTGCAATAACCGGCCGCACAGCATTTATACCTTTTTCTTCAATAACGCGCTGCAGCGCAGGTTTGTCTTCTGCTTTTTTTAGAATTCGAAGCGCATCATTTACTGCATTTGCGCTCATTCCTGCTAAAATTCTTGCGTATTCATAGATATTGGGGAAGCCGCGCTTCCGCCAGATTTCGCGCTTTTCTATTTCCGGCAAAAGGAGCGCGCATTTTCGCAGCCATTCCCGTGCATTTTTGCCGTACTGCGTGAAGCGATCATGGAGAATTTTGTCTGTGATTTTTGTGTTGATGGCTGCTGCGTTTTCCATAGATTTTTTTGTTATTGATTATAAAAATTTTGCCTCCAGCAGGCCAAAAAATCAAGTTCAAACAGCAAAATTCCCTTGCAAAAATCATAGGTAAGTATTAATCACCTTGACGGATTGCTGACTTATGGCGGCGGGAAATAGAATGACAGAAATGGATAGCGTGGCGCATGAATGACAGCTGGCGATGGCGGACGCGGTATAATTTTTGCAAATTTTTGCAAATGCTATTGCTTTTTCACAAGCGGTATTATATATTTACTTCCGGCCGAAGAGGCCTTTTTAAAATAGGCTGAAAGTCTGCCGCAGGCAGACGGACGGCCCAATTACAAATTACTTATGGATATCAAAAACAACAAATTAGTTAATTATCTGCGTGAAAGCTGGGCGGAATTCAGGCACGTGACATGGCCGACGAAAAATCAGGCAATAAAACTGGCAGGAATTGTTCTCGGTTTTTGTTTCGCGAGCGCGTTTTTGTTCAGCATCCTCGATTACGTATTTAATCTTGGATATACTACTCTCTTAAAATTGTCTTAAAATATGGCAAAACAAGCCTTACACACAGGCCGGCACTGGTATGTTGTTCACACTTATTCTGGTTATGAAGATGCTGTGCGCGACGCCTTGATGCAGAGAATCGAATCTTTTGGAATGCAGGAAATGATTTTTGATGTTGTTGTGCCGAAAGAAGTGCAGATTGTTATTAAAAAAGGTGAACCTGTGACAGAGAAAAAACGTATTTTCCCGGGTTATGTTTTGGTTGATATGATTGTAACTGATGATTCTTGGTATGTTGTGCGGAATACGCCGAATGTAACGGGTTTTGTCGGTGCTGGCACTACTCCAATTCCTGTTTCAGAAGAAGAATGGAAAACTATTAAAAAGAAAATGGGCGAAGTTGAACCGAAGTTCAAGATTGATTATGCTGTCGGCGACCATGTTGTGATTTTGGATGGGCCGTTTGTGAATTACGACGGCAATATTATTACTATTGATGAAGAAAAAGGCAAAGTCAAAATCTTGATAAGCATATTCGGCCGCGAAACTCCAATTGAACTTGATTTTACCCAGATAAAAAAGAAATAGCATGCAGAAATCCACAATATTTATAGTAATGCTGGCAGTTATTGTCATCGCGGTTATCGGAAAATTATTCGCGTATGATTATTTACGGCAAGGCTGGGCGAATATTTTCAGCGGAAGCGGAACGCAGCAAATTGTGGAACAGCCTGTTACCGAGCCGCCGACTGCGGAAAGTGTGACAGCGCCGGAAATAGCCGCGGAGACAACGCCAGCTGTGGAAACACCGGCCGTGGAAACTCCCGCCGAAACTCCAGCTGAAACACAGCCGTCTGAAGTTGAAAAACTTATTGAACAAACAAAACTTAATTTTGAAAAAGTTACGGCTGAACAATTAACGCAGGCAGGATTCAAAAACGCGAAAGTTATCCATGTGACTTTTGATAACAGAATTTTCCAGATAGTAGATGTGAGCGATATAACCAACGCGGACACCGGCGAATTTAATATAGCTGATGAAAAAAATATTTACTCTGTTGTTGATGAAATGCAGTTTCAGACGCAGCTTGAAGCCGAAGATGCTTACAGCGTTATCAAAAAAAGGATTCTGGATATGCCCGGCCTGACAATCAACGAAAGCAATCAATTTGGAAACGCTTCGCTGTTTATGAATGATCCAAAAAGAAAAGCGAATGCGTTTTTGATTGTAAGAACGACGAATACTCTGTATTTTTATACTTACCCGAAAGCAAATCACGAATTTATCAAAAAGCTGATAATACTTTTAAACCAATAAAACAGGCCGGGAGGTCGCCGAAGGCGACCGAACGGCCTACTATAAACCAAAAAAATATGCCACCGAAACAAGTAAAAACAATTGTGAAACTTCAGATTCCCGCAGGAAAAGCCAATCCTGCTCCGCCTGTCGGCCCTGCTCTCGGCCAGCATGGATTAAACATTCAAGATTTCTGCAATCAGTTTAATACAAAGACTAAAACAATGGGTGACACAGTTGTCCCTGTTGAAATAACTGTTTATACAGATAGAACGTTTACTTTTATAATGAAGACGCCGCCTGCGGCGATTTTAATTAAAAAAGCGCTGGGGCTTGAAAAGGGCTCAGGCGTGCCGAATAAAGAAAAGGTCGGAACAATCACACGCGAACAATTGCGGCAGATCGCGGAGCAGAAAATGCCGGATTTAAACGCAAATGATATTGAAGCCGCGATTAAAATTATCGCTGGAACTGCTAAAAATATGGGAGTAAAAGTTGAAGAATAATATCTGGCGCGGATCCGCGCCTGTTAACCAGTGGGAGGCTGCCTAGTCAGCAAGCTGTTAGAACCACAAAATAATTTCTATGATGAAAAAACACGGAAAAAAGTACAAGGCTGCGAAAGCGCTTGTAACACAGAAGGTTTACGGCCTGGATGAGGCGGTTGCTCTTCTTAAAAAAACCTCAATCACAAAATTCGACGCGACGTGCGAAATTCATGTCCTGCTTGGCATTGATTCAAAACAGTCGGATCAAATGGTAAGAGCGACTGTTGCTCTTCCGCACGGCACAGGAAAAGAAACTCGCGTGATTGCTTTTGTGACGGAAGAAAAGGTAAAAGACTGCAAGGGAGCGGGCGCGATTAAAGCCGGCGCTGATGAATTGATTTCTGAAATCGAAAAAGGCTGGCTGGATTTTGATGTTGCGGTTGCGACGCCGGACATGATGAAAAATCTCGGCAAAATTTCTAAAATTTTAGGTCCGAAGGGCCTGATGCCGAACCCAAAAGCCGGCACTGTTACAACTGATGTTCTTAATACCATTGCGCAAATCAAAAAAGGCAAAGTTGAATTTAAGAATGATAAATTCGGCGTTATTCACAATATTTTTGGAAAAATTTCTTTTGATGAAAAAAATCTTCGCGAAAATCTGGTTGCGTTTTTAAAGGCTTTAAATGAAGCAAAACCATCTGGCGTCAAAGGCATTTTTATCAAAGGAATAAGCGTTACAACAACAATGGGCCCCGGTATAAATCTCGATGTGACACAAACATTGACTGATATAAAAACGTTATGAAAGTGCGAATAAAACGAATCGATGCGCGGCTGCCATTTCCAATTTATGAAACTGCTGGAAGTGTTGGGTTTGATATTATGGCGCGTGAAGATTGCGAGATCAAACCGCGCGGTTTGGCTTTTGTGCCAAGCAATTTAATTGTGGAAGTTCCGAAAGGCTACATGCTTACTATCGCGGCCAGAAGCAGCGCTCCGAGCAAAAAGGGTTTGATGACTCCGCACGGCATCGGCATTATTGATCATGATTATTGCGGAGCTGAAGATGAAATAAAAGTGCAGGTTTTTAATTTCACAAACAAGGCCGTCAAAGTACATCGCGGGGAAAAAATCGCTCAAGGAATTTTTGTGAAAATCGGGAAAGCGGTTTGGAAAGAGATTGCGGCGGCGCGAAAAAGGACGCGGGGAGGGTTTGGGAGCACGGGCGGATATAAATAAAATTTCTAATTTCTAAGTTCTAAGTTCTAAACTGCCGGTGCTTGTCGCGGGGCCGGGCACTCTATTAGGCGTGTTTTTATACGAACTTTTTTGGCGTTTAATTTTTGGCAGAAATTTGCAGGTATAAAATAAATTTAAGTTGGCGCAAAAAAATCTACGCTTGTTTCGAAACAAAAATCTTAATTAGAAAATAAATTTAGAACAGTGTAATATTTTTGCTCCCCAAGAAGTTCGTATAAACAGCATTCGGGATGTCTAGCGACAATTTTAAATAATCTCTAAATAGCATTTCTCGCAGTAAATCGGCTCGGGCCGGGCCTGTTCGTATGAACTTTGAAGAGAAACGCCGCATTTTTTGCAAATGCGCTTCCAAAGTTTGCGCGGGTTTCTTAAGCTCAGCCGGTCTTTATATCTGCAAACATAGCATTTTCGCGGAATTGGCAGATTTTTCTTTCTATAAAAGCGCAGCTCCTGAGCGATGATTTTGTAATTTTTGCCGCAGTCTTCGCATGCCAAAATTTCGTCCGTGATGCTGTTTGGCACGGAAGTAATATTGTCCGGAATTTTGTAAGTTTGCGCCTTATGTTCGCGCATATCTTTCGGCTTCCATTTGTAGCCTTTTTTCAGCGCTTCCAGCCTGGTGATCGGGAAAAAATCTTGCGCTACTGTTTCATTATATCCAAATGGCGATGTTGAAATCGGAAAGAATTGGCCCCATTCGCCGGTTGATTTCATGCGGCTGAGGATGCGGGGAAAAAGTGCGCGGTATTCTTTTTCCGAATACTGTTTGTTTAATATACAGAATTTCTTATGCCTAAGAGCGACGCAGCCAAATAAATTATGGACTCCATTCATCGCGAATGCGGAATAATAGATATTGCTCGCGGTTAATGCGGTGTAGTAAGATGCGATTATATTTTGCGAACCCGCTCCAACGCATTCAGAATTATACGCTAAATTCAAATTATCTCCCCATATATCAACATCAAAACAATCGTTTGCTCCGACTTCTATATTCGTGCAATATTTGCAGTCTCTCGCCGCAACGCAATCAAAAGAATAAAAAACATTCTTGCAGTTATCTATATTGTCTCCGCTCACGTTTTCATTTTGGACGCCTCTCATGGCTTTTTTAGGAGAAGTGATAACAAATTTTTCAAAGTCTTTTTTAACTTTTTGCAGAGTTTTATAATCTCCTAGATTTATTTCAGCGGCTTTTTTGCGATATTCTTCGCGGCTGTACTGCTTATTGAAAATACAATATTGTTTTTGGCGCAGATTCGCGCAGAAAAAACAATTTTTGCAGCCTATGCAGTCGATCAGAAAATTCGATTCAGCGCAGTCTTTGCAAAATCTTGTGAAAGAGCAGTTGTAGCAGTTGAAAGAATTTATTGTTTCATAACAAAGCTCTGATCTTTGAAGCGCGAGAAAATCAACACAGTCCACCAAATGTATAAATGTCTCTCCGTAATAGCAGTCTCTGGCTTGTTCTCCATCAAAAACAAGATAACAGTCTTTTAGCCTATACACATCGTGCGTATAGTCGCTGTTTATATTGTCTCCTAAAACAATTAAAGATATTTTTGGAACCGCATCGTATAGCTTCTGCCATTGCGGGAAAAATGGCCCCGAGTGCTCGGGGTCGAAATCAACGCCGTATTCCATTGGATCCCAATCATCTCCCCACCAGCATGTATTACAATATACCGTATACGGCTTATCAGGAGAATATATTGAAATTATTTGTTTTTTGCATTTGTCGCAAATTCCTTGATAAAGGTTTCTCTCGTTTCTATATGCAAGGCGGCGCTGCTGGCGGCAGTCGTAACATTCGACAGGCTCTGGCGCATCGATTTTTTTATAAAAATTGGAATCGTCCTGGGTTATCTGGAATTGAGCTTCGCAGTTTTTGCAGGTTTTAAACATACGCGTTTATTATATGCTATAATGCCGCCGTGAAAAAAGGAAAATTCATCACATTTTACGGCATCAATAACATCGGAAAAACGACTCACGCTATTCGGCTTGTGAATCGTTTAAACGCGATGGGCTTAAACACTATTTATCGTAAATATCCAAAGTATGATCTTAGCCCGAGCGGGCCGTATTTGAATAGAATTCTCCGTAAAAGCAAACGGAATCAACAGCCAATCAGCGAAGAGGAATTGCAAATGTGGTTTACTATCAACAGATATCAGTGCCAGCCGGAGCTCAGCCGGCTTTTAGCTGAAGGAAAAATAATTGTCGCTGAAGATTATACGGGAACTGGTCTGGCGTGGGGCTGGCTCAAGGGCGCGAATTTGCAATGGCTCGAGGAGATGAATAAATATTTATTGAAAGAGGACCTGGCGGTTTTGCTTGAAGGAAAGCGCACGATGCGCGCGAAAGAAGAAGCACATATCCATGAAGCGCACGACGAACTCGTTGAAAAATCAAAAAAAGTTCATCATATTCTTGCGAAAAAATACGGATGGAAAATTGTGGATTTGGAAAAATCGAAAGATGCGACTTTTGAAAAAGTTTGGGAGGTTGTGGAAAAGTTTTTGAAATAGCGCGATTTGTAAAAGTGTACGGCACATGTTAATATTCTGATGCGTTCGCTAATTTGTCATTCATGGAATTAATTGATGGTAAAAAAGTCGCTTCGGAACTAATCGAGAGAGTGAAGCGTGAGTTTGATATTTTGAAAAAAGAGACCGGAACTACGCCAAAACTCGTGATCATACAAGTCGGCGAGGATTCGGCGAGCGATGTCTATATTAAACAAAAAAGAAATGCCTGCGAGAAGGCTGGAATTTTGTACGAACATTTGAAATACGGGCCTGAAATTACCACCGAAGAGTTGATCAAAAAAATTGTTCAGCTTAATGAGGATAGGAGCGTGACTGGAATTCTTGTCCAGAGCCCTATGTCTGATAATATTGATGAGCCGAAAGTTTTCAAAGCAATCTCTCCTTATAAAGATGTTGATGGATTTACAGCTTACAATATGGGAAAAATGCTTTTGAGCGTTGCGTTTGAAGATTTAGTCCCCTGCACTGCTCGAGGTGTGATTCGATTGCTTGAAGCTTATAAAATTGATATTTCTGGAAAAAACGCAGTAATGGTTGGTTCGAGTAATATTGTTGGGAAACCGCTGGCTGTGATGCTTTCGAATCGAAAAGCAACTGTCACAATTTGTAACAGTAAGACGCGGGATTTGGGAGCGCATACAATTCATGCGGATATTTTGTGCGTGGCTGTTGGAAAAGCTGGGATCATTACTAGCGATATGGTAAAAGACGGCGCAGTTGTTATTGATATTGGAATAAATCGACTGGAAAATGGAAAATTGGTCGGCGACTGTGATTTCAAAAATGTTTCTAAAAAAGCGAGCTTCATCACCCCCGTCCCCGGCGGAGTCGGACCAATGACTGTCGCGTGTTTGATGGAAAATATGTTGATTGCAAGCCGAAAACAGCTTGCCATTGCAGGGCAAAAATAAATCCTGTAGATTAGTCTTGCCGCTTAATTCTTAATTCTTTATTCTTCATTCTCATATGTGTGGAATCATAGGAGTAATAGGCAACAATGAAGTGGCGCAGGAGCTGTACGACGGCTTGGTTGTTCTTCAGCACAGGGGCCAGGATGCGGCTGGAATGGCTATTTATGATGGCGACCGATTTAATATTAAAAAAGGTAATGGTTACGTGCGCGATGTTTTCAGAACGAAAAACATGGTTCGCCTGAAGGGAAATATCGGCATTGGCCATGTGAGGTATCCAACGGCTGGCAGTTATGACCCGAATGAATCCCAGCCTTTTTATGTAAATTCTCCATTCGGAATCGCTCTTATACACAATGGGAACCTGACGAATTACATTGAACTGAAGGAAGAAGTTTTGAAAGATAATATCAGACATTTGAACACGACATCGGATTCAGAGGTTTTGCTCAATGTTGTTGCAAATGAAATCCTGCATCTGCATAAAACAAAGCTTGTCCCTGAAGATATTTTTACCGCGATGAAAAAAGTCTATCAAAGGCTGAAAGGCAGTTTTTCATGCATAATGCTGATTGCCGGATATGGCATCGCGGCGTTTCGCGACCCCAATGGAATAAGGCCTTTACTTTTCGGAAAAAGAGAAAATGGATCACTTCGAACAGAATATATTTTTGCTTCGGAGAATGTTGCTCTTTCAACTTTAGATTTTGAATTAGCATCTGATGTTCAACCCGGCGAGGTCATTTATATTGATATGAAGCATAATGTCCATAGAAAAGTTTGTGCAAAGCCGGCTCAGCGCGCCATATGCATTTTTGAATATGTTTATCTGGCGCGGCCTGATTCGATTCTCGACGGGGTTAGCGTTTATAAGACGCGTCTAAGAATGGGTAAATTTTTGGCAAAGCAAATAAAAAAATCTGGAGTGAAAATTGACACTGTGATGCCGATTCCTGATTCCGCGCGGAGCTGTGCGCTTTCTATTGCGGAAGAGCTCGGCGTTCCATATCGCGAAGGCCTTGTAAAAAACAGGTATATTGGACGGACATTTATTATGCCTGGTCAGGAAATCAGAAAAAAATCAATAAAATACAAGCTGAACCCAATTGAATTGGAGATAAGGGGCAAGAGCGTTCTTCTTGTTGATGATAGTATTGTGCGCGGAAATACTTCCAAAAAAATTGTTGATATGGTGAGGGAGTGCGAGCCTAAAAAAGTTTATTTTGTATCTTCTGCTCCGCCGCTCCGGTGGCCTTGTTTATACGGCGTTGATATGCCGAACAAAAAAGAATTTATAGCGCATAATTTGAGTATAAAAGAAATTGCGAAAGTTATTGGCGTTGACGGTCTTTTTTATCAAAAAATTGAAGATTTGGTTGAGTCTGCGGCTGAAGGAAATCCGAAAATGGCGTTTTGCACAGCTTGTTTCAACGGAAAATATCCCACAAAAGAAATTACGCGTAAAATGCTTGAGCGGGCGGAAGCTTCGAGGGAAAGATATCGCAAATATGATGAAATAGAAGAATATGACAGCAAATTATTGGAAGACCAGCTCAGTTTGCTTTAGCAAACTGAGAATGATAAATTTTAAAATTTAAATGTTAAAAGTTTTATTGATAGGGAATGGTGCGCGCGAACATGTGATTGCTGAGACTTTGAAAAAAAGCAATCGCGGCGTTGAGTTATTTGTTGTTGGAAAAGCAAAAAATCCGGGCATCGCGGGTTTGGCGGAAGAATATTTGCTCGCGGATACGACGGATAAAAAAGCGATTAAAGAATTTGGCCTTAAAGTACGGCCGGATTTTGCTTTTATCGGACCAGAAGCGCCGATTGCTAGTGGAATTACGGATATGATGCTTGAATTTGAAATACACAGCGTGGCGCCTCTGCAGACTGTTGGCCGTCTTGAATCTTCGAAATCTTTTACGCGCGA
>JACRIA010000068.1 GCA_016215735.1 Candidatus Peregrinibacteria bacterium
AGCATAAAACTCAAAAAAAAACAGCAACCTGCCTCGCGAAGTCCTGCTTAGACAAATATGCCGCAAACCGCCCCCTAATCACCGCACTTTTGTTTTCAGTAAAAATGATAATATTGTTCCGCTGTATTTTTCTTGGAGTGTTTCTTTTATTGATGCGTGTTGGCGATTTTTGTTCAGCTCTTCCGCGAAGAAAATGATATTTGTCTTGCAATACACGCAAGTATCTTTTTTTGAAGAAATTATTTTGCCGCAATGAAAGCAATTGAATAACATTAGGCGATGTGTTTATTAAGAAAATCTTCAATGGCGCTTTCACGGATCCTGTACACGCGGCCGATTTTGCTCGCGCGCAATTTTTTCGCTTTTATAAGTTTCAAAATCGTAAACGGATGCAGGCTCAAAATTTTTGCGGCTTCCTCTACGGTTAGTATTGGATCATTCATTGCTTTATATAATCCTAGCAAATCTAGCTAAATTCTTCAAGTTTTTAATAATTTCTATCTCTTTCTATCAAACTTAAATATATTTTGCAAGAGTTTTTTATAAGATAATCTATTTAAGATAAGGATAGCTAATTTGGGCTTAAACTAAAAAATCTGAACTAATTTGATTTAATTCTATTAAACTTTATTAAACTACGCTTGTCCGTCAATTTCTTCCTGATCCGCGTATGCGCCGGGAGGTTCAATGGGGACTGTAACAGCGGCGAGTTGCGGAGCCGCTGGAAGATTTTGCGTACCGTTTTTTGCGCTTGGTGCGGCTGGTGTTGCCGTAGCGGAGTTGTCATTTATGCTTGGCGCGACCTGTACGGCACTCGGCGCTACTTTCGCATCCGCCTCAATAGCTTTTGAAAGTTGCGCTTCTTCCATTTTTTTCTTCGCAATTTCGGTGGCATGCTTTATATCTTCGGCAGTGTCAGCATTGGTTTCAACATGCATAATATTAAACGGCACCACGATTCCGGCTTCGTTAAACGCGTCCATCATTTGATGCATTATTTCGCTTTTTATTTTTATCCAGCCGTCACGGGAGCCGACCCAAAAACGCGCCGAAAGATCAATTGAACTGTCTCCGTAATTTGTAACGAGTACGGACGACGCAGGTTTTTTAACAATTTTAGGGTGACGCTTTAGAACATCAAGCGCGGTTTTCATTGCGTATCCAAGATTTGTATCGTATGAAACATAAAGAGGGATAGCAATTCGCCGCATTGGATTTGTCGTGTAACTTACAACTTGGCTCGTGAAAATTTCCGAATTGGGAACAATCACTTTTGTGCCATCCACAGCCTTTAAAATTGTTGCGCGGGTTTGAATTTCAACGACCTTCCCGAGCGTAGAACCGACTTTTATAAAATCGCCGATTGTAATTTGTCTGCTTACCAAAATAAGCACGCCCGACAAAAAATTCATGATTAAATCTTGCAAAGCGAAGCCTATTCCGAAAGCTACTGCCGCGAGAATTGTGGTTAAATCTATGCCCGCGATTTTTAAAGCAACGGTGATGCCGACGACAAGCGTTCCAAAATAAGTTACGCGTCCCGCTAAAACGAGCACTTCTTGATGTTCTTCGTCAATTTGGCTTTCAATTCTGCTTTCAACAGCGGATTTTGCGAGTTTTGCCACAATGATTGAAAGGACAAAAACTATTACTCCGGCAATCCAGCTTGGTACGCGTCCGATTATATAATCAAAAAATCCCGCGACTTTATTTGCAAGTCCCGATTGCACTTCGTTGCTTGCGCCGGCTAAACCGGACGCCGCCGCCTTTGCTATTTTTAATAACATATCTGAATATTATACCATAAAAGGCTCAAAATTCAAAGTCTAAAGCTCAAAACTGAATTAATGATTTTGAATCATGGGCTATACTGAAGTTGGCTTAAATTTTTGTATCTTTAACTTTTAATTTTTATGGAAATTATACGCATTTTATTTTCACCGGTCGCCATTATTATCGGCGTTATTTTAATTATTTCAATCCGCCAAGTTAATCAATACGAGCGCGGAATAAAATTTCTGCTTGGGAAATAATAAAACTACATATTCCCTTCTGGAATTCTTACAATTGGTTTCCCCATAGCTTCTGCTTCTTCGTCGCTTGTAACCCAATCTTCAATAGTACGGTCGCGAGCGCGCAATCCATCGCAATCTCTGGAAGTTAAAAAACGAATCTGACCGCGTCCGAGATCTCTTCCAAATTGTTCGCGATGGTGATCAATTGCTGAACGATGTTTGGCATATGCCGCTTCAGGATTTTCGCTTTCAGCAAAAGCGCGCCTGTCTATATAGTTATTTGTTTTATAAAAAGCTCCTACAATTTGAGGGAGCTTTCGCGCTAAATTTGGATTGCGTTCAGCATTTTTATCAAATAAATGTATCATAAAATGTTCTGGTGCATCGCCTGCGCCGTCTTCTATTTCGCCGGTATTAAGATCAAAGGCCAGCGGAGGCTGTACATAAGGAATTTCTTGGACAGGTTGTTCTTCACCAGCATCCGTATAAACTCTGCGCCAGCCCAATTTTTCCCAATATTTATATGAGGTCCATGTGCATTCGCCTGCAGCGCCGATAAATTTCAATCCTCGCTGTTTGGCTTCAAGTTCTGCTTGTTGATAAGCGCTTATCATAATTTCTCTGCCGATGCCATATTGTCTGACTTTTGGATTAGTTGCTACATAGAACACCATGAAGACAGCTTCACCAGTCGGATTTCCATTATCATCACGAAGAGGCAAAAGACCACCATCTAATGTACAAACCACTTCTCCTTGTTCATTTTTAACTGCAAATAAAGTAGCTTTTGCTCCCATTTCATAACCATAACGCTTGCCTCGCATTTGATCTTGCATAATATCCAGCGGATCCAATTCTTCTGAACTAAATACGCTCTCCATAAGACCGTATGCGGCTGGAAGTGTCGGATGTTCTGGAGAATCGAGACATTCTATCGTGAATCTTTCTCTAATTTCCTTCCCCTCTGCATTTTTTCTAACAACAGTGAATTCTTGAACTTCAGGAGATGTTCTTTCAATGCGAAAATCCCTTCCTCTGCCTGTTTCATTTTGTGAACGTGAGTCATGCAAGGCTAAAATAGCCGTTTTAACATCATCGCTAGTTCCCTGCGCAAGAACTCCTTTAACTTGATCGCCGACAACATTTTGCACTCTGCTATCTGCGCTACTAGGCGCATGTGGAACTGCTGTTACAGCATCTTGTTCTGTTTTTGGTGAGCGTATGGGATTATTCATACTTATCTACATTTTATCATATCTTCGATTCTAACGCAGTGCCGCCAGCGTAAGCTGGCGGATGAAGTAAACCCAGCATCTTCCTGACCGGTGGTAAGATGATGGGGTGGAGTATAGGAAACAAAGCAATTGCGTATATCATTGCGACTATCACATGGTCATCGTG
>JACRIA010000067.1 GCA_016215735.1 Candidatus Peregrinibacteria bacterium
GCCAAGATTATGGCGTCTGCCGAAGTCGCGCGGACTTGTTGTTTATTATGGTCTTATGAATCAAGGTGCGGATAGAATTGCATCCCGCCTTGAAAATCAAAAATTCCGCTTTCCAGTTTTTATAAATATTGCAAAAACAAATGATAAAAAACTCATCGGCAAAAAAGGCAATGATGATTATGCCGCGTGTTTTGAAAAAATAAAACATCTTGGTTCGGCGATTGTTATAAATATTTCCTGTCCGAATGTCTCGCACGAAACTTCGCATATGGATGCTGCTACTCTCGACGATTTGCTCTCGAAAATTGACGCGGCAAACAAACCAGCGCGCCCGATTTTTCTCAAAATCGCTTCCGACCTTACTTCTGCTGATATTGATGAAATGCTTAGAGTCGTAGAACATCATAAAATCCATGGTTTTGTTGTCGCAAATTTAGCCAAAAATTGGACAAAAATTCCGGTTGTAAAAAACGAAATCACGCCGCAAATGAAAGGCGGAATCAGCGGAAAACCATCTGAAACATTGTCGAATGTCATCATCGCGGAAATTTACAGGAAAACCCGCGGCCGCTACATAATTATTGGAAGCGGGGGAGTTTTTACAGCAGAGGACGCATACTTAAAAATCCGCCTCGGCGCCTCGCTCGTCGAAGTTCTTACCGGAATGATTTTTGAAGGCCCGACAGCAATCGGAGATATTAATCGCGGCCTTGTGCGGCTCCTCAAGCGCGACGGTTTCAAAAACATCAAAGAAGCAATTGGCGCAGACATCACGCGCGGATCCTCTATGTCTGCCCGCGCCGATTTTCAAAAAATATAAAATAAGTCTATACTTGAATCATGGACGAAAAAGATATAATTCAAGTTTCAGTTTTAGCTCTTGTGGAAGAGCAGAAAATCGGCAGTCCGGCTGTGATTCTTTATCATGAAAAAACAAATAAAATTCTGCCAATTTGGGTTGGTTATCCGGAGGCGCGCGCAATTGCAATGGCAATGCAAAAAACTTCTATGCCGCGTCCAATGCCGCACAAATTACTTCAAAATACAATCGAAACGCTCGGCGCTAAAATTCAAAAAATTATCATCAACAAAATTATCAGCAATACTTTTTATTCGATTATTGTTATCGAACGCGGAAATGAATTAATTGAAATAGATAGCAGGCCTTCAGATGCTCTTGCTCTTGCGCTTAATGCCAACGTGCCTGTTTTTATTGAAAAAAGCATCATGGATGCACTTTCGCAGGACAATCCATTTCATGCTGGCCCAAAAACAAGTTTCACGGACGATGAAAAGAAAATTTTGCAGGAATTGCTGGTGCGTGCGCGCGAGAAGGAATCAAGCATGCATTCTGAATAAAAGCCAGTTTTTGGAATCTTTCATTTGAACTAGCGCGAATTTGCCGCGGAGTTTTTTGCCTTTCAAATCAAATTCCAGCTTACCCGCGCCAAGCGAACCGCCGACTAATTTATATGTGCCATGATCCCAGATTTCAACTTTTCCAGCGCCATATTGTCCTTCGGGAATCGTACCTTCAAAATTTCCCCAACTTAAATCATGATCATCAACCGCTACAGCAAGCCGTTTTACAGACATGTCCATCGACGGCTCTTTTGGCACAGCCCAGGATTTCAAGACTCCGTCCATCTCTAGGCGAAAGTCGTAATGAAGATTTTTTGCGAAATGTTTTTGTACAACAAATTGGTGTCGGTTCTCTATTGACGAATTTTTATTTTTTGGCATCGCCATATGAGGTGTCGCTTCGCGACAGCTTATTTCTAGCGCCTGTGTCCCGCCAAGGCGGGACGGCGTGTTTTTAAGAATTTCCAAATTACACTTCACCCTCGCCGGACAAATATTCCTTCCCGCCAAAATCATTCGCAAAGAAAAATTACCCCACTCTTTCCGCGGAATCAACTTCATCAAATCCCGTTCGATTTTTTTCGGATCTTTTTCATGCGTCAGGCCTAATTGCTGCGACAATCTAATCACGTGCGTATCAACAGCAATGCCTTCATTTTTTTTGAAAGCGCTCCAAAGCACAACATTCGCGGTTTTTCGCGCCGCACCCGGCAATTGCAGCAGCCCCTCCATTGTGTCCGGCACTTTTCCATTGAATTTTTCAACAATTATTTTTGCCGCGCTGATAATATTTTTGGCTTTATTTCGATAAAAACCAGTACTGCGAATTTCCTGTTCAAACTTCGCCCTGTCCGCTTCCGCAAAATCAGCCGCAGTTTTATATTTCTTAAACAAACTTTCAGTCACCATATTCACGCGCTTGTCCGTACACTGCGCAGAGAGAATAGTCGCAACCAAAAGCTGAATCGGCATCTTAAAATTCAGCGCAATTTTTACCTCCGGATAAAGTTTTTTCAGAATTTCAGAAATTTCCCGCGCGCGTTTTTCAACCTTATCATTTATCATTTACTTTAACCTTTATTTTTTAAAATTTATCATTCGTACCCGCGCCTATTCTCCAATAATCTTCAC
>JACRIA010000069.1 GCA_016215735.1 Candidatus Peregrinibacteria bacterium
AATTTATCCGGAGATGTTACGTATCTAAATGTCAAATATGACGGCGAAATTGCTCTCAAAATGGCAGGCAAAAAATTGTATCTTAATCTTTTAAAATATCCTAAAGCTGTTGAAGACAATCCGCAGCTTGCCATGCTGCCGGCGCTTGCGAATAAATGGTATTTTGTGGATTCTACTCCATATGAAAAGCAATACGGGCTGGGTTTTACTGAAAAGCAGGTAACTCCCGAGCAAAAGCAAATAGAAGAAGAATTTTTTAACACAAGTTTGTTTAAAAATCTCAAATATGAAGGCAAAGAGAAAGTCGGCAATATTGACGCCTATAAATACAGCGGCGTTTTTGATAAAGATGCCTTTTATCAGTTTGTCCTGAAGGCTTCAGAAATTAATAAGACACCTGCGACAGAAGCGGAAAAGAAAGATTTGAAAAAAGCGCTTGCGAGTTTTGATATGCCTGCGGAACTACTGATTTCCGCGAACGACGAGATGCTCGTTGGCCTAAAAAGCACTATTGCGTATAAAGATCCTGAACAGAAGGCCGATGCTATTATCAAAATTGACGCAAAGCTCATTGATATCAATCAGTCGTTTACTGTTGAAATTCCCAAAGACGCTGTTGATTTAATAAAGATGTTTGGCGGAGGAGCTTGAATCGATCTCGCTAAACCGTGGGTCTTTTCTGCTGGATGAGTTCCAGATTACTTCGAATAAATGCGTGAAAGTTTCCGCGATCGCGGCGTTGTCAATCAGAATTACAAACTCATTTTTTAGCGATATAAAAGCTATTTTATCGCTATAAATATTGATTATTGCGTTCGGCGCAAATTCTTTTCTCAAAAATCTTATTTCGCATAAATCTTTTTTAATCAATTCGGCGGCGCTGTCTAAAGCATTTTCCCGCGCGATAATTTTTATTGGAATTTTTTTGAGAATCCGGCGCTCTGTGAACGATTTGAAATATTTTTTTAATTTTTCATCGGTTTCCGATACAGATAAAATTGTTTTTAGGGGTTTTGCTTCTGATAAGATGCTTTCATATACGTATATTATTGAGTTTTTTCCTTCAAGAAGATTGGTTGCGGGCCGCGAATGGTAGGCTGTTTTCAAGCCGTCAAGATAACATATATTTTCGGCCAGTTCGCGGATTTTCATGTCGAGTTCTGATTGCTGGTATTTTAAATAATTCAAAATTCTTCTCGGCTCAGCCGCTGTGTATGAACGCAGAGAGCCTTTTTTGAGCTCCATCATATAGCCCTTATGTTTGAGTTTTTCAATGATTGAATAGGCAGTTGATCTTTCTATATCCGCTTCTTTTGCGATGATGCTTGCCGGATTTGTCCCTATTTTCAGACTTGCTAAATAAAGCGCCGCTTCTTTGCCAGCAAGCCCTATGGATTCCAAAATTTCCTGCATTTTGTGAATTAACATATGGCGCCTTTAGTTACTAGCAGGAGAATAAACGTATAGTAAAAAATTGCGGCATACAAACGTTTTCTGTTGATAGAAGTTGACAACATGGGGCTTCAAAGCAAAAAGCCGCCTTGAATATCCGAGGGCAGGCGCGCGGTTTTATTTTTGCGCCTTTGATTTTTAGAGCCGCGGAATAAAAAGTCCGGGGCAAAAAGCCGCGATGTCATAAAATTTTTAATTATTTTTAATGCTGTAGTGATTATTCTTGCGTTATGAAATCCCCAGCCAGAATATTGTTTTTTGTCATTTTTTGGGCGTTAGGCATTGTTTGCTACAAGGTTTTTTGGGCTGCAATACTGCTTTTGGCGCTGATTGCCGTAATTTTTTGGAAATTTCGCTTGGTTAAAATTATCTCGATTTTTATTCTCGCTTTTCTGCTTGGTTTTTTGAGAATGTACATTGCGCATGACAAGGGAATTGATTATAGCGAGGCGGCGCAAAATAAAAAAATAACAGTCGAAGGCTTTATTTGCGAAGATTTGGACAGGCGCGATGACTTTATGTTTTTATACGTGCAGGCTGAGAAAGCGCAGGTCGCCGGGGTTGCGCAGGCAGCGGATTTCAAATTTATTATAAAAACCGATCTATACGCGGATTTTGAGTATGGAGATTATGTGAAAGCGCAGGGATTTCTGGTCGCAGCAGCGGATTATTTTCAGGCAAAAGACATAAAATATTTCATGTATTATCCAAAAATTTCTGCATCTGGCAGTCAAAAACAGAATATTTTTATGAAATTTATTATTTTTGTGCGGCGCAGTGTCTTAGGTGCTATTGAAAATGTTTTCAGCGAACCTGTTGCGAGTTTTATTGCGGGTTTGCTCATTGGCAGCCGAAAAAGCATTCCTGATGAAATCATGCAAAATTTCAATAAAATCGGGCTTACGCACGTTTTGGCTATTTCTGGCTGGAACATAACGCTTATTATTAGTTTTGCCGCGGCGATATTTGGTTTTTTGGGCAGACGGCTCAAGATTATTTTTTCCCTGGTTACAATTTGTATTTTTGTTTTGATTGTCGGCGGAAATCCAAGCGTTCTCCGCGCAGGCATTATGGGAGCAGTTTCTTTAATTGCTCTTGCGTTTGGCAGACAAGGCATTCCGCTTATTACCCTGTGTGTTTCCGGGTTTTTGATGACACTAGTCAATCCAAAAATTTTGCTGTTTGATGTTGGTTTTCAGTTTTCATTTTTGTCCACGCTAAGCCTTATTTGTCTATTGCCGCGCTTCGTTGAATTTTTTAAGTGCATTCCTGCGGCGTTTGGTTTGCGCGACATTTTTCTAGCAACAATGTCTTCGCAAATATTTATTTTACCGATTGCTGTTGCCGCCTTTGGACGAATTTCCATTGTTTCACCGATTGCGAATATTTTTATTTTGCCTTTTATTCCGTTTATTATGTTTTTTTCTTTTTTTGCGATAAGTCTGGGTGCGATTTTTTTGCCTGCAGGCGCCCTATTAGCGGTTTTACCGATAATGCTTTCAAAATTCATTTTTTGGATTTCAGCCTTGATGGCTAGTTTTGATTTTGCCTATATAGATGTTTTTCAAATTCCAACGTCTGCGAGGCTGCTGTATTTTACCTTTATTTTGTATGTTTTAATCAAGATTGAGGTTTTTGAGGCGTGAATATTTTTTGGTTGCCTCTTCCATATCTTCCTTTTTGATTTTTGTTTGGCGCCCAGAGTTTGCGCGTGAGATCTCTCCGGCAAATTCTTTTATAAATTTATCTTTTTCTTCGCGTATCCTGTTTAGATCCAGCTCTTGGCCGTCCCTTCTTTTAACCATAAATCCGCGATATTCATGTTCACCCAGACTTGTTTCTTCGTTGTTAACATCGGGGCGCTTATTTCTGAACAAATCTACATAGTGTTCAATTATATTTTGATCATTGCCGTCTCGCACTCTATCGATATCTAGGATTTCAACATTCGCGGCTTCGCCTTCCACGTCAAGAATTTTTTCACCTCTTGTATGATCGTATAATGCTTCATTTAGATCTTTTATCCTTTTATCCTCAAATCGGCTGCTCCTGTCGCGCAGGCGTTTTGCGCCCTCGTGGCGCTGGCTTTGTTCCAGCATATATTCAAAAACCTCTACAATGCGGAGACCTTCAAGCTTTCTTCGCATCGCCGGATTATCCTTAATACTTCCGTAAATCAACATTTGCGTTAACGGATTTTGTTCCATTTCAAGTTCAGCCAGTCTTTCCCGGCTCTTTTTATCTTTTGAATTGATTTCGAGAATTTGCTTATGGATTTCAATTTCAGAGTCGATGTTTCCTTCTTCCTCAAATTTTTCTGCTGCTTTTCGAAGCGTATGAATCTGAACCGTCTGTTCAAAATCTACTACTTTTTCCTTTGCCTCCTTTTCATTGTTAGCTTCTTCGATTATTCTATCCACTGTTTTGGGGTTTAACTTGCGCAATAATGCCATTCTTCCATCCAGATCAAGCTCATAGAAGCGGGAGTTATTTTTTTGCGTTTTGTCATCAAGCGACTGGAATGCCTCGAGGGTTTTTTTGCGCAGCGGATCATCTAATTCCGAATTTTCATAATAATCGCGGAGTTTCTTAAGCGGTAACTTTTTAATCCATTCTTTGTATGCGGCCGCTGTTTTGTGCGCTATAAGTTTTCTTTTTTCAAAATCTTTTACTTTCTTCATAAATTTTTCTTGAAGCGTATGAGTTTCGTTGATTTCCCTGGTTGCTTCTACCAATATCTTTAACCTTTCGCGCAAATTACCTTTCATAAACTGCTTTTCAAAGCGCTTTTTGTATTCTTCGGGCATTGATTTGAATTGTTCCAAAACATGTTTTCTAAACGGCACTTGCAGGCTGGAATCGCTTAAAGATTTTTTCTTTTCATCCAGCGATAATTTTGCGGTTTCCCGCCTCCATCTCAAAATATAATCCCCGTTTTCCCCCATTGTTTTTTTAGCAATTATTCCTTGTTCTGCCAGCTGTTTTATTTTTTTCTCGAGTTCTTTCATAATCCGCATATGTTCTTTTACCTCCGCTGCTATCTCCTTTTTTTTGTTATAGTCCGATTCCCAAAAATTATATTGTTTTTGGATTTCTTCGGGCGCTTTTTCGTATATTTCCGCCAATTTTTCTACCTGTTTTTCACATTTATCGAAATTTTTGACGCATTCTTCGATAAACTTAATGTCAAAATCAGACCGCGACACGCTTGCCAGCGCGAAATTCTTTTCAGCAGAGCTAAAATACGGAGTTTTATCCACTTTTTCCATGTATTTATTTTTGAGCTCAGCGCGCATTTTAGTTATTATTTCTGTTTTTTCTTTGCGGGTTTTTGCCTGATCAAAATCGCGTCCGTATCGTGATTGTCTTTCACGGGAAAATTTATTAAAGTCAGATTTTAATTCTGTTAAAGATTCAGCTGTTTCCTTGCCTCTTGCGCTTTTTTCCATCCCCCATTCTTTCAAAAGCTTTTCCTGATCAGCAAGCGAAGATTCTTTGAAGCGTACAGTCATCATGTTAATATCGCGCGAATTATATTCATCGGATTTTTCCAGACGCTTCATCAGATCATTGAAATTGCGCATGTTTTCTTCAAGGCGCGGAAGATAATCCTCGCGCTTTTCATGCCTGCGCAGTTTTCCGAATTCATCCAAATGAACACGCGAGTTGCCGACGTACTTTATTAATTTATTGCGAAGTTCCTGCAGGCTTTTGATTTCATCAGGAAGCGCCTCGAGATATTTCTGTTTTTTTTCAATCTCCTGCGTCAAAAATTCATCTTTATATTCCTGCAGAGTATCAATTTTTTTAGAAGGATTGAGTCCGAATAATTCTTTGTTAACATCGAGTTTTGAAAAATATTCACGCATAAGGCGTTGAGTTTCTTCGATGGTTTCTTTTATTTCTTCATGCAAAATCTGCAGAGCTTCTTTATCGCGTTTGCGCTCAATGCGTTCTAGGCGCGAGAGAAATTTTTTCTGTTCAGTTTCGCTCAATAAATCACTAGCCTCTTGTATTTGACCCCTGATATTTAAAGCATTTTGTATATGGTCGTTGTTGTTTTCAAAAAGATCGTACGCGTTTTTTTTGTTAGTAGCCAAATCATTCAAATCATCTTTTGTGATTTCCGTGCCGTCATCAAATCTTTTTGCTATATTTTCGTTTCCTGCCATTGAGAATATTTTGTTAGGTGTTCGCCTGCGGCGATTTTTAATAGCGCCTGTGCCCGCCTCAGGCGGACGGCGTGTTAGGACGCCCGTGGTGCTGTTGCGTTGCTATACAGTACACGCGGAGAATCCGCAATTCAAGCACAAGATACAGCCTTCGCCTTGACGTATTTCCGCAGAACATTCCGGGCATTTACATTCGCGCAACAATTGTGCTTTGCTCAGCGATCGATGCTGATGTGTTGTGAATTCTTCGGAAAAGGGGGAGCCCTCGCTTGCGATCGGCGGAAGTATTATCTCTTCAATTTTGTTATTTTTTATCTTGGCCGTTCCTTTTTTCTGTTCCGGGATATCCGGCTGCGGAATTGTTTTTGATTTATTCACTTTTCCGATATTAAGCACCTGCGATTCGCGGCTTTGGTCTCTGTAAATCGTGATTCCTTTGCAGTGCAGTTTATATGCGAGCCAATACGCTTGCTTGATATCGTCGATCGACGCGGTTGACGGAAAATTTATTGTTTTTGATACAGAACTGTCAACATATTTTTGAAACGCGGCCTGCATTTTAACATGCCATTCAGGCAAGATATCCTGCGCGACGACAAAAACTTTTCTGATTTTTTCCGGAATCCATTTTATATTTTGTATTGATCCAATTTTCGCGATTTCAGCCATTAATTCAGGGGAATAAAGATTTTCTTTTTTCATTTCATCCTCAAAATATTTATTCGTGTAAACAAATTCAGTGCCGTCCATCACATTTTTGATATATGAGATTGCGAAGTTTGGTTCGAGTCCGCCAGAGGCTTCCGCGAGCATTCCAATCGTGCCGGTTGGAGCAATAGACGTGACGCATGCGTTTCTGATTTTAATGCCTTTTTTATCGTATTCAGAGCCTTTCCATACTGGGAATACGCCGCGTACAGCCGCGAGTTTTATAGAATGTTTTATCGCGGCTTCATGAATGAATTTCATTGTTTTTTCGCCGAATTCAACTCCTTCATCTGAATTGTACGGAATATGCAATTGATAAAGAATATCCGCAAAACCCATTATGCCGAGGCCGATTTTGCGCGTTCTATAGGTGTTTTCTTTAATTTGTTCAATTGGATAATGGTTTACGTCAATGACGTTATCCAAAAAATGTACGCATTTTTCCACAAGTTTATCGAGTTTTTCCCAATCCAAATCCTTGCCGCTGCTTGCTACCACTTTATTAAGATTGATTGAGCCGAGATTACAGGATTCGTATGGAAGAAGCGGCTGTTCTCCACAATTATGGACTACAAGTCCGTTTGCAATAAAACTGTGTGTGAGAGGTTCCGTAAGATCATATACAAGTTCTGTTCCAATGTGTTTTAGATTTTGAAATGTTGCGAAGAAATATTCTTTATACGGCTTTCTTTTCATGTTTTTTAGCGCAAGAGCAAGTTTTATTTTTTTGTTTGATTGAAGGAATCCGATTTCATTTTTGAATCTGGCAAGATTTTCTTTTGATATAACAAGTTCATGTTGCGCTTTTGTTCTGTAGAATTTGCTGCTGCCTTTGCCGTCTGGCAATTTTTTCCATCCTTCAAGTCTTCTGTTGCTGTATATTTTTGAAAATATGCCGAAATTCAAAAGCATTTGCTGAATTTTTTCCAAAACATCGAGGTTACTTTGTGCCAATCGTACGCTGAATCCTTTTTCTTTTGTGCCTGCGGTGTCGCTTCGCGACAGCTTATTTCTATAGACCTGTGTTCGCCTGCGGCGAACGGTCTGTTGAAAACTTCCGTCCGCAGAAAATAATCCCTGCAAAAATCCTTTCTGAAATGTTTCCGATGCAGTGAATATTTTTTCATCAATATCGTATTTACAAGGATTCAGTCCGTATGAATGCGCTAGTTCTCTCAAACGGCTTGAGCTGATTCGAACCTCATTCCTATTTGGGATTTTTACAATTCCTATTTTATTGTTTAACAATTCGGCTACCATTTTTTGAAACATTGGCGCAAGACTGTATTTTTCCTCGCCAAAAAACGCTAATACTAATCTGGCTTTTTTGAATTCTTTGTTGTTCAGATATCCGTCTCCGACATACCATCCAAGAATGCGGCCTGTTGCGAGATTTCCGTTTTTCCCGAACCCGCCTTTTCTATTTAATATATAAATTTTATCGTCTTGTTTTAGATCTTGCGCTTTAATCCACCCATGTTTTGTCATTATTTTGTGATTCGCTGTGAGCTTTAAGCTGAATCCTTCTTTTGTTGTTAGCTTGTAGACGTCTTTTTCTCCAGTGATGAATACTTTGCTGGCTTGAAGGCTGGATTTTTCGCTTATGCGCGAGTCAATGGTAAGCTTAATCGGGTTTTGTTTTAAAAATAATTCTTTTGCTGAAACCAGCCCTTTGTCCGTATAAATTAATGTATCGCCGGTTACGCATGGATTTGTGGCTTCTATATCCCCTAAATGCTTTACCGGACTTTTTCTATTTATTTCATCAATAAAAATTAGACCCGGATCGCCGTTTTTCCACGCGTTCGCGAGAATGATATCAAAAACCATTTGACTGGGCAGTGTTTTTACGACTTTTTTATTGCGCGGATTCAAAAGCTCATATTCTTCATTTTTTTCAAGAGCTTCCATAAATCTGTCTGTTAATGCGACAGAAATATTAAAATTCGTGAGAGAATTCATGTCGGATTTTGAATTGATGAAATCCAAAATATCCGGATGGTCAACGCGCAAAATTCCCATATTGGCTCCGCGCCGCTTGCCGCCTTGTTTGATAATTTCTGTCGCAGCGTCAAAAACTTTCATAAAACTCACTGGTCCGGAAGAAACGCCTGTTGTAGAGCGCACTACATCGTTTGACGGCCTTAATCTTGAAAAAGAAAAACCAGTTCCGCCGCCGCTTTTGTGGATAAGGGCGGCATGTTTCAGGCTTTCAAAAATTCCTTCCATTGAATCTTCAACTGGAAGAACAAAACATGCAGACAATTGTCCAAGTTGAGTTCCAGCATTCATAAGAGTGGGGGAATTCGGCATGAATTCCAGATTCGCGATCATATTGAAAAATTCTTCGCTTGTTTTTTCAACATTAGCGTTATAATTTTTGTCTGCCTGCGCGATTGCGTTCGCGATTCTATGCACCAAATCTTCAGGAGTTTCAATCAGATTTCCATTTTCATCTTTTAGCAAATATCTTTTTTCCAAAATCTTGAGCGCGTTGTTTGAAAAATTTAAATTCTTTTCAGCTTTGCCTTTACCAAGAATAAGTTCACGTTGAGCTCTTTCTTCGGCCCTTTTTTGTCTGTATAAAATGTACGCTTTTGCGGTTTTCGCGTGGCCTCCTTCAATCAATATTTTTTCAACAAGATCTTGAATCTGTTCAACAGTCGGAATATCAGTTTCTTTTTTGAAAAAAACTTCTAGCACCGCAGTGATCTGGTTTGAAATTTGTTCTGCTTCTTTGCGATCTGTGCCACCAACAGCGGAAGCTGCTTTCCATATTGCTTCTGTAATTTTATTTTGATCAAAATCAACTATCCTTCCATCGCGTTTAACTATTTTTTTTATTGGAGACATGTGTTGGAGTTAAATTTCTAATGTCTAATATATACTAATTTCTAATGCGGTTTGCGGCTGTGATGCACTAATTTCAAACACGGAAAGAACGGCCCAAGAAATTTATTTCTCCGAGCACTTCTAAATATATTCATATTTAGTTTTTGTTCAATAGATTTTTAGCAAAAACGCTTGCACCAAATCATATATGTAGCGTCTTATACGATTGCGGCATACTATATATTGTGGAAATGGCTTATTGCAGGGAGATAAGAGTTATTGTCCAAAAAGCCATGAAATTTCACATTTGTTTTAGCCTTTCAATGATGGCGGTTTTTACTGCGTTATCTACTGCGCCGGTTTTTCCTGATGTGTTTCCGAATTCAGATTCAGGTTCTTTTTCCAAAAGCTTTTCAATTTCTCGTGATTGTTCAAACCCATCTTCTTTAGCAGGGTCTACATTTATTTCAGTTTCAGTATCCAAATCCATATATATTAAATCTGTTGTTCCAACGCGGCCGGCATTTATTTTCTTATCTATTCCCAATTCCTGTTTTTCTTCTTCTGTTAATTTAATAACAAACCCTGCATCTCTGCCATCAGGCAATTTATAAAATTTATATTCCATATCCATGCAAGCAGTTGTTTTGTTGTTCAACCATACATTTACATATTGTTTGCCGGCTATTGCTACAGATTCCAATACTTCTTCTATTTCCAGGTCTGTTCAGGGAATTTTATCTCCGACTTTAATAGACATTTCATTGATTTCTGTTTCATCAAAGGTAAAAGTTCCATCGTTGTTGTCCATGGTATATTTCGATTAATTAATAAAAGGATTTCATTTTTGCATAAATAAATTGTTGCGTCAATCCTTTGTATTAACTGGCTTTTTTGAAATAATTTTCAATCGCGGATTTGAGGGCTTGGTCGCCTAAAACAGAACAGTGGATTTTTCTTTCTGGAAGACCGCCGAGACGTTTTAATATATCTTTTTGGCTTAATTTAAGCGCTTTATTAATTGGCATTCCGTTTTTTTCTGTGACCATTACAGATATTATTGAAGTTGATGCAATCGCGCTGGCGCAGCCGAAAGTCTGCCAGCCGCATTTTTTGATTCGTTTTGTTTTTGGATCAATGTAAATCCAAATTTTCATCATATCGCCGCACGCGGGACTGCCGACCATTCCTACGCCGTTATATTTGAAATTCGGCTTTCCGCCTAACACAAAATTTCTCGGATGAAAAAAATGGTCTTTAACTGTTTTTGAATAAAGCCATTTATCTCCGCGAGGAGAAATTATGTCAGGAGAGAATTTTTTGCACGAGAATTTTTGCGTGCGTTTCATTGTTTGTATTTTAAGTTAACCGGCGAAATTGAACGCAGGTATTTTACTATTTTCGGAAGAGTTTCTAAAACATAATCAATTTCTTTTTTAGTCGTGTATTTGCTGAGCGTGAGCCGCAGACTGCCGTGGATTATTTCATGCGGAAGTCCGATCGCAGAAAGCACATGTGATGGTTCAAGATTTTTGGAGCTGCATGCGGATCCTGTGCCGCAGCAGATATTCATTTGGTCAAGATATAAAACAAGCGCTTCACCTTCGATATCGTATATTGAAATATGAACGTTGTTTGGGAGCCTTTGCGTTGGATGGCCGCTCCGAATTACTTTATCGATCCGTTTCATGATTCCATTTATCAATTTGTCGCGCAAATTACGAATTCGCGGCACATCTGTTTTGATTGATTTTTGCGCTAGTTCAAGGGCTTTGCCGAATCCAACAATTGCCGCCACATTTTCAGTGCCTGGCCGCAAGCCGAATTCATGGTGGCCGCCGAAAATTATCGGTTCGATTTTTGTATTTTTTCTAATATAAAGGCTGCCGACTCCTTTTGGGCCGTGTATTTTTCCAGCGTTAAGCGTCATCAAATCAACACCCAATTTATCAACATTAAGAGTTAAACTGCCTGCTGCCTGACATGCGTCCGTATGAAGATAAGGGAGCCCGGCCGAATTTTTATACTTCTTGATTATTTTGCTGATTTCTTCAATTGGCTCTATTGTTCCGATTTCATTGTTTGCATACATAATACTTACGAGAATCGTTTTTGGCGTGAGCGCTTTTTTTAATTCATCAAGCCGTACCACTCCGTATTTATCCACATTCAGACATGTGACGCTGAAGCCTTCTTTTTCAAGCGCCTCGCAAGTTTCAAGAATAGAAGGATGCTCTATTTTTGTTGTAATAATGTGATTCCCTTTTGATTTATTCAGCCGAGCTGCGCCGGCCAGCGCCAAGTTATTAGCTTCGGTACCGCTTCCAGTGAAAATAATTTTGCCAGCATTGCAGCCAAGATAGTCGGCTGTAATTTTTCTTGCGTGATCGATTGCTTCGCGGCCTTCATAGCCAAGCGAATATAAGCCGCTTGGATTACCGTATTTATCCGTCAGATATGGTTCCATCGCATGCAGCACAGTTCTATCGAGCTGTGTGGTTGCAGCGTTATCAAGATAAATCAATGTTTTACAAGGTTTTATATTGAGATTTTGCATAGTTTTATAGCGCCTGTGTCCGCCTGTTTGCGTCGCTTCGCGACAGCTTGTTTATAGCGCCTGTGTCCGCCTGAGGCGGACGGCGTGTGCGGCGAACGGCGTGTTATAGGGAGTGTTACGCGCTTTGATAGGCGAGCGTAAGTATTTTAGCATAACTTGACTTAGGGTTATAACAAAGTATAATGGTTTTGCATAATAAATACTTAATTAAACCATAGAATTGTGTTAAATCAAGGGTTAGAGCAGACTAGTGGCGGGAATGGACAAAAAATAACAAATCCCGAAGAATTTATTTGCGAGATAACCAAAGTTTGCGACAGCACAAGGGGAGCTGAAATACTTAAAAGCGATCTTAAACAGATTTGGGTTGCCGCATACTGTAATGGAAATGATGTAAGGGTGGCATTGAAGGAGGCTTTGGAAAGTGTTCTTGATGAAAAACGGCGGGAGAAAATCAAAGAAACATTGTCAAGCATCATGGATCCCGAAACGGATGCGCTTTTGGGGTATTATTATATAAAAAATCCCGAAAAAACAGTTGATGACGTAGCGCAAAATTTTAGAGTTGCCGCGATGGCCGCGCTGGAGCTTTTGCCGCGCATCGAGCTCGCGGAAATCAACGTTGATGATTGTTCAGATTATTCCGGAGAAGTTCAAGGCTAAGGCATGTTCCCATATCTTTTATTTTGCCTTTTTTCGCAAGCAGGCGAGCTTTAGCGAGCGTCAAGAGCTGCACCCGAATTTGTTCGTGCGGATCTAGTTTTTGTTTTGAAGTTTTGATTGCGCCGCGTCCTATAAAAATATGAGCTTTGTTTGTTAGAACACCGGGCGATGCATAAAATTCGCCGAGCTTCTTGAGAGACACAGTTTTATAGCCGGTTTCTTCAAGAAGTTCGCGTGCCGCCGCCTGCGTCATTGTTTCATTTTTCCGCGCAAACCCAGCTGGAAACTCCAAATCTATCCGGCCAATCGGATGGCGATACTGTTTAACCATTATTAATTTTCTGTCGGCGGTCCTGCCTCGCGGAGCGTGGGTGAAAGCCGCGATTATGCAGTAATCGGATTTTTCAATCACATAATAATCTTTTGCGATGCGGCCATCTGTCATTTTATAGTCATCGCGCCTGACGCACAGAATGTTATTTTTCAAGACATATTTAGAGCGAATAATTTTCCAATTTTTCATGATTTTATGATATACTAATCGCTGTCATGGCGCACTCGTCTAGTGGTTAGGACATCAGGTTTTCAACCTGAGAACTGGGGTCCGATTCCCCATGGCGCTGCCAGAATTGAAGCATAGAATATAGAGGGCGGCTGTTTATGAGCTTGCCGCGGCAGACGAACTTTTTTATTTATACACATCGTGATCCCCGACAGCCAGGAGTATTGCTGTATTTTTTGATTCGTATTTAAAAACAATCCGATATTCATAATTCACAGAGAAGCTCCAAAAATCCTTCAATTTCCCCTTCAGTTTATGTGTTTTCAAAAAAGAATGATTTGGATCCTGACAAAAAAGGCCAATTTTCTCCTTTATTTCATCCTGCAGCGGTTTAGAATATTTTTTGTATTGGCGGACAAAAGTTGGTTTATACAAAATTTCGAGCATAGTCCTATAATTTTTTAGCAAGGGTGTCTAAATCGCCTTTCAAACTTGGCTCTTTTGAGGCTTCGATGACAGTTTTTACAGCTTGATCTTCCAAGTACATGCGAAGCGCATGTCGGACAGCATCTGCCTTGTTTGCAGCAACACCCCGTTTAACAAGCATATTTAGGCTTCTCATCATATCTTCCGGCAGAGGGACGGATAGTGTACTCATTTTAATTTTAATTATAATATAATATTACATTATAATATTAACATATCACATAAAAATTTTCAAGAGATATTTAAATATCAAACATTTGCGGCTGTGCCGCTTCAAAGCTAAGCTTTTTACCTGCAAGTTAAATTCGTATAGCAGAAACAATTTCCTGCTATTTTACATAAACTTTGCTTGTCGGTTCCTGCATTTTTTTAATAAACGGATTTTTTTCAAGAGCAGGTGAGGACATCATTTCTGTTAGTTGTTCGTCGAGTTTTTCATTCTGCTGCTGCAAGTTTTCATGCTGGAGCTGGAGCTGTTTGAGCATGTAGCCCCTTTGTGTTGTATTGCCTGTTTGAAGCAGAAAATAAGCGCTAAGGCCGATTATAAGCGCTGTTAAGGTAATGAGCAGATATATTATTGTTTTTTTGATTTCAACAGAAAGGGGAGTGCGGGTTTGGATGATTTTGTGTTCCATTGTGGTGTCCGCCTTCGGCGGACGGCGTGGTGTCCCCCGCCATGGCGGGGCGGGCGGCGTGTTATTGAATGATTAAATATTCAATGGGTATTATACCGTTAGAAAGGGGCGCGATAGAAGAAAACGCAGCCTGCGATAAATCAAGCGTGAAATTTTTAGCGTAGGGGCCGCGGTCGTTGATAACAACTTCAACTGTTTTTGAATTGCGTAAATTTGTGACGCGCACTCGCGTGCCAAACGGAAGTTTCCTGTGCGCTGCTGTGAAATTTTTGTTTGAAAATGATTCTCCGGAAGATGTATGGCCGCCTTCAAGAGTTTTATGATAATAACTCGCGATTCCAAAATTTATTCCTTCGCGGGAACGAATTAATCTGTATAAAATTTCCATCAAATAACCTTTTGTAACGATTTCACTTGGTTCCATTTCGTCAGATTTCCCAAATTTAATTATCCGTTTTTCTCTTGCCAGTTTCGCGTACGGCGCAAACCATACGTTAGCTGGTACATCAGCAAAAATATTTTCAGCAGGCGCCGCAGTTGATATTTCCGGCGCCGCGGATTCTTCAGCCGGCGCGCTAAAAACTATTGAATTATTTATTAATTTTTCTGTTTCAAGAACCATTTTGATGGCTTCTGCAAGCAAAATACGCTTATGCGGCAGAAACTTTTTGTTTTCATATCCGTTGATTATTTTTAATTCAACAGCTGTCTTTATATATGGCGCGAGAATACTTTCCGCAGGCACGTCCAAAAACGGTTTTAATGTTAATTTCATGTTTGATTCAGGCGCGTAGCCGAGAATTATTTTTAAAATATAATAAACAGCTTCGGCGCGGGACATTTCTTTTCCCGTATCAAACAAATCTCCATTTTTATCAAGCAAATCTGCTTTTTTTAAATATTGGATTGCTGTGAAATAATCGCTTCCTTTCGGCACGTCCTTAAAAAATTCTCCCTCTGCGTTTACCGCTGGCGCGAAAAAAATCTGGGACGCCAAAAATATGAACCCGATAAAAAAAGCTATTTTATGTTTCATGCTTTTTCTTCGCTTTTTAGCTTGAGCGTGACTTGTCTATGGTCGTTTTCGCCGACGCTTTCGGTTTGAATATCTTGAAATTTTTCCTGCACAAAATGCATGTGCACAATTCTGCGCAGATAAGCCGGCATTGGCGGAAGAATCTGGATTTTCTTTGTTTTCCGCAGAAGTTCAACTTTTCGCTCTGCGAGATTGAGAATATTGTCCTCGTGCTCTTTTTTGTAATTGTCCACATCGAGCACGATATTTATTCCCATTTCACCGAGACGTTTGAATGCCAGTGCTTTAAAAATATGCTGGAGACTGTGTAAAGTTTCGCCATGATATCCGATAAGCATGGCTGCGTTCTTTAGCCCAGCGATGTTCGCTTTGTACGTTGTGTTGTCGGATGTGATCTCGATTTTGACTGACGGCTCCGTAAAATATTTGATCAGTTCCTCGAGGATTTCCTGAAGCAATTTTTCTGTTTCCATATTTTTTTGGCGTAGATCTGCGGAACGACGTGATCCGCGCCTGTTAATGAGTAATGACTTTTACAGTTGGTTCACTTTTCCCTTTTCCGCCGCGATTAACAAGATATTGCTGGCCGACGCTGAATAACGTAGAAGCGCCCCAATAGATGCCAACACCTGCCGGCACCGAAGCAGTGAATATAGCAATCATTACAGGCATAAAATAAAGCATCATTTTGTTTACACTTTTAGATTCTGTTTTATTCTGTTCACCCGGGGTTTTTGTAGCTGCGCCTCCTGTGCTGAATGACAATTTCATCTGCAGAAATTGAAGTCCGCCGATAATAACCGGCAGAACGTAGCTGTTTTGTTTAGTGAGATCAAGAATCCCCAGAAAATTCACATTTATATTATCCAGCGTAAAGCCCTTAAGAAAGCCATAAATCATATACGCGTTATCAGCGTTTAATCCGTTTCGTACAACATAAAAAATCGCGATCAAGAACGGAAACTGAATCAAAATCGGCAGACAGCTTCCAAACGGATTTACTTTATTTTCCTTGAAAATTCTTAAAGTTTCCTGGCCGATCATTTGCTGATTTCCTTTGTATTTTTCTTTGAGCCTGTCGATTTCCGGCTGGACTTCCTGCATTCTTTTTTGCGACTGCATTGAGCGGTGCGACGGCCAGAAAAGTATCATTCGTACGATTATCGTAAGAATAATAATCGCGAAGCCGAAATCGCGAAAAGGCAGAATATTTGTGAAGAAAATCAGCGTGTTATAAATCGGGAAATAAAAGAAATTGTTCCAGAGCTTGCGCCAAAAGCTTTGTTCTACAACTTGAAATTCATTTGATTCAAAAGTTTTATCCGCGGCTTTTTTTTCAACGACTTTTTTCCCTTTAGCAGTTGGACTTGGTTCGTCGCTAGTTGCGCTGGCGGTTTTTATTGTGAGGCTGATTTTGTATTTTCCAAGTTCGCCGAATAAAGCGTGATTCCATTTATCATACGCGATTTGATAGTCTTTGCCCGTAGGAAGTACAAAATCTTTTGCTTCAGTACAATCTGTTTTTGGGTTTGATTCTATTTTTTGCCACGCGTTATCAGCATATTTAAAAACATCGAGCGGATTATGCGGACATGCGTTTTTAATTGTGATATC
Organism: Candidatus Peregrinibacteria bacterium; assembly: GCA_016215735.1. Classification (GTDB taxonomy): domain Bacteria; phylum Patescibacteriota; class Gracilibacteria; order UBA1369; family UBA12463; genus UBA12463. Next base: position 16,658 of record JACRIA010000069.1, read on the forward strand.
TGCCTGCGTGTTATTTTTGAGTTCGACGATTACGGTTTTATCGAGGCCGAATTCGCTGTCAGTCTGCATCCCAATTTCGTTTTTATCGAGCAGGCCGGGTTCGCTGCTTTTTCCTTTAAAAGCGCCCAAAATCAAATTCAGCGCAAGAAAAATTGCCACAAAAATAACTACATTTCTCAGGATGTTTTTACCCATTTGAATATATTTTTGAAGATATAAATTATTTCGTTTTCCATTTCAGCAAAGCCTTTTTCGAGAATTTTGCTGTTTGGTCCGAGCGCTATGTCATATGTTGCGCCGGGTCTTGCCGCGTTTGCTATGGCCGCGCCTTGCCCTGCGCCGAGATTTTTCCTTATTGCTTCGTAGATTTGTCTTCGGATCCGCGTTCTTTTGATTGGCGTGAGTTTGAGCTTCTTACTTATTATAATACAGAAACGATTGATACCTGCTTTATTCGCCTTAGAAATCACCAAAAAATTGCTGGACTTATGCCGAATGCCTTTACGCAGCAGAAATTCAACCTGGCCTTTACTGAGCCTGTTTTTTTTAGCCAGCATATCAAACAGGAGTTAGTTTTTTCCTGCCCTTCTCTCTTCTGCGGGATAAAACTTTCCGACCGCCTTTTGTTTTCATTCTTTTTAGAAAACCGTGGGTGCGGGCTCTTTTCCGCTTCTTTGATTTCGAAAGCATATATTAATTAGTTATTATTTGACGTGGTTTCCGCCTGCGGCGGATTTATTTTATAACGCCTGTGTCCGCCTGAGGCGGACGGCGTGGTCGGGAAAAGCTTATCGTATAAATAAAAAGTTTGCAAATGTATATATATTATATTATACTCAAACTCGGCTTTTTTGTTATTAAAAACCATGTTATTCTAAGTATGCTTTATATAACCTAATAAAATATGAAAAAAATAATTTTGGCAGTTTTACTATTTTTCTTGTCAATCCAGCCTGTTTTCGCGGATCTTACTATACCGACAACCACTAAAGTATATTTTGAAAAGGACGGGAAACAATACAATAAAAAAATCGAATATACCGTAAAATGTTATGGCTTCAGTTTCGTACCATGGAAGGAGGAATTTTTTCAGCCCGGAGAATATACGCCAACAAAGATTTATTCTTATTCAGCTACATGTCCGAATTACGGTTGTGAAATCAACGAAAACTATTATTTAAATTACGTCAAAATCGATTACTGCGATTTGGAAGGAAAAAGCGATGATGGCGCTTTTAAAATAAAAAACTTTGCTTCCGAGCCTATCACGGATTGTTCTAAAAATGACGAAGAAAGATCTTGCCAGATACGCTTTGATATTCCAACTGATAAAACCAGCCTTATTTTTCTCGATATGCATCCGAATCACGAAAATTACGATGCTGTAGAATATGTAAAATCTAAAAAAATTATCTCCGGATACCCGGACAATACATTCAGGCCCTATTTAGGCGTAAACAGAGCGGAATTTACAAAAATGCTTGTTGAATCGGTATTTGACAAGAATGTTATAGATAATTGCATACAACAAAACGTTCAATCTGACTGGGGATATGCTTATTTTAAGGACGTAGACCGCAATGCTTGGTATGCTAAATACGTTTGCGTAGCGAAAAATAAAAATATTATTAGCGGATATCCTGACGGGACATTTAAACCAGAAAAGCCGATAAATCTAGCCGAGGCGTCAAAAATTTTAGTTGGCGCTTTCGGCTATCCTTATGATTCTTCCCATCAATACGACTTGTGGTATTCGCCTTTTATAGGAGTTTTGTCAGATAAAAAGGCAGTTCCAGAGAGCGTTGAAACCGAAAGCCAAAATCTTAGGAGAGGAGAATTTGCAGAAATTATATATAGATTAAAAGAAAATATTACGAACAAACCGCATTATAATTGTTGTCCGACCGGAATATTAGAATAGAGGTATTTTATGGTTTATCAAACACGATTTTTAATTTCTTTATTGATTACTTTATTGCTTGAGGTGCCGATTGTTTTTATTTTTGTTAAATATATTTTCCGAGAAAAAATAAGAACAAAAAATATTCTTTTAACCGGATTTTTGGCTTCTATTTTGACCTTGCCGTATGTATGGTTTGTTATATCGCCGTATGTAGATGCGAGATATTATATTATTTACAGTGAGATTTTTGCGATTATTACAGAAGCTTTGTTATATAATCAATTTATAAATATCAAATTTCATAAATCAATCGCTATTTCTATTATTGCTAATGCGGCGTCTTATTTTGCGGGAGCATACCTAGTTAAATTTGCTTTTTCATAGATTATCCTTAAATAAAAAGTTTGCAAACGTATCGCATATATTGTATATTATGCGCGAATTATCTGACCTTTTTATTATGGCAATAAATGTAAACTATGAATTTTTGTTTGTTGGAAGGGACGAAAACAGTTTCCTGGAAAATTATGTGTATGACGCGACAGACGATTACGGCGATAAGGGAGGCAAACTTTGGGTAACGCTTGAAATTCAAAACAATCCTGCTGAAGCAGAAACAATCGCGGAGACTGTTTTTGAAACAATGCGCAGGCATTTTTTCGCTGACATGAATGCTGATCCGTATGCGAGATTCGAAAACAGCCTTAAAGAAGCGAATAAGAAACTTGAGGCGTTTAAAGCTGAAAAGTCATCCCATTATATTGGCAATTTGAGCATTCTTGCGGCTGCTGTTGTTGGAACGAATCTGCTTTTGTCGCAATGCGGCGAAGCAGAGGCTTATTTAATCAGAAAAAGATATGTGAGCGTAATTACAGAAGGTTTGAGCGATGATAATTATGAATTTTTCACAAATATAGCGACCGGAGTGCTTGAGCTTAATGATTTTGTTGTTTTGTCTTCGAGCAGGCTGCTCCGATATATTTCAAAAACAGAACTTGCGAAATGTATTACGCAAGGCAATGTTGTTAAATCTCTTGAAGAATTAAATTCAATGGTTGCTTCGGAAATTCTGGGAAAGATAGCGATTACCGGAATCAATGCGGCTGAACAGGAAGAAATTATGGAGGAAGAAGTTGTGCGGCCGTCGTTTATCGCGAGCAAACTTGGATTTCTAAAAAAGGTTCCTTATATTGATAAATTGCCGCTGGATAAGCTTAAAAATATAGATTGGGAGAAATTTCGGTCAGGCGCGAAAAATGTTATTGAAAAAGCTAGTACTTTGCAGGAGAAATTTATGAAGCCGGAATCTTTGAAAGACAAAGTTTTAATCGGGTTTATCGCTGTCGCTGTTATTTTACTTTTGTTTGTCGGCGTTACGAAATACCGCCAGAGCAGAAATGAAGAATTAACAGCGCTTGATACAAAATTGAATCAGGCGCGCGATGAATTAAGCGAAGCTCTAACAAAAGGCGAGTACGATAAAACCGCAGCAGGCAAAATTTTGGCGCACGCGGAACAGACTGCGAAAGAAGTTCTTAATACAACTATGCGTGCGAAAGCGACCGAAGTTCTCACGAGGATTCAGGAAGTGCGCGACACCCTTGATAATACAAAAAGAGTAACGCCGGAAGTTTATCTTGATCTGACCAAAACAAAATCAGAAGTAAACGCGCTTGGCATTTTGCATTTAAAAGATAGATCTTATGTGTTTGATAATAATTCGCTTTTTGAATTAATTTTGAATAATGTCGGCGAGCCAATGGCTATAGCTGACAACGAAACCGTTATTGCAGGCGCTGTTTTTGATGAACGCGAAAGCCTTGTTTTCCTAACCAAATCAGGCAAAGTGGTTGAGTTTAAAGACGGGAATTTCCGCTACATGTCAACGACTGACGGTGTGTTTCACAAAGGCATTTCAATCAAAACATGGAGCAATAAAATTTATATTTTGAATCCAGAAGAAGATCAGATATGGAAATATGCGTACATGAATACAAAAGACATGTTCTCGAACGCGGAAGCGTACAGACAGGACGGTTCCATGAAAAATACTGTTGATTTCAGCCTTGATGGGAATATTTACACAGCGAACAGCGACGGCAGTCTTGTGCGGTATTACGCTGGCAGGATTCAGGAAACACCGATGCTGAAGGCGGCATTTAGGCCTTTAAATTCAGCTTCGAAAGTTTACACTGACGCTGACATGATGCAGGTTTTTGTTTTAGATGGAACTGAAAATAGATTATATCTTTATCAGAAAGAGCAAAAAGGCGCGGCTTTAAGTTACGGCAGGCAATATCAGTTTGACGGCGTCGGTGAAGTGCGCAGTTTGTATTTTGATAAAACAGCGAATCAAATTTATATAGTTGATTCAGAAAAGATATATAAAGTTACGCTTTAGAGGGGACGGTTCTCTATTTACAGATCGAAAATTTTATTTCTGGATAAGATTTAAGGCAAAGGCACCGGATATACAAAATATTGATTTTGTGTTGAAACTACTGATTTTTATTAAAATTTCTTAACAAAAAATTAAAAATCTCGGGGACGGTTCTCGGGTTTTTGGCATAAAAAAGCCAAAGTGCCTTAGAGAACCGTCCCGCTTTTAAGCTCGACAGGAGAGAACCGTCCCCTAAATAGTGTGGCTTTTCGCGATTTTTTTGCTTTTGAATGTTGTTTGCGGGCCGCGCTCGACTTTGACGTTCGAGTCGCGCAATATATCAAAATGAGGTAGAACTTCAGGGTAACCTTCTTGATAAACAACGCGGGCGATTCCTGATTCCGCGATCAAACTTGAGCAAATTCTGCAAGGGTGTTTTGTGCAGTAGAGAGTCGCGTTTTTGAGCGAAACTCCTTTTTTGACAGCTTGCGCGATAATCCATTGTTCTGCGCACATTCCATAGCAGATTTCACGTTTTTCGCCTGATTTGATGTGTCTTCGGTTTCTGATGCAGCCGATTTTATTGCAGGGATATTGGCAATGCCAGTCGTTTGTATGTTTGAAAAGTACGCGGTTGTTTTTTACAACAACAGCCGCGATGTTCGCGCGCAGACAAAGAGCGCCAGGCTCCATTTTATCAATCAGTTCCAAAAATTTTATGTCTTTTTTTGTGATCATTTTTTATGGGGCGGCTTGAGCGCATTTATTTATATGTGCCTGTGTCCGTTTTAACTTCGTTGCTGCTTGCGCAGAGCGGCGGACGGTTTGAGCATCCAAGGATAAGCTTTTTGGACTTCGAGAACAAGAGTTTCTGGCTTGAATATGCCGATTTCTGTAATAACGCCCGTGATTATGTCGGGGGCGACAATTTCAAAAGCCGGATTAAAAATCTTTACTCCTTTTGGTGGATTTTCCCAGACTTCTTTTGGGTCGCGCTCTTCAATTTTTTCCTCAAAACCGTAAAGAGTTTGCGGATCAAATTTCCAAGAATTTGTACAAGAATAAGAGGGGATGCGCGCTTCGTTCGCAAATTCAGCCAGAAATTCCGTGCCGATTTTATTTATAATTTTTCCTTCACTTGTAATTGCGTCGCAGCCGAATAAAAATATGTCTGCGTGTTTCATCGCGGTTCTGCCGGCGCTGTCAACAAAATGCATAACTTTGATTCCAGCTTTTGCAAGATTTGTTGCTGTGATGCGGCCTTGGAATTTCGGCCGCGTTTCTGTGTTATATACAGTAAATTTTTTGCCTTGTTTATGCGCTTTTATCAAAATCGCTTCAACTGTTGAAGAATGGCAGTGCGTAAAAACAATCATGTTATTTGAGATTTTTTTCGCGCCGTATTCTGCGATTAATTCTTGCGATTTTTTAAAATGATTTTTTGCTGCCTCGCATACGCTCGGCGTGTTCTTATGATTTGCGGCGCAGAAATGTAGCGCATTTCTTAACGCCGGTTCAGTTGGCCGCAGTGAAATTAGCTCATCAAGATATTTTTGGAACTTTTTTGGATCGCGCGTTTCGCGGAGTTTTTCGCCAAACGCTTCAACCGCGGCGATCGCGATTTTTTCAGCGCCCTGAATTTCAAGATTTTTTATTTTTCTTATGATTTCATCGTATTTCATAACCAATGTTTGTGAGGTATTCTTTGGCATGAGTAAGCCTTTCTTCGTTTTCTGCGTAAATTGTGTAAAGCGGTTCGTTTTGCAAAACTTTTTCACCGATTTTTTTGTATAAATAAATTCCAGCTGCCGGATCCTTCGGAGCGCCTGCGATACGTGCGAGGTGGCTGATTTGTTTATTATTTATTGATTTTACAATTCCTTCTTTTGGCGCTGTGATATGAAGAAAAAATTGTCCCGGCACAAGTTTTGCGTGTTTGCTGCCCTGCGCTTCTATAATTTCCTCCATTTTTTGATATGCTTTTCCTGAAACGAGAATATCTGTTGCCATTTTCAATCCTTGTCCTGGTCGAGCTTTGCCTGTCATTTCTAAAACTATTGCAGCCATTTTCAAGGCCTTATTCCGTAAATCGTAAGGCGCTTCAGGCTCATTTTTCAAAACTTTCATAACGTCGATTGCCTCAAGCACAGGCCCGACGCCGCGTCCTATTGGTTGGCTTCCGTCGCTCAAAAGAACTTTAACTTTTATTCCAAGAAGCCTTCCGATGCGTTCGAAATCCGCTTTCAAATCATCCGCCTGTTTTTTTGTTTTTACTTTTACGCCTGGACCCACCGGAATATCAATCAAAACATGATTCGCTCCAACAGCGTATTTTTTTGCCATAATTGAAGCGAGTAACATTCCTTTTGGATCAAGGCTTAAAGGATGTCTGACACGAATCATCTTGTCATCAGCAGCTGCGATATCAACGCCGCCGCCCCAAGTTATACACGCGCCGACTTTATTTACAATCTGCATAAGATGTTTCGCGTCGTTTTGAACATTCGCGAGAACTTCCATAGTATCAGCTGTGCCGGAAGGGCTTGTGATTGCGCGCGAAGAAGTTTTTGGAACTTTTATACCCATAGCCGCGACAATCGGAATTGAAATCATTGTGGTTCTGTTTCCCGGAACCCCGCCAATGCAGTGCTTATCCGCTATAATTTCGCCTTTTTTAAATTTTAATCTGTTCCCGTGATTTACAATTGCTTTTGTGAGAGCAATTGTTTCTTTGTCATTCAAACCTTTTGTATAAGCGCCGGAAACAAAATAAGTTGTTTCAATGTCGCTTAAATCATCATTAACTACATCATTTATAATTGAATCTATTTTTTCAGGACTCAATTCTTTTCCTTCGAGCTTTTCCTTAATATAAAGCGTTGATTTTGGCTTTTCTGCTATTGTTACAATCAACCTGTCGCCGCGTTTGATTTTCAATCTTTCCCAAGTTTCAACGTAAAGCCCGATTTGATCGTCTTTAATATCTTTGGTTTCTGTGATATCAAGGATGGCTGTGATTTTGCCTTTTCTGTCATTTGTTATGCAAATACGGTCAGCCGCGAATAAATCCAGCTGGTGCGCTGTTTTTTCATTTAAAACAGCAATGAACTTATTGCCTACCTTGATAGGGATTTTCCTTGGGATAAGTCTCATGATTTTTGTTTTTATTTGGCGCGGACAGACATAGCGGATCCGCGCGCGTTGTGTTTGTTTTAGGCTTTAAGATATTATATCAGATTTTTAAGGTTTTGGGAAGGGGTTTGGGGGACGGAGGCAGTTTCGGCGCTATTTCACGCTTGTTTCGAATCAGGAATCTTGATTATAAAATAAACTTAAAATGGCGCAAAAAAATCTACGCTTGCCCTAGGGCGGAAATCTTGATTTATTCCACGACTTCCAAATAACACTTTTCGCAGTAAACTTTTTCAGGACTGTTTGGATTGTAGGCGGTGTTTATCGCGGCGCCGCATTTTTGGCAGGTACGATTGTAAAGTTTGCGCTCAGTGCGGAGGTTGTGGCGGGCTTGATATCTGCATTCAAAGCAAATTTGCGGCAGAGACAGATTTTGGTGTTTATAGAATTTTATTTCCTGCGGGATGAATTTTATTTTTTTTCCGCACGATTCGCAGCTAAAAATTTCATTGATAATATTGTCCGGCGCAGCCGTGGCTAGTATTGAAGGCACATGCTTGCCGCCTGCTGACGCTGGCTCGGATTCTTTCCACGAATATCCTGATTTAAGCGCTTCCAGCCTGGTGAGCGGATAATAATCAATCGCGACAGTCTCGTTATAGCAGAAAGGAGAAAGATTTATCGGAAAAAATTCGCCCCATTCACCAGTACGTTTCATATGTTCGATAATTCGCGAGCGCAGTTCCTTATAATCTTTTTCAGAATATTCTTTATTGAAAATGCAGTATTCGCCGCGTTTTAATCCAACGCATCCAAAACAGTGTTTTGAATGATAGCAGTGGTCGCAGTATTGGAGATTCGCGCAGTAATAGCAGTATGTCGTGAATTGAACATTATAAAGCTGAAGCGTGCTCATTGTTTCATAGCAGAGTTCGGGTTTGTAATAAATAAACGAGCTGTCATGCGTGTCTTTTGGATCACACGCGTCTGTTAAATAAGCGCAGTCCCAGCCGTTTATCACATCAAAAGATTCATGCACACGCTTGCAGTTTTTCAAATAATCGCCTGTGCATTCCTCGCATTTCAGCAATTCAGCGTATTTGACGATGCGGTTTTTCAGCATTTTTTCAAATTCCTTTTTTGCGCCTTCGGCGCTGTCCGGCGAACTAAATATTTTCTTTATTTCCGCCTCGAATTCTTCTTTCGTTTTCTGTTTATTGAAAATACAATTTTGTTTGTTTCTGAGCCCCCAGGAAAATAAACAATTACTGCAGGCTTTTAAATCAGCGCAAAAATAACAATCACTTGAATCAGAGAGATCTTTTGAAAATAAACAGTGATAGCATTTTAAGCAGTTTATGCATTCGTACAGCAATTCGCTGTTGTAAATATAACTGCAGTCTATGCAGTCCTTGCAGGTTTGCGCGAGTTTTCCGTAATAGCAGTCTTCGTCATTTTCAGACGCAAAAAGTAAATAGCAGTTTTTGTTGTCACCGGTCATGTTTGTGTATTCGCAATTAACGCTGTTTATGACCATTGAATATAAGCGCGGCACTTTTATCTGCAAATCGCGGAAATTTTCAGCGAATGTTTTTGAAAAATCAAAGTCGCGGCCAAATTCCATTGGATCCCATTTGTTGCTCCACCAATAATCGTTTTCATATGCCTTGAAAGGCTTATCAGGAGAATAGATTGAAATTATGTTTTTACCTGTGCCGTCGCATTTTCTTTGATAAAGTGCGCGCTCGTTTCTGAAAGCGTATCTGCGCTGCATGCGGCAGTCCGGACAGCGTGTCGGAGATGGAACATCCAATTTGGCGTAAAAGATTTTTTCTTTTTCAGAGAGAATAAATTTTCCGCCGCAATTTTTACAAACTTTATTCATAAGCCGTACGTTATAACTTCCGGATAAGTTGATTCATACCACTTCCCCCAGCTTTCATCAGTTTTCATTTGCTTGATAATTTCTTCGACTTTTTCGTGATATTCTTCCGGAGAATATTCAACATGATTTATTATAGCAGAAAATATATTTTCCTTGATTTTAATTTTTATATATGCTATTCTATATATAGAAATATAAGTTTTAATATATGGTAAAAATTATACCAACTACAAAAATTCAGCAAAATATCGGCGCTATTTCGGCTTCCATAGGCCAAGATTTGTATATTGTAACCAATCGCGGCGAAGGGAAAATCGTAATGCTCCCTTATTTTGATGGATGCGACGAGTATTTTGCGGAATACATGGAGGATTATGTAATGTCCAAAAATAAAGAGGTTTTAAAGGGTCGTTATCAAAAATCATCCGATTCCGGAAAAAGCTCATTAACCGTATAGCGAGTGGTTTTATTTGTTTTTACAAAATACGCAAAAAAGATTTTTGGGAAATTGCCGAAAATTGAAAGGGAAAGAATCTTGAATAAACTTGCCGGGTTAAAAAAACATCCAGATATTTTTTCCATGCTTAGAAAGCTTGTTGATTTCGAGCCGGCAACGCACAGGCTTAGGACTGGGGATTATCGGTTGATTTTGGAATTAAAAAAATATGACGCAAAAATTGTTGAGTTTTGGGTGCTTGATGTAGGGCATAGAAAGGATATCTATAAATAAAAGACATTTCTTTAACCGCTAAACCCAGCAATTTATTCATTTTAACGGGTTTTTAAAGCTTCTTTCGCGATTAGCAATTCCTCGTTTGTTGGAATTACCAAGATTTTTATTTTACTCGGAGTGTTGTTGATAGCAAGAGCATTTTGTTTATTTTTCTTTTGATCAATGCTTGCGCCTAAAAATTTTAGGTAATCGCAAATTGTGCTCCTTACATACCACGCTTTTTCACCAATGCCTGCTGTAAAAACTACTGCGTTGAGGCCTTTCATCACAGCCGCGTAAGCAGCTATGTATTTTGCTGTTCTGTAAGCCAAAATTTCAATCGCGAGGCGCGCCATTTTATTTTTTTTCTGCGCCAAGGCCCAAATGTCTTTCATGTTGGAAAAGCCGCAAATGCCCCTCAACCCTGATTCATTATTCAAAATATTTTTAGCTTCTTTTATTGAAAATTTTTGCGCCAAATACAGTACAATTTCGGGATCAATATCTCCGGAGCGTGTTCCCATTGGTACGCCTTCAAGCGGCGTGAAGCCCATGCTTGTATCAACAGCGCGGCCTCCGATTGAAGCAGTTATGCTCACGCCGTTTCCAATATGGCATGAAACTATTTTTGCGTTTTTCACGAAATAGCGTCCCTCCTTTTCTTCTAAAATTTTCAGCGCTTCATTAACAACATATTGATGGCTTGTTCCGTGAAATCCATAGCGCCTGATTTTCTTGTTTTTATAAAGAGAGTAGGGAAGCGCATACAGATAAGCTTTTTCAGGTATTGTTGAATAAAAAGCAGTATCAAAAACCGCGACATTTTTTGCTTTTGGAAATATTTTTTGGCATGCGCGGATTCCTTCGAGATTTGCTGGATTATGTAATGGCGCGAGTTCGCACAAATCCTGAATTTTTTTGAGAACTTTCGCTGTGATGACTGTTGGTTTTTTGTATTCTTCTCCGCCATGCACGACTCGATGGCCGATTAGTTTTATTTCATTTCGATTTTTTATAATTTTTTCTTTCAAAAGCAAATCAGCGATGAATTTTATTCCGTTGTGATACGCATTTTTTCCTGATGTTTCAGGCGGAATTTCAACAATGCCTTTATAAAGGCAAAACATTATTGATGATTCAATTAATTGGAATTTAATTGATGAAGAGCCGGCATTGATGACTAAAATTTTCATATTTATTTGGGACCAGGTCCCTTCGGGATTTATTTGGGACCAGGTCCCTTCGGGACCAGGTCCCGTTGGATCAGATCACATTTATACTGCGGTTCAAGAACTTCGCATGCTGTGAAGGCTGTGAGAGTTATGATATCTGGAACAGAACAGCCTCTTGAAAGATCATTTATTGGTTTTTGCAGACCTTGCAAAATTGGGCCGATGGCCTGCGCGCCGGCAAGTCTTTGGACTAACTTATATGCGATGTTTGCGGCTTCAATATCAGGAAAAATCAAAACATTCGCGTTGCCTTTAAGAGGAGAATCAGGGCATTTTTTTTCTGCGACCCAAGGCACAAGCGCGGCATCAACCTGCAATTCGCCGTCAACAAGCAGATCCGGCCGTTTATCCTTCAAAATCGCGGTTGCCTCTGCCATTTTTTGCGACATCGGATGTTTCGTTGAACCTTTTGTTGAAAATGATAAAAACGCCACGCGCGGATCAAGGCCAAAACGTTTCGCTGTTTCCGCAGTATCTTCAGCAATGCCGGCAAGATCAAAAGAATTTGGATCAATCGTGACAGCGCAGTCAGCGAACAAAAGCAGGCGTTTTTCAAGAATCATGAAGAAAACCCCTGAAACTTTGTGGAATTTTTCTTTAGTTTTAATGATTTGAAGCGCTGGTTTTACAGTGTCTGCTGTTGAAGCGTGTCTGGCGCCGGAAACCATTCCATCAGCATCGTCTTTTTGCACCATCATTACGCCGTAGTAATCAAAATTTTCCATTGTTTTGTGGGCTTCTTCTTCTGTTACACCTTTGCTTTTTCGTAATTTAAAAAATTCATGGCTGTATTTTTCCATTTGCGCTGTTTTTTTCAGCGGATCATAAATTTCTACCTTATCAAAATTGATATTCAGGCCGAGGCGGCGGCTAGCTTCCGTTATTTCTTTTTCACTTCCAAGTAAAATTGGATAAGCGAGTTTTTCTTTTTGAATAATTTCAGTCGCGCGCAAAATGCGTTCTTCCGTGCCTTCTGGAAACACAATTCTTTTTTTGCGCTTGCGCGCCTTTTCTTTTACAAGCTCAACGAGGTTCATCATAAATTAAATTTTATCAGCCTTAGCCTCTATGGCGCAATTTTATTTAGTCAATTCGTTTATCGCGTCAACGGCTTTGCCGAATTTATCAACCTTGTCTTCCACTTTGTTTTTTAAATCTTCGGCTTGTTTGAGTTTTTCTTCGCCCTCTTTAGTCAGATTTTCAACGCTTGTCTGAATGTCGGTTTTCAGCTTGTCAACAGTGCTTATAATATCCGCGGTTCCGTTGAT
>JACRIA010000070.1 GCA_016215735.1 Candidatus Peregrinibacteria bacterium
ATACATAGAAAAATTGATAAAAGAAGGCAGGTACAGTTCGCTATTGGAAAATATCGCGGAACAAGGCGCAAGCGCCTCGGTAATGGAAAAGGTTATGGAAAACCTCGCAAGCCTTGCCTCATCAACAAAGCATGTTATCGGGTGGCTTATAGCAGCCTTTATTATAGGAGGCGCGCTTATAATTAATAGCGCGATTCTAATAACAATTCATTCAAGAAGAACCGAAATCAATATAATGCGGCTTGTCGGAGCAAAGCCGATTTTCATAAGACTGCCTTTTATTTTTGAAGCCATATGGTACGGCGCAGCCGCGACTATCATAGGATTCTTGATTACTTCAATATTGCTCTGGTGCAATTTCCTCGGAGGATGGGCTTATTTCAATGAATCAGGAATTGGCGTAGGAGTAATTTTCATACTTGAACTTTTGTGCGCGATAGCAGTCGCTGTATTAAGCAGTATGTGGAGCGTACACAGAAATATTAAAAAGCACTTTCTTAGATAATGCGCGAGATTACAACATCAGGCATAGTTCTTGGCTACAAGCCAAAGAATGAATATGACAGGCTTGTGAATTTATTCACGGATTCTTTTGGAAAAATTTTCGGCACAGCAAAATTCGCGCAAAAACCGACTTCGCCTTTTGTCGGCAGGCTTGATACCAGCAATATATGCAAATTCCATCTTTATAAAAGCGCTCAAGGAAAATTTACAATAAAACAATGCGTGATGGTGAAAACCTTTGAAAATATAAAAGAAAATGTTGCGCTTTTTTCAATTGCTTCCGCGATTCTTGAAATCGCAGACAAGCTAACATATCAACATTCCGGAATGAAAAAATATTTTCTGCTGATTTATAAAACCCTCGCGACGATCGACAAAAATATCAAGCCGTATCTCATTTATCTGATTTTCAAAATAAAATTTCTGCATCTGCTCGGCTTAATTCCTTCTTTCAAACACTGCATGGCTTGCCACAAAAAAATTTCCTTGAACGACATAATTGTATGGGGGCCGGAAAATGTCATATGCGCAAATTGCCTCGAAAACAGAAAGGCCGCATTTGCTGGCGCAGTTTTTGACAAAGATATGCTCAAATTTATCAACTTTATAGCGAATAACGATTATATTAAAAGCGTAAAAATAAAAATCTCCAATGATGAAATAAAATTTTTGGAAGCTTTTCTCGACGAAATATGGAGAAATCACAATTTAGCAGAAATCAATTCGGAAAAAATTATAAAACAATTCATTTAGGTGGTGTCCGCCTCAGGCGGGACGGCCTGTTCTAGCGCCTGTGCCCGCCTCAGGCGGACGGCGTTGTCGCAGCGCCTTGAACGTAAAAAACCACCCCGCTTCGCGGGGCGGTTTTTTGCTATTCTCCTCAAATTCCGCGGTAGCGGAATTTGTCCGCCTGCGGCGGATCGGCTTCATCCCCGTGCTTACGCACGGGGTCTTAAGCCGGGAGAATAATAAACTTTGGAAACGCCGTACACACCCTCAAGACGGTCCATAATCTTATCTATAAAATCATAACTTTCAACCTCCAGTATAAACGCTCTTTTAAGAAAATTGTCATGTTTCTCGAGAAGAACCACATCTGCGATATCAATCTTCATATCGGCTATTACGGCAGTGACATCCCTAAGAAGCCCTATTCTGTCATTTGCTTCAATAACAATTTTTACAGTGTATTTCTTTAAAGCTTTGGACGCCTCCGAACTCCACGAAGCTTCTATTGTGCGGCTTTTTATGTTTCTTTGCAGGGATTTGCATTCAGCATCATGGATTGCGATATAGCCGGTTTTGGTGACATAACCAGTGATAGGTAAACCGTACTTTACGGAACAACATTTTGCGAAACGCAGAGGAAGGCCGCTTTCACCCCCAACTAGAATATCTAAAATTTCCGGTTTCTTCTTTTTTGCAACAAGCGCGGCCGGTTTTTGTGGAATTCTCGGCGCGGGAAAAACATCCGGCTGTGGAAATAGTTTTTTAACAAATGTTTTAATGATAACGGCTCCGGAGCCAACATCCTCAACAAGGCTTTTCCTCTCTGCGGAACTTAAAATTCTAGCGTCATAGATTTTCAAAACAGATAAATTGTCGTCAAGTGGAGACTTGCCGAGTCTTTGCAGATATTTATTGATTATTTCTTTGCCGGACTTAAAACTTTCGCTCTTTTTTTGGCTTCTCAACCAGTCTTTTATTCTTGACCGCGCGGCGTCTGTTTTCACAAAACTTAGCCATTCGGCTTTTGGCCCTGGTTTCGGCTTCAAAACAATTTCCACAACATCACCATTTTTCAATTCATAACTCAATGGCACAGCGCCTCCATTGGCTTTCGCAGCATATGCCCTATGGCCAATATCTGTATGGATCGAATAAGCAAAATCAATAGCAGTAGATCCTGCCGGCAAATCTTTTACATCGCCTTTTGGAGTCAATGCGAATATTTTATCTTCAAAAAAATCCATTTCAGCGCCAAACTGCAAATCTTCGATTGTCTTAAAATCTTTTAATACTTTAAGCCATTCGGTATGCGCTTTTTGCGCGGCATTATGCGGCTCGCTTAGATTTTTGCTTTTGTGTTCTTTATAAACCCAGTGCGTCGCAATGCCAAGTTCAGCGGCTTCGTGCATTTTGGCTGATCTTATCTGTATTTCAACCGGATGATCCAGAAACCGCGGAGCAATGCCTAAAACCGTCGTATGCAAGCTTTGGTATCCGTTTAATTTCGGAATCGCAATATAATCTTTGAATCTGTTCGCGACAGGAGTCCATTTGCTGTGAATAAGACCAAGCAAACCATAAAGGTGCTCAACTGTCTCAATGTTACTTTTATACTTCGTAGGCAAAACAACACGCAAAGCTATGATGTCAAAAACATCGTTTATGGAAGATTTATTTTTTGCTTTCATTTTTTTGTAAATACTGTAAATGCTCTTTATCCTCCCTGTTATTTCAGCTTCAATTTTATTTTCTTTAAAAAATTTCTTGAGGACAGTTATTGCTTCATTAATATGCTTCATCTTTTGCTTCCCGAATTTTTTGAGCTGACTGTATATTCTATTATATTCTTCGGAATCCAAATACTTAAAAGCATTGTCTTCGAGCGTATGTTTCATTTTGTACATACCTAATCTTGCGGTTATTGGAGCGAAAATACTCATAGCGCGCTCGGCAAAGGCTTTGCGCTGCGCTTCGGGCATTTTATCAATTTTGTTCGACAAAAGAACAAAAGCGCTTAACCATATTAAAATGACTCTCATGTCTTTTGCCATCACAATAAATAAAGATCTGATTGTTTCCGAATCTTTGATATTAACAACGTAAGAAATATCTTTAAGCCGCAGTAAATTCGTAACAATGTTGCTTACATCATCGCCAAAAGATTCTTTTATGCGGTTTATTTCTCCAGCGCCTATTTTGTCCAAACAACCGTAAAAACAAGATGCGATAATGGAACTCTCGTCTGGTTTTAATCTCAAAATAGCCTCCGGCAAAGAACAATCGCAATCAACACCTCCGATTTCTTTTGACATGTTGAAAGCCATTTCAATCTTCTTCAAATTAAAAGAAGGACTTAGCTTTTTCACTCTATCCAAAAATTTTTTCACCCTCTCCATCGCGAAAATTATAGCAAATGCTTACGAAAAACAATATAGAAATTCGGTGCAGCACGCGCGGATCTTCTCGCCTGCCCACAGTTTTTTATTTTGTAGCAGTTCCCATGCCTGGAACATTAAATCCGCTTGCGCCTTGCTCTATTTTCAATTGAGGCACTGGAAAAGCCGCGTCTCGGGGAATAATCGAGAATTCGCTCACAGATTCTAGGCTATCGGTTTTTGCCTTGCTTTTGGTATTTTTAATAATTACATCAACATTTGAACCCGGCACTTCATAAACTCTTACACCCTGCACCAAAGCATCGCGGTTCGTCTTTATATCCCTTATACGAACGTTAAGTTTTTGCAGAAGAATTTTGTAATAATCGCTTAAAGCTGTTAAAGCATTATGTCGGGCTTTAATCTCGTCCTGCTTTTGAAGAATCACGATATAAGCACTTAATTCGCCGTAACTTTCATCCGGTAAACCGATTTTTAAATCTTCGAAAAATTTCTTTTCCGATGCGGTTTTTGGATCTTGGATATTTTTGTAATCTGCTTTAAGAGATCCCATTTCTTTTGTAATCAAATCGTATTGTTCTAAACCGCGGCTATGAACATCTTCAAGCAGCGCTAATTGATTATTCAATTCCGCTGCCCTATCAGTAGAATTATTCAAAATGCCGTAAATATCAGTAGAGTACGCATTACGCATTTCATTATAAATTCTCACATATTTTTTGAATGCGTTATCTTCAAATAAAGGGCCTTGAAAACCGCTTAAATATGCGGCCTGCAAACCTGTATTAATACCTGAAGCAAAAACTGGCGGTTCACCAATCATATAAGCAACTTGCAAAGAAGGCGTAAGCATTCCAGTTTCACTGGGCACATAAAGCTCGCCTGTTTTTAGAGCTATGTCTATTGTGCTTGAGATAAAATCCGGCTGCGAAGGCATCTCCCCTTCTTGCTGGGGAGGCGGCAGGGGCTCTGGCGAAACAAATTTATTCCACAAAAATTTTCCGCCAAAAAATAATCCAACAACAATTCCAGCAATTAATGCAAAAATAGCTAAATAGCCAAGTATCTTTTTAACAGGAACTATTTCAAATATAGATTTCTTTTCCTGATATTCGTCCTCTACATCCGCTGCTGCTTCTCCGCGAATTTCTTCTATCGCGCTCGAAAATCTTTCTTCTGGCAAAACTTTTTCATCTGAAGACGGAGGTTCGACATGCTTTAATTCTTCCTGAGGTTCCGGCTTATATTCTGGCGCTGGAGACGGTTCTGGCTCTGACATCGGCTCTGGCGCCAATTCCTGCTCTGATGTTTGGGGCCCCGGCTCTGACACAAAACCTTTTGAAAGATCTTCCCAGCTTGGCTCTGTTGGCTGGCCAGATGGCGGTTCCCCTGCGTCAGAACCCATTGGCTGAAAAAACTCTTCTTCCACCGCGGGAGGCGCAGGCTGTTTCTCTTTCGGTGCAGCTTCAGGTGGAGTCGCAATAACCTCTTCTGTAGGCGATATTGTTTGAATAGGCGCCGCGCCTTCCGCGACAATTTCTTCTGTTGAAGGCGATTTCACTTTTCTACGCGGTTTGCGAATAGCAGCAGTTTTTGGAGCTGCTTTTTTTCTTGCTGCAGGTTTTTTAGCTCCGCCATGGCGGGGCGCCTTCGGTTTTTCATCCGAAGTGCCAGTAGCGTCTTGGGTTGTATTTTCATCCATATTATGAAATTATAACATAAAATTCTGATTTAGACAACCGATTAACTTTAATTTTTAGATGATTCCTTTAAAATAATTTTTGACAGAGCGCTCCGCAAAGCGGAGCACAGCTCTATATAAAATAAATCGTCCCGCCTAAGGCGGACACCATTATAATATAACCCTTTTCATCTATGGAAACCCTCTCAATCCCACTCCTTGGCGTAATCGTCGCAGGAGCAGCTCTTTTGTATGCGATAATTCTTATAATCTGGGTGCTTGTGCATTCACGCGGAAGCGACCGCATGATCACAATCGCGAAATCAATTCAGGAAGGAGCGTCTGCTTATTTAAATCGGCAGTCTCTCACAATGGCGATTTTCGCAATCGTCATTTTTCTCGTGATAAATTTTACGATTCCGCCTGGAAAATACGCTGTAGGATTTTTAACTGGTATTGGATTTTTGTGCGGCGCTATTTTTTCCGGACTCGCTGGATATCTCGGAATGAGTGTTTCTGTGCGAGCTAATGTGCGAACTGCTGAAGCAGCAAGAAAAGGCCTGAAACAAGCGCTTAGCCTAGCATTTCGCGGAGGAAGCGTAACAGGAATGTTCGTTGTGGGTTTAGCACTATTAGGCGTTAGCGGCGGCTATTATCTTTTAACGCAATATTTAGGAATACCAGCTGGCCCGTCTGTAAATATTTTGATTGGATTTGGTTTTGGAGCTTCGCTGATTTCACTCTTTGCTCGTGTCGGCGGAGGAATTTATACAAAAGCTGCTGATGTTGGAGCTGATCTTGTCGGCAAGATAGAAAAAGGAATTCCTGAAGATGATCCGAGAAATCCAGCTGTAATAGCAGATAATGTCGGTGATAATGTCGGCGACTGCGCTGGCATGGGCGCTGATTTGTTTGAAACTTATGCTGTAACTCTTATCGCGGCAATGATACTCGCCTCCTCTGTTTTAACAGAATCTCTCGGTACCGCAGGAATTGAATATCCGATTTTACTTGGCATAGTCGCTGTTATTTCATCAATTATAGGCACATTCTTTGTGCGGCTCGGCAAAAATAGGGACATTATGTGGGCTTTGTATAAAGGAATGATTATCACTGGAATTTTATCAGCTATTGGATTTTATTTCGCGACAAATTGGCTGATTGGAGATATATGGATTTTCTTTGCTTCTTTGGTCGGCCTCGCTGTAACTCTATTCATAAACATAATCACAGACTATTACACTTCAAAAAAATTCAAACCTGTTAAAGAAATAGCTGAAGCATCAAAAACAGGAACAGGCACAAATCTTATTTCCGGCCTTGCTGCAGGAATGAAAAGCACTGTCCTGCCTGCTATTTTGATATGCGCCGCGATTTTCCTGGCCTATTATTTTGGAGAAAAATCGCCAGCAGTTAATAATGGAATTTATGGAATCGCGATAGCTGCTGTTGCAATGCTTTCAACAACAGGCCTTGTTATCGCAACAGATTCATACGGTCCGATAACAGACAACGCAGGCGGCATCGCTGAAATGGCAAAATTGCCGCCGCAGGTAAGAAAAATCACAAACGCGCTGGATGCAGTCGGCAACACAACAAAAGCTGTTACAAAAGGCTACGCAATATCATCAGCTGCGCTCGCGGCTCTTGTTCTTTTCCAAGCATTCAAGGAGGAACTTGCAAAATATCTTCCGCTGTCTGAATTTTCATTTGATATAAGCGATTATAAAGTTTTGATAGGATTGTTTCTCGGCGCGCTTTTGCCATTTTTATTTTCATCATTATGCATGAAATCAGTCGGCAAAGCCGCGTATGCGATTGTTAAAGAAGTCCGTAATCAATTCAAACAAATCAAAGGAATAATGGAAGGAAAAGCAACTCCGCTTTATGGAAGATGCGTTGATATCGTAACAAAAGCCGCGCTTAAAGAAATGATAATTCCTGCTCTGCTTGCTATTCTCACGCCAATTGTTGTGGGAGTTTTTTTGGGACCAAAAGTTCTCGGCGGTTTATTAATCGGAATAATTATCTCGGGACTTTTGCTGGCGCTTTTCATGTGCACTGGCGGAGCCGCATGGGACAATGCGAAAAAACTTATTGAAGACGGATTGTACGGAGGAAAAGGCTCGGAAACGCATAAGGCTGCGGTTGTCGGCGATACTGTTGGCGATCCATTCAAAGACACAGC
>JACRIA010000071.1 GCA_016215735.1 Candidatus Peregrinibacteria bacterium
AGATGTCGAAATCAGAGGAATTGTTGTAAAAATAATTAGAAATTTGGAATCTCGCATAGAAAAGGAGCAGGCCAGTGACGATAAATACAGCCGTAGAATAGATTATTCATGGGATTATAAAGGCGAAAACACAAAAACTTATACTCATGGAATACATACCTATCCGGCAATGTTTATTCCTCAAGTGGCGAGAAGGCTTTTGGAAACATATAGTCAAAGAGGCGATACTATCTGCGATATTTTCTGTGGATCTGGTACCGCACTTGTTGAGAGTAAACTACTTGGAAGGAATGCTTATGGAATCGATTTAAACCCCCTGGCTATATTTTTAGCAAAAGCAAAAACAACTTTAATAAATCATTCTGATTTAACAAAAGAATACTTTAATTTACTAACTAGAATTGAAAAAATCAAAGACGACGAAATTAAAAAACCAAACTTTAATAATATTGATTTTTGGTTTAAGGAAAGGGTGATTTTACAATTAGCAAAAATTAAAAAAGCTATTTTTGAAATCAAAAATGAACATATAAAAAATTATTTTTTGGTAGCCTTAAGTGAAACTGTTCGCCTTTCTTCCAACACTAAAAGCGGTGAATTCAAACTTGTAAGAATTAAGAATGAAAAATTAAAAAACTATAATCCTGATGTTCTGGGAATTTTTAAGAAAAAAGTAGAATTAAGCATAAAAGGAATGTCGGATTTTTATCGAGATGCTGATAAAAAAGTTTGGACTAATATTATCTATGGTGATTCTTCAAAGGATAATGGAATAAAAAATGGTTCTATTGATTGTATAATTACATCTCCGCCTTACGGGGACAGCAGAACAACCGTAGCTTATGGTCAATTTTCTAGATTATCCGCACAATGGATTGATATATTTAAAGATCCGAATAAAGCTTCTGGTGTAGACAACGAACTTTTGGGCGGGAAAGCTGTTAAAACATTAGAACACTCTTTGGATTCAGAATATCTAAAGGATTCGTTAAATAAGATAGCGCGGAAAGATGAAAGGCGAGCAAAAGATGTATTAAGTTTTTATATTGGGCTTAATGACTGTTTAAAACAGGCTTATAAAATACTTAAACCGAAAAAATATTTTTGTCTTGTGATCGGGAATAGATTGGTAAAACAAGTAAGAATCCCGACAGATTTTATCATCGCAGAACTTGCCGAAAAAATGGGCTTTACACGTGAAGATATTTTTATAAGGAACATTCCTGGTAAAAGAATGCCGATAAAAAATTCACCTACAAATATAGTCGGGGCGCTGGAGGAAACGATGAATAAGGAAAGCATCGTTGTTTTGAGAAAAAATTAAATTATTTGCTCAAATTTATCGAAAAGATGCAAAAAATCCTTTTTGTTAATTCTGAATCCGGTTCCGTGGTCATGATATTTGCCTTTATTCTTCCCGCTTTTATAAGATCCTATCCTAATATCAATTTTTAATTTGTTGGATTCTATGGCGGTTTTGAATTTGTCTATATTCAATTTCGATAACATATAAGCTTCGATATAGTGAAATTGTTCATTTTTTGTCTTTCTTTTCCCTTTGGTTTCCGCAAATACCAATAAAATTTTGTCTGATTTAGTTCGTAAAACATCACTAAATATAGAAATAGGCCAATAAATTTCGATATTGAGTTTGTTTTTGAGTACCAAACGATCGTTTTCAAAAACAACCTGTAAAGATTGTGAATTTTTTCTTGAACCATAAACTGTTGAGTGAAGACTATAATTCCAATCTTCATCGAAATATTTATATTTTTCGAACAAAAGTTTATTTGTGCCTTTGGGCTCAGGCGATTTTGTGGCGATTGTTAACATACTTCCAGAATCAATTCTTTTTGCCTTTAGTTCGATGTCACCGACGTCTGGAAGGCATAAATTGTTTTCTTCAATATTCAATAAATCTTCTAGTGTTTTGCCTATACCGGTATCATGTGCTCTATGTGTTTTTATAAACCCTTTTTTCTTTATTTCTTTTAATTTCTTTTTTAATTGTTTAAGTGTAATAGTCATATTTAATTTAATAAAAAATTAAATATTAAAAGTTTTGTTTTCATACAATTAAACTTCTTCCCGTCATCTCCCTCGGTTTCTTGATTCCGAGGATTTTTAGAACTGTTGGTGCGATGTCTTGGAGTCCGCCGCCGCGCCTCAATTTAGCATTTTTGTATTTATCCGAAACAATCATGAAAATTGTCGGATTCGTTGTGTGGGACGGGCAAACTTCGTTATTTTTTTCATAAATCATATATTCCGCGTTTCCGTGGTCGCCGGTGATAAGCACTTGATAGCCGAGAGGCCTCGCTACTGCCAGAATTTTCGCGATGCATTTATCAAGCGTTTCAACTGCTTTTTTCGCGGCAGAAAAAACGCCCGAATGGCCTACGAGATCGCAATTCGCAAAATTTAACAAAATAAATCCATATTCGTGATGTTTGATTTCTTTGATTAACGCGCTTGTGACTTCCGGCGCGCTCATTTCAGGTTTTTGCGCATACGAAGGGCATTTTGGCGAATGTATTAGCACCCATTTTTCGTGCGGAAATTGCTCTTTTATTTGACTGTTAAAAAAGTACGTGACATGCGCATATTTTTCAGTTTCAGCAATGCGGAGCTGGGGCACGCTGTTTTTTACAAGAATTTCATTAAGATTATTTTTTACTTCTGGAGCAGGATACATAATTGGCGCGCGTTTTGAATACGGGCCGAAACATACGAATAGGGGATTTACGCGCTTTTTCGGCGTAAAATCCTTAAATGTCCTTTTCGCGAATGCTTTTGTGATTTGGCGCGCGCGATCAGTTCTGTAATTGAAAAACACAACGCTGTCTTCGTTTTTAATGAGCCCGTTTTTATCAATCAGTATCGGGCCGATATAGTAATCTGTATCAGCGCCGAGCTTGTATGCTTTATCAATCGCTTTTATCGGATTCGGCTCGATTGTGCCTTTTCCAAGCGTATAAAGATCATATGCGATTTTTGTGCGATTCCAGTTTGTGTCGCGATCCATTGCGTAATAACGGCCAATAATTGTCGCGATCTTGCCAAGGCCCAAGCGCTTAATTTCTTTCTGGATCATTTCAATATATTTTTTCGCTGATTTTTCTGGAACATCGCGGCCGTCGGTTATTGCGTGAATATAAACTTTTTTAAGCCCGCGCATTTTCGCGAATTTCAAAAGCGCAAATAGGTGATCTATATGCGAATGAACGCTTTGATCAGAAATCATTCCAAGAATATGAAACGCGGAATTATTCAGTTCACAGTTTTTCGCAGCCTCGCGCAGATATTTATGTTTGAAAAAAGAGCCGTTTTTTATAGAGCGGTTTATTTCTTCAAGCGTTTGCCATACAATTCTGCCGGCGCCCATTGTGAAATGGCCGACTTCGGATCCGCCCTGTGTTTTGCGCGGAAGTCCGACGTAATTTCCTTCTGTATGAATTAGAGTATGCGGATATTTTTCGCGCAGTTCTTTCATCACAGGAGTATGGCTGTGCGTTACAGCATTTCCCGGATAATCTTTGTATTCTCCGTATCCGTCCAGAACAATCAATAAAACTTTATCTTTATATAAGTGCATATGTTGCGTACAGCGCTAATATTGCTTCGCCGAAGCATATTGCGGTTAAAGTCCCGATTACTAAAAATGGACCGAACGGAATCGCGGATTTGAGCGTTGCTTTTTTTGTCGCGATTAAAATCAATCCGTAAATTGTTCCAAAAGTATAAGCGCTGAATATCGCGATAACAAAAAACTTCCACCCAAGCATTATTGCCATTAAATAAGCCAAAATTGAATCGCCAAGCCCTATCCATTTTCCTTTTGACAAGAGTCTCTGGCCTTCAAACACCACGAACGCGATAACCAGTCCGTACAAAATTTCTTTTATTGTCGGGAACAGCATTGCTGGATAATTGAACGCTATAACTTCTCCAAAAACCGCGGCCAAAATTCCAAGCACAATTCCTGGATACGTAAAAATATTCGGGATTTCTTTGTAAAGCAAATCATAGAAAAATATAGCCATAAGCAGGCTTCCGAGAGCAGCCGCGTAGAGATAAGCAAAAAAGCCGCCCCATTCAAATGTCATGTATGGCGCTATGTCGCCGAAACTCATAAACGTAATTTTCCAATACAGAAGGCTGAAAACAAGGCCAGTAAGAAGTTCTATGAAAATATAATGCGGCGATATCTGTTTTCTGCAGTATCTGCATCTGCCTTTGAACGCTGTGAAGCTGAAAATTGGAATTAAATCGAGCGCCGCAAGAGCTGTGCCGCAATGCGGACACGAGGATCTGCCGGTGAATATTCCTTTTTTATTGTGTTTATGTCGATATATCACTACGCTCAAAAAACTTCCTATTGCCGCTCCAATATAAAACAAAATTAACGTGAGGAAGATGTTCATTTGGAAATTGGTTATTTGGTTATTGGTTATTGCGCGAATGTATTGACTTGGTAAACTTTTCCAGCCGGAATTTTCTGTGTTTTTTTCTGCGCTTCCTGCATTTCTACCTGGCTGATTTTATTATACCTTTCCGCAGCCAATGCGCCTATTGAACTTGTGTTTTTATCCAGCTCAAAAGCTTTTTTATAATATTCTTTCGCGGTTTTTGCGTAGTTCATTTTTTCATACATCTGGCCGAGATTCAGATGCGCGGCCGCGAGATTCGGATCTATTTTTATTGCTGTTTCCAAATTCTTTTTTCCGAGATCATAATTGCCAGCTGCCGCATACGCCCAGCCGACTAAATTGTATGCCATTGCACTGCCCGGATGATTCACGAGGGATGTTTGGGCGAGATCAAGCGCCGCAGACGGATTGTGTAATTTTTCAATGTATATCCAAATCGGCCTGATAAAATAATCAACATTTGTGCTGTTTATTCCGAGAACAGTTTCATACGCTTTTGCTGATTTCGCGTAATCTTGTTTTGCAAAATAAAGCTCTGCGAGTTTTTGATAAGCCTGCACGCGCGGCTCGAATCCTTTTTGCAAGCTGGATTCGATATAATTGATTGCGTTATCAATTTTGTTTTCCGCGAAGTAGGCGAGTCCCAAAAAGAAAAGCGTTTCTGATTTTGATGGATCGAGTTTTCTGGCTTGTTCAAGCGCTTCTACAGCTTCCGCTGGTTTTGAATTATTCAAATACGCGTATCCAAGCAGAGCCCACGCGTCGCGGTAGTTTGACTTTTCTTTTATCACTTCAGTCAGCAGAGGAATCGCAAGGGAATATTCACCAGTTTGGTTCAGCGCTTTTCCAATCAAAGTTTTTATATGCGTTGGCTGGCCGCCTTCGAATTTTGAAAATTCCAAATACGCTGCCAGAAACATTTGCGAACGCGCTTTTATCCATTCATTGGTGTCGCCTAATGTTTCTGAAAAAAGTTTCTTGCTTTCTTCGTAGTTTCCTTCGGACGCCGCGATTATGGCTCTATAATAAGAAGAAATTGGATTTTGCTGGCTCAAGCCGCCAAAAATCTCTTTTGCTTTTTGAATGTCGCCGCTTTGTAAATATGCTCTTGCGAGATTAATTTGCGTTGCGTCATCGCGGCTGCCCATTGAAACTATTTCTTCAAAAACTTTAATCGCTTTTTCTGAATTTCTTTGATTAAGATAAATTTTTCCTATTTCATTCAAGGGTTCAATTGAGCCAGGCATTGCGCTTGAAGCTTTTCTATATTCGTTTATTGCAAGAGAATAATAGCCTTTTATGGTTAATGCCGCGCCTTGTTTCATTGATTCTGTGTAGATTTCCTGCGAAGATTTTGTCGGGATTTCGCTTAATTGCGCTTTCGGCGACTGCGGCGTTTCCAGTTTTTTCTGCGTTAATTCGATTTGCGGCGGAGTGGGTTCCATCTGCGTAAAAGGAGGAAGCTTGAAAATATAGAGCAAAACTCCGAATAAAATCAGAACTATTGCGATTGGCAGAATTTTATATAAATTTTTCATTTTATTTATTATGGGCGGGGGCTGTCCGGTTTTTCGCCTCCCCGACCTGTCATATAGGCCGTCCGCTTCGCTCCCGGCCTGTTGTTTTCAATTTTAACGAGTTTGCCAAGCAGTAAGAAGCCGCGATTGCGTCAGCTGTGTCATTTGGCTTTGGCGCTTCAGACAAGCCGAAAATCATTTGGATCATTTTTTTGACGTTTTCTTTACCTGCTTTTCCGTATCCGCATACGCTTAATTTTATCTGTTGGGGTGTGAATTCATGTATCCCGACATTGTTTCTATGCAGCATTTCCACTATTACTCCGCGGCTAGAAGCGACATCTATCGCTGTTTTTATATTTTTTGAAAAGAAAACTTTTTCTACTGATGCATGCGTTGGTTTCCACTGTTTTACTAATTTGCTTAAATCAGCCGAAATTTCAGTTAATTTTTCTTCGAGCGGAATGTTCGGTTTTGTTTTAATACAGCCATAATCCAGCAAGCGGCACTTGCGCTTCGATGATTCTATTATGCTAAATCCGACAATGCTTGTGCCGGGGTCTATTCCGAGAATTTTCATATTGTTGTCGTTTTTCGTTATAGGGACAGGTCCCTTCGGGACCAGTCCCTACCTTATTCTGTTAAATCACAATGGTATTTATCAGTTTCTCGTCTTTGCTTGCATTTACTACAATAACAATTTCGTCGCAGGATTTCACTAGATTTTTTTCTTGGAGGATTTTTTTGACATCGTGCGCAGCATTTTTGAAGTCAATTTTACTTACGATTGTTTTATTAACGCCCCAAACAAGAGCGAGTTGATTTGCGACTTTTTCGTCAGGTGTAATTGCGGCAATCGGAATATAAAGTCTGTGCCTGCTGATTTGCTGGGCAGTAAAGCCAGTGAGAGTGACAGCAACAATCATATCCGCATTTATATCCAGTGCGAGTTTCGCGGCATTAAGGCAAGTTGCGTTTGAAATTGGCATATCAAAAGATTTTTTTGTTGGCAAAAGCTCGGAATATTTTTGAAGATTGTTTTCAACAGTATGCGCGACTCTCGCGAGCGTTGCTACAGCTTCAACAGGATATTTTCCAACAGCAGTTTCATTTGAAAGCATCATGGCATCAGTATGGTCAAAAACAGCGTTTGCCGCGTCAGAAATTTCCGCGCGCGTCGCAATAGGATTTTCAACCATTGATTGAAGAATTTGCGTTGCTGTAATTACGGGTTTTCCATATAAATTTGCAAGATGAATTATGCGTTTTTGAATCAGCGGAACTGTTTCCGCAGGCATTTCAACGCCAAGATCGCCGCGAGCTACCATAATTCCGTCTGCGGTCTGGATTATTTTTTTTAGATTTTTTACGGCTTCTGGCCTTTCGATTTTTGCAATTACGCGGCATTTTCCTCGGTGGGCTTTGATGAATTTTTTCAGCCGAATAATATCTTTCGCGGATTTTACAAATGAAAGCGCGATGTAATCAACATCGTTTTTTATGCCGAATAAAGCGTCGCGTTTGTCTTTTTGCGTTATTGGATTAGCTTTTATGCTTACGCCCGGCACATTCATTCCTTTGTGGCTTTTGATAATTCCGCCTTTCAAAACTTTACAGTAGATATTTTGATGTCTGTCGTAAATCACGCGGAGTTCAATCATTCCGTCGTCAATCAGGATAATGTCGCCGCGCTTTACTTCACGGGGAAGATTTTTGTATTGAATAGGGATTATTTTGCTGTTTCCGATGAGGTTTTTTGTTGTGAGAATTATTTTTGCGCCATTTTTAATCAAAACGCCTTTAGCAGGCATTTCTCCGATGCGCAGTTTCGGACCCTGCAAATCCTGAATTATCGCAATTTTTTCACCTGTCACCGCGCTAACCTCGCGCACATTTTTTATCATTTCCTTGAATTCACTGTACGCGCCGTGAGAGAAATTAAGCCTCACAACATTCATTCCCGCGTTTACCATTTTGCGCAGAATGTTTTTGCTGTACGAAGAAGGGCCAAGCGTGGCTATGATTTTTGTATTCTTTTTTGGCATATGAAACCCGTTTTTATCAATATATTTTAGCATAATTTTCCAGTTTTGTCCCAGAAGTATCCTTGACGGAATTTCTGGTTGTGTGATATAAAAAATCCTAATATTTAACAAAATAGAATATGAATGAAGCTCCAGACAGAAAAACAATGGTAGAATCCGGCTCAGGATTTATTTTTGGCAGAAATGAAGATCCGCTAGATCCAGATAAGGAATTAAGAGACATTGCTGCTAGTTTGGTTGTGAATGCAGAATGGCGCGATAGAACACAAGATTATGGCGGCGATCTGCTTGTTGTTAGAAACATAGGCGACGAAACATTCAAAAAACTTAGGGCAGTTATTCCTGATATTATTGACGTTATTAGTAGCATTTATGGAATCGAATCAGCAGAAATTTTGGGGAATATTAAAAATCGTATGATTAAAATGAGGCAAAGCGGCCATCCGGATTGGAATGTTTTGAGAAGAGGAGATCAGAAAGAATTTACAAAGGAACAATTAGAATCTTTATATAAAGAAGTTTTAGCAATAATTGAAAAAATATAGTCCCGAAACCTAAAGAGACTATATAAAATGCTGATACCCCCCATAAATACTAGTCGATTTTTATTTTACTGTAACACTCTTCGCCAGATTTCTTGGCATATCAGGGTTGTTTTTGCGCAAAATCGCGAGTTGGTACGCGAGAATTTGAATTGGAATAATATTTACAATAGGAGAGGCGATGCTGACTTCAGGCACACGAATCCAGTAGTCAAAAACTTCTTCATGAGTTGGGCTGACGCCGATAATGTAGCCGCCGCGCGCACGAACTTCCATTGCATTGCTTAAAATTGCGGATTTTGAGCCGTTTTCGCCGACCAAAACAATGCATGGCGTATTTTTTTGTATTAACGCGATTGGGCCGTGTTTGAGTTCTCCAGCAGCGAATCCTTCCGCGTGTATATACGAGACTTCCTGCAGTTTTATGGCTGATTCTAGGGCCATTGGGTAATTCGCGCCTCTTCCGATTATATACATGCTTTCAAAATTTTTGAGTTTTTCCGCGAGTTTAAAAATATGCATGACATATCCGGGATTCAGCATGTCATTAATTTTTTCAGCTGTTTCAAGAAGCAGAATTTTTCCTTCAGAAAGTTTTTCGATTGACGCATACGCGAGCAAAATTAAAATAGCCATTTGCGCTGTCGTGACTTTTGTTGATGCGACAGCTTTTTCCGGGCCGCATTTTACAGGAATTATCAAATCTGACATTCGCGCCATTGTTGAAGTTTCTACATTTACAATTGAAATTATTTTTGCGCCCACCTCTTTTGCGACTTCGATTGCCTCGAGCGTGTCTGCTGTTTCTCCGCTTTGTGAAATCGGGATTAATAAAGTTTTATTTGTTATAAAGTGATGATGCGTTGGGAATTCCGAGCCAAAAATTGAGTTAACGTGCTTGTGAGCAATTTCAGAAAATAGATATTCAGCAGTGAGACAAACTTTTCCAGCTGTGCCGCATCCAACAAAATAGGTTCCGCATGCGTTATTGATTGCGTCAGCCACTTTTTTGATTAAACGATCATCCTGATTTATGGCTCTATAAAGCGTTTCTTTCTGTTCCATGATTTCTTTTAGCATAAAATGCGCGTATGCACCTTTTTCTGCGGTTTGGCTATCCCATCCGATTTCAATCATTTTTTTATGGATTTCTTTATGAGTTTTTATTTCATAAAATTTTGCGCTATTTTCGCTCAATATGACCATTTGATCATTGTCCAAATACATCACTTTTTTTGTGTATTTCAAAAATGCCGGAACATCTGAAGCAATGTAATACTCGCCATTTTTTCCCACACCGACAATCAGCGGCGAGCCGCGTCTGGCCGCGATTATTTTGTTTTCATTTTTATGTATGATGACGATTGCGTAGCGGCCTTCAATTTTTTTAATTGCGTTTTTTACGCTTTGTTCAAAGTCGTGGCGCTTGAGATTTTCCTGAATTAAATGCGCAATAACCTCGGTGTCTGTTTCTGATGTGAATTTGTGGCCTTTGCGGAGTAATTGTTTTTTTACTTCAA
Organism: Candidatus Peregrinibacteria bacterium; assembly: GCA_016215735.1. Classification (GTDB taxonomy): domain Bacteria; phylum Patescibacteriota; class Gracilibacteria; order UBA1369; family UBA12463; genus UBA12463. The sequence continues at coordinate 10,055 of JACRIA010000071.1, forward strand.
AATAATTTTCAAAAATTCCATTATGAATAAGGACAATTTCTTTATTTTCCGTGAAATGCGGATGCGCGTTCGCGTTTGTAACGCCGCCATGTGTTGCCCAGCGAGTATGGCCGATCGCAAGTTCTGTTTTGCCCAGCAGATTTTTTGGAAGTTTGTTTATTTCGCCAACTTTGCCTGTTTTTTTATAAACAATAATATCGTTGTCAGTTTTGAGAGCGATTCCCCATGAATCATATCCGCGGTATTCAAGGCTTTTTAAGCCTTCAATCACCATTTTTGCGGCATTAGTTTTTGGGCCTATATATCCGAATATTCCGCACATATTTATTTATTATTTTTTGCGCGGACAGACGAGAGGATCCGCGCATGTTTATTATTTTTGCGCGGGCTGCCGAAAAGGATCCGCGCCTGTTTTGAAAATATTAAACTTGAATGAGGATTGTGGAAAATATGAGTTTTGACGATTTTTTCCGCGTTTTTTTGGCCGCGCTCAAGTACCCACAGAATTCCTTTTTTAACTTCCGCTACTTCTTTGATTCCGAAATGCCTGCGCACGCCGGATAAAATGCTTTTGCCTACATAATTATTTCTTTCAAAAACAAAATATGACGCGGCAAAATTATCTTTAAATTTTGATTCAATTAAACCGGTTGTCATATTATATTCGTGCCATTTTCCATCAATTTTTATATAAGGAGTTTCTTTGTTTGTGTTGATAAGTTCACCAGAGCGAATTAGCTCTATTGCAAGCGCTTTTTCATCGATTTTAGCCGCGCCTCGCGTCTTGCTCGGCACCATGGTTTTTATGCCAAAATATGTGTATTTTTTTAGTTTGATATCTTTGAAACCAATATCTTTGATAGCATGTTCGATTGTGCGTTCTTCATTATCTGTAATCACCATTTCAACGAACATTTCAATATTCGGTTTTTCTTCATAATTTTTTATTTTTTCTTCTGTGAACGCGGATTTATATTTTTTCTTTGCGATTGCTGGCATGCGAATTTTAAAATCTTTCTTAATATACGCAGCCATTGAGGCAAAAATCGGATCTCCGATTGGTGTGCGTTCTGGATGCGGCATTAAAGCCATAACATTTCCTTCTGGATTGCAAATACCAGCGAGATTGTAAACGGCGTTATTGGGATTTATGGGAAATTCGTTTACGAATTTTCCGTGTTCGTCGCAATACCGAAATGCTGTTTGCTGATTTGCAATTAAGCGCTTTAGCAAGCCTTTATCTTGCGTAAGATAACGGCCTTCGCCATGCGCAACAGGACAGCGGATTATTGTATTTTTTTTGAACATGTTGAATGCGCATCTTCCGGACGGAGCATCAGAACGGATATAAATCCAGTCATTTAAATATGCGTAGCCGAGAATTTTGCCTTTTTTAATCCATTCGTTCCAAGCCAGCGCCATTTCAAGTTTTTTGTCTTCGAGGCCCGGTACAAGCCCGCATTCTATAAGCATTTGCGCGCCGTTGCAGATTCCGATAACAGGTTTCTCTTTTAAGGCTTCACGCTCTATTCTTTTGATAATTGGATCTTTTGATGCGACGATTCCTGATCTTCCGCGGTCTTCGTATGAAAATCCGCCTGGCAGAATGAATCCGTCGAATTTTTTTAAATCTGTATCTTCGTTCCATCGGACAAATTGCGGTTCCATTCCAGTTCTGCGGCACGCGCGTAAAGCTTCGAGTTCGCAATTACTTCCTGGAAAATGAATGACAGCTATCTTGGGCGTTTTCATTTTATTATTATACTGGCTAAATTTTTCGGGAAACGGGTTAAATTCCGTATTCCGCGACTATCTAAAATTACCATATCTTCGATCCTTATTCCAAAGGAATTTTCAAAGTAAATTCCGGGTTCTACTGTTACGGCGGCGCGGGCTGGCAGCTTGCCGCTGTATGTCAAACCTAATGTTGGAATTTCGTGTATTTCAAGCCCGATTCCATGACCTGAATTATGCAGGAAATTTTTAGCAAAACCAGCCTTTTCAAGAAATTTCCGGGCAAAGAAATCAGCTTTTTTGCCGCTTACGCCGGCTCGGATGTTATCTAAGATTTTTTTTTGTGCCGCAAGCACAAGATTATAGGCTTGTTTTTGCTTTTCGGGCGGCGCAGTTTTAAAGAAAAACACGCGCGTCATATCCGAACAATAACCATTGTATTTCATTCCCATATCAATCAAAACAATGTCGCCTTTTTGTAGTTTGCGGTTTCCGGGTTCGTGATGCGGAACAGAGGAGTTTTCGCCAAATGCCACAATCGGCCTGAATGAAGTTTCATCCGCGCCGAATTCTAATCCGAATTTTTTTATCATAATCATCACTTCTTTTTCTGTAATACCAACGCGTAAATTTTTCACAATTTTCGCCAAAACTTTTTCCGCAATTTTTTGCGCTTTTACAATAGAAGCAATTTCATTTTTGTCCTTCTGCATCCTTAATGATTCAACGAGATTTTGGCTTCCAATAAACCTAATTCCGCGATTCGTTTTTTTGAGAAATTTTAATTTTGCGACAGTCATATATTGTTCTTCGAAGAATATTTTTTTCGTTTTTATTTTCGGCAAAAATTTTCCTTCAACGGCTTTTACGTTTCGCAGCAAAGTTTTTTTCGCTTCTTCAAAATATCGCGGATCAGTTATAAAAAACGCTTTTAACGGCGTTAAAAACAGCATTCCTGATGTTCCGCCAAAATCGCACAAATATTTTAAATTTGGCCTGTGTGTCACCAAAAGCGCGCTGATTTTTTTCGATTTCAAAAGTTTTTGCAGGCGTGAAATTCGTTGCATTTAAAGGTATTTTTTTGTTAATTTTTTTGCCAATTCCACGCCCGGCTGATTAAAAGCATTTACTCCAAAAAGTTTTCCAAGAAGAGCTATTTGTAGTTCGAGCGTATAAATCAATCCGCCAAGATTTTTTTCATCCAGAGCTGCCAGTTTTATAATAATGCTAGGTCTTTTTTTAGCTGTTAACGCGTCTGCTGTCGCATGCGCTTCCGCGTGAATTAATCTTTCCATTTCCGGAATATTGTGCCTGAATTTTTCTATTTCAATGAAAATTATGAATTTGTTGTTAGGGCCTTCCATGAATAATTGTAATTGCGAATGCTGGTCAGTCGCGCCGATTGCCTTTATCGGAGTCGGCCCGATTTTTGCGTTTTTACCGATGCTTTCAGACAAAAGTTGTATGTACCACTCGCTAAAAGAATTTAATTTGCTGGAATAGGGAAATATTACAGTGATTGGCTTTTTTTGTTTTGTATAAGCCAAATATTGTATTAACGCGAGCCCTGCTGCTTTATCTATTTTTATATTTCGGGCGCCTTCTAGAATTTTTTTAATGTCAATTTTTGCGAGGCCAGCTGGCACCAATCCCATTGGTCCAAGAACAGAAAATCTTCCAATTGTGTTTCGCGAAATATGAAAACATTTTAACTTTTCTTTTTTTGCTGTTTTATTAAGAAAATTATTGTTATTTTCCGTCAAAATTATCATTTTATTTCTATACGGAATACCGCGTTTAATGAGCAATTTTTTCAGAACAGAAAAATTCGTGGTTGTTTCGATTGTATTTCCTGTTTTGCTGGCAATTACAAAGACAGAATTGTTCAGATCCGCGTCAGCCAAGGCTTCTGCAAAATAATCGGGATCAATATTATCAATAAAAATAAATTTTGGCCGCGATGATGACTTTAGGGCTTCTACAAGCATTTTTCCGCCAAGCATTGAACCGCCGATTCCAATAATAATTACAGTATTGTATTTTAAATTTTTAACATATTCCAAAATTTCTTCAGCAATTTTTGTATCATGCGGAAATTTCATGAATTCCAAATGATTTTTTCCAGCATTGCGATTCAAATAGTCGAGAACTTTGCTGATTTTTTTATTTATTTCCATTGTTAAACGTTCTGAAAAAAATATTTAATAATGTTCTCTGCGCCTGCTATATTTTCCGGCATTCCGCGCAGTATGGTTTGTATGTGGTTTTTTTGGTATCCAAGCCGCGTTAGCGCTTCTATCACGTTTTCATCGATTGTATGGCCGATGCCTTTGTATCCGCGTTCGCTTCCAGCTAAAATTTCGTATTTTCCTTTTAATTCTAAAATAATTCTTTCAGCGGTTTTTTTGCCGATTCCCGGAACAGCCGTCAGCGAAACCAGGTCTTCAGCCAAAATCGCAGCTTTTAATTTTGCGAGCGGCACAGCCAATAATTCCATTGCTGTTTTTGGCCCGACCCCAGGCACAGAAGTAATCAATTTTTTGAAAAATATCAATTCTTCATCAGAAACGAATCCGTAAATCGCGATTTGGTCTTCTCTTATATATGTATAGGTATAGAGCGAGATATTGTCTCCAATTTTGCGTTTTTCGATTTCCGGACCGGCTAAGCTGATTTCATAGCCGATATTGTTTGCGACAACTATTATTGTTTTATCGAATTTTTCGAGGATTTTTCCGTTTATGTATGCGATCATTTTTTCTTTTTTATATGGACCCTTCGCTTCGCTTCGGGTCTGGACATTAATTTTTGGAGCAGAAATACACTTTTTCCGGTTACAGACATTCTTTTGCGCTTACGTTTTTCGCGCGTTTTATAATGTTTTTCAATTTCTTTTTCGATATGTTCGTAATCACTCATTGTGGTGTCCGCCTGCGGCGAACGGCGTGTGCTTTAAATTTTGCGAGAAACGCCTTTTTGAATTGACGAAATTTACCTTTAGTTATCGCGGTTCTCGCGTCACGCATCAAGTTTAGCAAAAAGTGGAGGTTGTGAATAGTCATAAGCCGTAAGCCAAGAGTTTCGTGTTCAGTAAAGAGATGGCGCAGATAACTTCGAGTGAATTTCTGGCATGTATAACAGCCGCAGTTTTCCATCAGAGGCTTTTGGTCCAATCGATATTTTGAATTTTTTATATTGCGCCTGCCGGTGAGTGTCCAAAAACTTCCGTGTCGCGCGAGCCGTGTTGGCATAACACAATCAAACATATCAACTCCGCGATCAATTGCTTCGAGCAAATCTTCAGGCGAACCAACGCCCATAAGATAAATTGGCTTATTTTTGGGCAAAATCGGCATTATAGTTTCCAGAATTTCATACATCTGTTTTTTTGTTTCGCCAACGCTAAGTCCGCCAATCGCGATTCCCGGCAAATCCAAATCTGAAATGAATTTCGCAGACTCAATCCGTAAATTTTTATACATTCCGCCCTGGATAATCGGAAATAACGCCTGGCGCGGATTCTTGTGCGCTTTTTTGCATTGTAAAGCCCAATCATGCGTTCGTTTCATCGCCCGCGCCGCATATTTTTTATCAGCGTGGTGCGGAATACATTCATCAAGCGCCATAATTATATCAGCGCCGATATTATTTTGAATTTTGATCACATCTCGCGGCGTCAAAAAATGGATTGAGCCATCAATGTGCGATTTGAATTCAACGCCGCTATCGTGTACTCGAACATGCGTTTTGAAATCAGATTTATTTTGATGGCTAGTATTTCCTTCATAAAGCGAAAAAATCTGGTATCCGCCTGAATCTGTGAGAATCGGACCATTCCAACCCATCCATTTATGCAAACCACCAAATTTTTTAATATTTTTATCGCCAGGCCGTAAATACAAGTGATAAGTATTTGCCAAAATTATTTCCGCGCCGAGAGATTTCAATTCATCCGGCGTAAGAGTTTTAACAAAACCTGTTGTTCCAATCGGCATAAAAAAAGGGGAGTGGATTTTCCCGTGCGGAATTTCCAAAATTCCTGCGCGAGCGCTTGTATTAGGGCTTTTTGCTTGAACGAAAAATTTGAACAACTTTTCCTCCTTATTATTTTTTTGCTTTCTTTGCGATTTTCTTCGCCTTCGGTTTTTTTGCCTTTGCCTTGGCTGTCTTTTCAGCCGTGACTTTTCTTTCTTCAACAAGCGTTTCGAGCCGTTCTTCGATTTTCTTTTCTTTAGCAAGTTTCTTTTCTTCTTCGCGCTTGCGTTTTATTTCTTCGACTGCTTTTCTTCTCGCTGTGAATTTATCAACGCGGCCGGCTGTATCTATTAATTTTGTTTGACCCGTAAAAAATGGATGGCAAGCTGAACAAAGTTCTGTTTTGACGTTTTCTTTTGTTGAACCGGCAACAAATTTGGCTCCGCATGAACACGTCATTATAACGTTTTCATAATATTTCGGATGTATGTCCTTTTTCATTTTTTTGGTTTTTTATGAGTAATCGTAGGTTTTTTCAGGCCTTTAGTATATTGAAGGCCAAACCAGAGCGCAAGAGCAATTAAAGCAATAATTAATATTATCTTGATATAGCTTTTGTAATTGGCTGCGTAAACGGTTTTTTCAGTGGTTGTTGTTTCTCCAGCGTTATCTGTTATCGCGAGAGCTATTTTGTATTTTCCGGCATTTTTGAAAGTGTATATGGGGCTGTTTTCATCGAGACGTATTGAATCGTTTATTGTCCATGCTATTTTCGCGACACTGCCGTCTTTATCAATTGATTTCGAAGCATCAAAAATTATTTGTTTGTTAATTTGTTCAAGTTTATCCGGCGAAGAAATTTTCGCTATGGGCGCGAGATTTGTCGGAAATTTGTCTTGGCTATCTGGAATTCCATCGCCGTCATCGTCCGTATCAGCGTTATTTCCAATACCGTCTTTATCCGTGTCGAGCGATTCTTTTGGGTCAAGCGGAAACGCGTCTTTGCCGTCAATAACGCCATCGCCGTCCGTGTCTGCTTTTAGCGGATCAGTGCCGAGTTTTTGTTCATCTGCATCAGATATCCCATCGCCGTCATCGTCCGTATCCGCGTTATTTCCAATACCGTCTTTGTCTGTATCAATAGACTCTTTTGGATTAGTCGGGAATGCGTCAGCAGTATCCTGCGCGCCATCATTGTCATCATCCAAATCCGCATTATTTCCGATGCCGTCGCCGTCCGTATCAATAGATTCTTTGTAATTTTTTGGAAATGCGTCCTCTGCGTTTGGCACCCCGTCGTTATCCCAGTCTGGATCAATTTTGTCCGGAATTCCGTCCCGATCCAAATCAGGCTCTACATAAATCGTCTTTACAACCGCGTTATTCACTGGATTATCTATCTCTTTTTGAAAGGGAATCACCTGCACGTTTATTTTTATTGTTCCGGCAGGAAGCTTGTAGTCAGTAAATACGTCATCGGTTTTTTCAGCGAATACTGAAACAGGCTGATCTCCGTCTATTTGTTTGTTTTGCGTCTCATCGAAAAATTTGACTGCGCCGAGAAGGTCTTTCGATGAATTATTGGTAACCGTCGCGTAAATTCTTAAAGTTTGGCCTTCAATAAATTTGTTTGTTGAAAATCTTACTTGGTTGTCTGATATAGAGAGGTCGCCGTCAGCCGCCGCATACGCTAGATGCGGAAAAGCAGACAAGCACGCGAAAATAAACAGTAGAGTAAAGCATTTTTTCATATTTTTATATTAAATTTTTACGCTTTGGTGTCGCTTATTTCTTTTTTATAGGGGCCTGTGTCCCCGAGTACTCGGGGCGGACGGTCTGTGCGGCGAACGGCGTGTGCGGCGGACGGCCTGTTCTGTGCCGCGACTTTGACTTCCGCTTTTCTTTCTTTCTTTGCTTCCTCTGCGACAACTTCTTTTTGATCATCCTCGGGTATGATTGATATTGACGCAACTTTGTCCGGGCAGTTCATTCTCATAAGATAAACTCCCTGTGTCGCGCGGCCCTGAACAGGAATATTGCGGATATCTATTTTAATTGTCTGTCCTTCCTTGGATATTATCAAGAGATTCCCTTCTGTTGTTTCGTCAACAATTTTCGCTCCGACTACCTTGCCTGTTTTGGGCGTCACATTCGCGGTTTTTACGCCAGTGCCGCCGCGATTCTGCAGTCTGTAATTTTTCACATGGCTGAATTTTCCGAGGCCGTTTTCCATGATTACGAGCAGTTCCGCTGTTTTTGGCCTGTGTACAACATCCATTTCTATTACAGTGTCGCTTCCTTTAAGTCTTATTCCTCTGACGCCGCTGGTTGCTCTGCCCATTGCGCGCGCGTCTGATTCTTTGAATTTGATGCTTTTTCCTTCACGGCTTACAATCATTATTTCTTCGTTTTGCGAAACTTCCCTTACCCATTCGAGAGAATCGCCGGGCCTGATTTTGATCGCTATTAAGCCGCTTCGTCTAACATTTTCAAATTCTTTTGTAGCGGTTTTTTTGACAGTTCCTTTCACGGTCGCCATTATCAAATATTCGCCTTTCAATCTTTCGCCGCAGTTCAGCATCGCAGTTACGCGTTCGCCGTCTTTAAGATTCAGCAAATTGACGATAGGTGTTCCTTTTGCCTGCCGTGTTGCCTGCGGAATTTCGTATATAAACAATTTATAAACGCGTCCCGCATTCGTGAAAAACATTATCTCTTCGTGGTTTTTGCCGTAGCACACAAGATTGATTTCATCCTCTTCTTTTGTTGTGATGCCGATTACGCCTTTTCCTCCGCGTTTCTGCGTTCTAAACGAAGCCGGCGGCATGCGCTTTATATAATTAGTCTGCGTGAGCATCACAACCATTGGTTCGTTCGGGACAGTGTCTTTTACTGAAATTTCATCAATGGCTGTACGTACAATTTCAGTTTTTCTTTCATCAGCAAATTTTTCTTTTATTTCAGCAAGTTCGGTTTTCATTATATCTAGAATTTTCTTTGGACTTTTAAGTATTCCGTCGAGCTTTTCGATGAGCGCTAATTTCTCTTTGTATTCAGCGATTATTTTTGATCTTTCAAGGCCAGCCAAAGTCTGCAGTTTCATTTCGAGAATCGCGCTGGCTTGAATATCTGTTAATTTGAATTTTTTCATCAGCGCCGCATGGGCGTCTTCTTTTGTTTCTGATTTTTTGATTGTTTCGATTACTTCATCAATATGATCAAGCGCTACAACTAAGCCTTCCAAGATGTGGGCTCTTTCTTTAGCAAGTTTGAGTTCGTACTGGGTGCGCCGCGTAATAATAATTTTCCTGTGTTCAATGAATGTTTCGAGAATTTGTTTAAGATCGAATAATTTCGGCTGGATTCCGTCCGCAAGAGCAATCATATTCATATTGAATGTTGATTGCAGAGGCGTGAGTTTATAAAGCTGGTTCAATATTTTTCGCGGATATGAATCTTTCTTTAATTCAATTACAATTCTGATTCCTTCGCGCTTGTTTGATTCATCGCGGATATCGGAAATTCCCTGGATTTTCTTTTCATGAACAAGTTCGGCGATTTTTTCCACAAGGCTGGATTTATTCACTTGATACGGGATTTCCGTGATGATAATTTCGAATCTTCCGCCTTTTTTCTCTTCAATGTTTGCTTTTGCTCTCATGACAATTCCGCCTCGGCCGGAGTTGTAAGCAGCTTTGATTGCATTAATATCGTAAATATATCCACCGGTTGGAAAATCAGGGCCTTTAACAAATTTCATCAAATCATCGATTGTCGCATCCGGATTTTCAGACAAATGCATCAGGCCGTCTATTACTTCGCCGAGATTGTGAGGAGCAATGGAAGTTGCCATGCCAACAGCAATGCCCGATGAGCCGTTTAATAGCAGCTGCGGAATTTTTGACGGAAGAACCATTGGTTCTTTAAACCTGCCGTCGTAGTTTGCCTGCCAGTTAACAGTTTCTTTTTCTATGTCAGCGAGAATTTCTTCTGATAATTTATCGAGTTTGACTTCTGTGTAACGCATCGCAGCAGGGGCATCGCCGTCTATTGAATTATGAACAAAAACACCGGCATCCAAACTGAAGTTATGGGTTTTTTCGATTGTCAGATCGTAAACATTCTCTTTTTTCTGAAGATATTTCACCGATGCTACTTTGATGTATAGAGGCATTAGAGAATCTTTGGCGCGCAAATCTTTAGCTTCTTTGTATGTTTTGTTTCTTAGCATGAAACGATGATTTGAAGTGCATTTTATTTCCTCGCCATTATCCAAAATTACTTTTATGATTTTCTGATTTTTTTTGGTTAATCTCGGGTTTTTGATTTCGGCGATTTCTATTTCCCGAGTTTTGTGATTAAAAGTGTAAGTGTAGTTTCTTTTTCCTTTTTTGGCTTCTCGGACAAGTTTTATAAAAGAGAGTGAGCGGCCGTCTGTTAATTTTACTTTAGTATCTCCGGTGAAGCATCCCATGTTGCCCTGTCCGTGTACGGTTGGGTACCTCATTGCGAAATCCTGCGCCATTCTGATTAAAGCGTCATAAACAGAAGCGTCGCCGTGCGGATGATATTTGCCCAAAACCTCACCAACAACAGCTGCTGATTTCCGGAATGCTCCTGTGTGGCGGATTCCGAGTTCGTGCATTGAATACAAAATGCGCCTGTGGACCGGTTTCATTCCGTCGCGTACGTCAGGAAGCGCGCGCGAAACTATGACGCTCATCGCGTAATCCAGATAACATGCTTCCATTTCATCTGAAATTTCGCGTTTATTTGGATCAATTGTTTGTATTGGAAGCGGTTCTTGGCCAGTTTCGAGGCGCGCGAGCTCCGCCTGCTGTTCTGCGCCGCGCGAAGTTTCTTCGTCAAAAATTTTATCGAGAGGAAGCTGCGGTTGAGGCGGGATTTCTTTTTTGGAGATCGGTTCTTTTTTAACTTCAATTTTTTTTGACTCGATCTCTTTTTTGACTTCGATTTTTTTCAGCTTTGGAGTCGATTTTGGCGCTGGCGCCGGTTTTTTAACCCCAAGTACTCGGGGCGCTTTTTTTGGTACAATTTTTTTTGGCGCCGGTTTTTTGGCCGCAATTTTTTTAGGGGTTTTTGCTTTTTTCGGAGCAACCTTTTTTGGTTTCTGGACAGGTTTTTTCTTTAAAATTTTCTTTGGAGTTTTCTTAATGGTTTTTTTCGGTTTTTTAGGCATAATATAAAAAGCTGATTATGTTTTCGCAAATAATTTAGCATGATTTATGCTATAATTCAACAGGCCGTCCGCCTGAGGCGGACACAGGCTGATATAAATAAGGTGCTGCGAAGCAGCTCCATCAACTATCACGCGCGGATCCTCCCGCGGAGCGGGATCTGTCCGCGCATATAAAATAACTCCGCCGTAGGCGGAAACCATTAATTATTTTTTAACAAAATCTTTATGAAAAAAGTAATTCTGCCAGGCCTTTTGATCGGCGTTCTGATACTGGCGGCGGAAATGGGATTGAGCTATGCTGCGAATCTGATTTTTCCCTCGCTGGTCGCGGAATATAATAACACAAATTTATTCCGGCCATGGTCGGATCCGCTTATGCTTTATCTCTACGGCGCGTATCCATTTGTGATGGGTATTGCGTTCGCGTGGGTATGGAATAAGGTGAAAGTTTTATTTGTTGGAGGAGCTGCTAAAAAAGGATTTTTGTTCGGTCTTGCCTTCTGGGTTGTGTGTTCAATTCCTGGAATGTTGATTTCATACAGCAGTTTTCAGCTTTCGCTTATTATGATTTTGTCATGGACAGTAAGCGGTTTTGCGTGGGCTGTTATTGCTGGAATGATTTTGGCAAAACTTAATAAATGATATGTGGTTTGTTGACGAACTTAGAAAACTTCAAAAAACAATGCCGCGTTTGGCGCTTGTTTCTTCGCATTCTACGAACAGCGATTACACAAATTACGCTTATAAAAATAAAAACTGTTATTTGGTATACGGCGGTCATTACAACGAAGACACATATTATTCGCAGTATCCGTATAAATGCGTTAATTGTTCTGATTGCGATAAATTAACGAGCTGCGAATTGTGCTATGAATGCGTTTTTGGAAGCAATTTGTACAACTGCAATTATCTTTATAACTGCTTTTCAACAAATCATTGTGAATACTCTTTTGATTTGGTGAATTGCGACAATTGTTTTTTGTGTGCAGGGCTTAGAACAGCCAAATATCACATTAAAAATAAGCCTGTTGAAAAGGAAAAATATAAAGAAGAAGTCGCCAAATTGAAAGAGAAATACAGCGTCGCAAAATTATTTGAGGAGCTTGAAAAAGTCAGACGGACTATTCCGCACGTTTATGTTTTGCAGAAAAATACAGAAAATTGCATCGGGTCATTTTTGGAAAATTGTGAAAATTGCTATTTTTGCTTTAATGCGAGAAATGTTGAAGATGGATTTTATCTTGGCACAAACATTGATAATGCGAAAGATTTGATGGATTGCGATTGTATTGGCTATGATCCGAGCGAATTGCTTTATGAGTGCATTGGAAATTCCGGGAATTTTAACTGCAATTTCTGCAATGCGTGCTGGCATAACGGAAACATTGAACATTGTGAGATGGTTTTTAATTCGCGGGATTGTTTTGGATGTGTTTCAAGGAGCCACGCGGAATTTGAGATTTTGAACAAGAAATACGAAAAAGCCGAATATTACAAAAAAATCGCGGAAATTAAAGCTGAATTAAGGCGAGAAGGACTTTATAATCAGTGGCTTTTTGAGCCGACTTATCCGTATGAAGATACTGTAGCGCCGCTTTATTATTAATTAAACGGCTTGTTCGGCGGCCGCGAGAAAAATTTGGCATTTCACCCTTGAGCTGAGAGCGATTTTATGCTATACTATTTTGATATATCTGAATCTAAATAATGGACGAAAACAAAAACCAAAATCCGAGTAATGCGGCGGTTGCTGCCGCAACTGCAGAAACTAAGCCTGCTAATGAACCAGCGCAAACTGCTGGAGCTTCGCTGAATATGGCTCCGGGAGCACCTGCACAGCCGGTAAAAGAAGAACAAAAACCGCCGGATTGGCTAAGTAAAGTTGTTGCGCCAGGACCAGCAGCTGCTGTTTCTGAAGCAGCGGCAACACCAACGCAAACTACTCCGCAAGCCGCAGGCCAAGAACCTGCGCCAGCCGCAGCGCAGACAGAACAACCAGTTGTAGCGCAACCACAAGCCGCGACTGAGGCAAAGCCAGTGCCAGTTGCAGCGCAACCGCAACCCGCACCAGCTCCAGCTCCGCAAGCACAGAAAAAAAGCATTTTCGATAATTTCAAAGCTAAATTTTTATCAAATTTAAGTACGCTCGAAAAAAATAAACAAAAGCTCGCGCCAGCAGCTGAAACAGGCGCAGTACCCCAAATTACGCAAAAGGAAAGACAAGAGCTGATCGAGGCAGAGAAAATTTACCAAGAAGGCCTCGCCTCGATCCGCGATCTTATTGCGCCGAGTTCAATGGAAATCCGATACGATTCAATACGGCTTGAAGGCTTATTCGCCCAGAGTTTTTATGTGTACACATATCCGCGTTACATTGAAGCAAACTGGCTTGCGCCAATAATTAATTTCGAAGCGACAATGGATATCACACAATTTATATATCCGATTGATTCGAGCAAGATTATGCGTGTTTTGAAAAAGAAAGTGGCGCAAATGCAGTCGTCAATGCATATTGCGGCTGAAAAAGGCCATGTGCGCGATCCTGCGCTTGAGACAGCGCTCGAAGACGCTGAACAATTGCGCACTGAAATCCAGAGAGGCCAGGAGAAATTTTTCCAATTCGCATTGTACGTTACTGTTTACGCTGAAGATGAGGCAAAACTGAAAAAAGTCGCGAAACAGCTTGAAAGTTTGCTTGGCGGAAAACTAATTTTAACAAAGCGCAGCCAAATACGAGCTGAACAGGCATTTACTTCTTGTTTGCCATTCTGTTTGGATGAAGTGAATGAAGTGAGAAATATGAATACTTCGCCGTTATCCAGCACGTTTCCATTTATTTCGACAAGCCTTACATCTGACAACGGAATTTTATACGGCATCAACCGCCATAATGACAGTTTGATTCTTTTTGATAGATTCTCTCTTGAAAACGCGAATTCTGTTGTGTTTGCGAAATCAGGCGCAGGCAAATCTTATGCAGTGAAACTTGAACTTTTGCGTTTGATGATGCTTGGCGTTGATGTCCTTGTGATTGATCCTGAAAATGAATACGAAGCGCTTAGCCAGACAGTTGGCGGAAGTTATCTTAAATTATCGCTCAATTCTGACAGACGCATTAATCCTTTTGATCTGCCGCCGCCAATGCCTGACGAAGATGTCCAGCCCGGAGAT
>JACRIA010000005.1 GCA_016215735.1 Candidatus Peregrinibacteria bacterium
ATAGCCTTCAACTTCAAACCATTTTTCAAGACCATCAGGCAGTATTGCCCATAAAACTTCATGTTCGTTCATTTTAGGAGGGTTATTTTATACTCCTCCTATTCTCTCAAATTTTTTCTCAAACTAAAAATCCGTTGATCCTCCCAGCCCAGAACCGGTCCCAAAAAAAGTTTGAAATTTTTCAAGACATATGCGATACTAAAAAGCCCTGACTCAACCCACAGGGCCAGGTCCCAGCCCAGAACCGGTCCCATATGAATCTAACAGCAAAAATACCGCCTCACAGCCTCGACGCGGAGCGCGCGACTCTCGGCGCTTTAATGATTGATAAAGACGCAATTGTGAAAGTCGCGGACTTTCTCAAACCCGAAGATTTTTACCACAATGCTCATCGCACAATTTACGAAACAATTCTCGAAATCTTCAACCGCCGCATGCCGATTGATCTCGTGACGATTACAACCAGCCTCGAAGACAAGCAAAAACTCACTGAAATCGGCGGAGCTTCTTATCTTGCGGATCTCACAGCTGACATTTACACAGCTTCCAATATTGTCGAATACGCGATTATTGTAAAAGAAAAAGCCACGCTTCGGAATTTGATTCACGCAGGCGATACTGTCATGAATCTTGGCTACAATGAAACCTTGGAACTTCCGGCAATTCTCGAGCAAACTGAAAAAGCGATTTTTGATGTTTCGCAGACATTTATCAAAGATAAATTTGTCCACATCAAAGATGTTCTTGCTGGCACATACGAAAAAATTTCCAGCCTTCACGATCCGGAAACACGCGAAAAATACCGCGGCATTCCAACAGGTTTCCGCGACCTTGATAATCTCATCAGCGGAATGCAGCCGTGCGATCTTATTATTGTCGCGGCGCGTCCTAGCATGGGCAAAACTTCTCTCGCTCTCAATATCGCGCAAAATATCGCAAAATACGGCAAAGCAGTCGGCATTGTTTCACTTGAAATGTCAAAAGAACAGCTTGTCGAAAGAATGTTTTGCAGCCTCCTTAGCGTTGATTCCTGGCGTGTTCGCAGCGGTAAATTAACAGAAGAAGATTTTTCACGCATTGGAACAGTTATGGACGAATTAAACACACTTCCGATTTATATTGACGATTCTTCAGGCAATTCAATGCATGAACTTCGCTCAAAAGTTCGGCGTCTGCAAATGGAACATGGGCTTGAATTTTTAATAATCGACTATTTGCAAATGATGAATATAGGGCCAATTAGCGCAATCGGCAACCGTGTTCAGGAAATTTCCGAAATCACGCGCAGTTTAAAAAATCTCGCGCGCGAACTCCACATTCCAGTTATGGCGATTTCACAGCTCTCGCGCGCGGTGGAATTAAGGCCGCAAAAAATCCCGCAATTAGCTGACCTCCGCGACTCTGGTTCCATTGAACAAGACGCTGACATTGTTCTCATGATTTATCGTGAAGATTACTACGAAGAAGACACAGAGCGAAAAGGCATCGCAGACATCTACATCCGCAAACACAGAAATGGCCCAATCGGCCGCGTTGAATTAATGTTCAAAAAAGAGCAGACAAAATTCATTTCAATAGAACGCGCCCGAAGGCAGGAGGAATATACGATGGCGGAGTAAGATTATCGAATTTTTAGGGCAGAGCCCGGCGCCCAATTTCCCTTTTAATCAAGATTGATTTAATTTTTTGGCAAATTGAATCAAATCACCATCCGCGTTTTGCATAGCCTTTTCATTAAAATAAAACGCATCGCCCCATTTTTGTTTTCCGGTTTTATAAACTTCCAGCAATTTTTCTTTAACAGTTTTATCATCAAGATTTTTCTCGAAACTTGGATATATATGTATGCCTTCGGGAATGACAAGTATGCCGTTAAGATCCTTTACTTTATATTTGTAATGCAGAGGTTTAATTCCGATGCCAGCTTTGCATTTTTGTGAAATATCAAAAAGTTCTTTCGCGAAATCCAATACGCCCATTCCGACGAAATAACCGCTTTCGTTGATATTTTTAATATCAAGATCGAATTTTATTCCATACCATATCGGGCAATTTTTATCGTCTATTCTTAAATGTTCGCCGTATAATAATTTCCGCAAAAGCCTGTACGAACTTACAATTAGACGCCGCGCTTCATCCAATTTCGCGATTTCAATGACTATTCGGCACCCATAAAATTTTTTATTAACATCACGGAAATTTTTTAGTACATAATCAACAGTCTTGCCCGATCTCTCGGCTACATATTCAGGGGTGCGATCGCCGGTTTCTATATTATCGATTCCGATAGGCCAGCCATTTAAATTTGTTTTATAAAAAACATCATATCTTTTTAATAAATAATGAGGCTCTTCAGTTATTTCCACGGGGTCCTTTCCTTCTATGGCTTTTTCTATCAAAGAATTCTGTTGATCCAATATATCGCAAAGCGCTTTATCAGAAATAAATTTTAAAAAGTGGCATTCTGTCTCTCTCCAATCAATACTAGTCTTGGCTGATTCTGTTTCACCCGGTTTATTTATTGGCATAAGACATTATTTAAGCAAAAAACAGGCATTTTGTCAATAGAACAATTTATCCAAAATTTGACTCTGGTATAATGAACCTATATGTCCGACACAAAAACTAGCGAATTTACAGATAGGTTCGCAAAACTAAATGCTTTGCGCAAATCCGGCGTGAATCCGTATCCGGAGAGATATGAACGTACCCATCACTCGGCCGAGGCAATAGCCGAGGCCGAAAAATCAAGAACACGTGAAATGGATAAAGTTGTTGCGTCGCCAAAAAGCGCTGTCCGTTTAGCCGGCCGTCTCACTGCATTTCGTTCCCACGGCAAAATCAGCTTTGCTGATTTAATGGATTTTTCAGGGAAAATCCAGCTTTGCCTCGCGCAAAATGTGCTTGGTGAAAAAGCTTACGAAGATTTCGCGAAAAAAATTGATGTCGCAGATTTTATCGGCGTTTCTGGCGAATTAACAAAAACCCGCACAGGCCAAATTACGCTTATTGTTAAAGAATATATTTTGCTCGGGAAAACCCTGCGTCCGCTTCCTGAAAAATGGCATGGCTTGCAGGATGTCGAGGCAAAATATCGCTGCAGATATTTGGATACAATTATGGACCGCTCTTCACTCGATAGATTTTTACTGCGCACGCGTCTCATTTCGCTCATTCGAAAATATTTAGATGAACGCGAATTTATTGAAGTTGAAACGCCAATTCTCTCGCCAAAAGCATCCGGTGCGTTTGCAAAACCATTTATCACGCACCATCACGCGCTAGACCAAGATTTTTACTTAAGAATCGCGCCGGAGACATATTTAAAAAGATTAATTGTCGGCGGTTTTGAACGCGTGTACGAATTTGCAAAATGTTTCCGCAATGAAGGCATTGATCCATCGCATCATCAGGAATTTACAATGCTTGAATATTACGTCGCTTACTTCAATTACGAAGACAATATGAAATTCACAGAAGAATTATGCGCGTATTTTTTGAAAGAATTATTTGGAAAATTAAAACTTGGGATTTACGGCACAAACATTGATTTTAAGCCTCCATATCCGCGAAAAACAATGCGCGACTTGATTCTTGAACACGCAAAAATCGACATTAGCAAAATCAAGACCGCTGATAAATTGCGGCTCGAAATCAAAAAGAAAAAAATCACAATTGATGAAGACATCAGCAAACTCGGCTTCGGAAACCTTGTTGATGTTTTATACAAAAAAACAACGAGGCCGCATCTTATTCAGCCGATTTTCGTAACACAATATCC
Organism: Candidatus Peregrinibacteria bacterium; assembly: GCA_016215735.1. Lineage (GTDB taxonomy): Bacteria > Patescibacteriota > Gracilibacteria > UBA1369 > UBA12463 > UBA12463. Next base: position 3,782 of record JACRIA010000005.1, read on the forward strand.
AATCGAACTTTCCCCTCTCGCGCGCAAAAACGATAAAAATCCTGCCTTAACCGATAGATTTCAGCTGGTTGTGAATGGCTGGGAAATTGTTAATGCGTATTCTGAGCTTATTGATCCCAAAGACCAAGAGGAGAGATTTTGCGAGCAAGCCGCAGCCAAAGCTCGCGGCGACGAAGAGGCGCACG
>JACRIA010000072.1 GCA_016215735.1 Candidatus Peregrinibacteria bacterium
CCCGAGCATTTTTGCCATATAAGGCAAATTTTTCGTGAAGGATTTTGTCTGCTGATTTTTGCGCAGCCGCATTCGTGGCTGTTGTTTGATTTTTGTCTTCGATTTTTGTGCTGACTGGCGCCGCGTTTTCCATAATTTTTTTGTTAGATGTTTGATTGTATTTTCTCGTGCACAAGCCAAAAAATCAAGCTCAATTAACAAAAATTCCTTGCAAAAATTGAGGGTGAGTATATAATCACCTATTATTAACAACATCAGCGCGATGGCATCAGGTGAGTTCTCTTTCAAACACCAAATTATACTGTTTATGATTCTGTTTTAGATCAAACAGATGATTCAAATAAACGTAGCCTAATATCAGGAATGGAATAAGCGCGAATGTCCAGTTCATTTCCAGAAAGATGTTGTAAACCGCGTGCAAGCTTGTCGCGATTAAAAGGCCGCGAAAAACCGAAGCATGTTTGAATAAATCATCGGCTGCGCCGCGCAAGATTCTCCATTTATATAAAAGCTCGAAAATGCTGTCTATGCGCTTCGTTTGCAATTGTTCGCGCAGAATTGGAGTCGCAAAATGCGCGATGCCGTAAAAATATCCAAAAACGCCGGAAAACAGCACATGCGCAAAAGTTGAAAAAATCGTTCTAAAAATAAACGGACCGAGTATGTTATCCATTCCTTGATGCAGCCAAATATTATAGAAATACATGATATTTTCCGTGAACGCGAAGCCAAGCGCGGCTATAATGCTAAACTCAATCGCGTCGTCTATATTTCGCAAATAATGATGGCTGCTGACGCGGACAGCGACATTTTTCATTACTTCTTCTATCACACCGACGATCAAGAAAGTAAGAATCACACTAACCGGAATCGCGACAATTCTGGTAAAACCAAACATATCGCCTTCAAAAATCTGCGTGTAGCGAAAAACATTTATCCAAGGAAAAAACTGCCAGAGGTATTTATAGAGCAAAATCGGAAAGACTGCTGTGGCACCGGAGATAAAAGTTATTAGCATAAAGCTTCTTTTTTCAGGCTTTTTGAGATAAAACACATAACCCCACACGATCACGGGTACGACCGCAAGAAGGATTGAACCTGCTATTTGTACGGCATTATTCCACATTTATTTGCGTTTTTGTTATATTTGGCCTTACCGCTGCAACTTTGTATTATTAAATTATAGCACAAAAATGGGGGTTTGGGAAGCGTTTTGGGGACGGTTCTCTCTGCGCGCCGCTTACTGATGCCAAAATCCTGAGAACCGTCCCCTATTTTTACCCTTGACTTTCCTGCAAAAGTATGTAGAATAATATTCTTGTAAAATTGTCAAATGCATATTGAAATAAACGAAAACGAAGAAAGTGATAAAACCGGAGATGATCCTGGCAGTCTTGAATGTGATGTTAATTTTCCGCTGACCGAAACAACACTCGCACAAACTTCGCATAATCCAGAAAAACAAAAGAGCTTATCTACTGCTATCGGCCATTTTGTTATTGATGAAGGGTTTTTTAGATTTTTAAAAAATGGCGCTGACTATGAAGGTCTTTATAAAGAATTCCGCAAAGTTCATCTTAATATAAATATTTCTTACGAAGATTTCAAAAATCACGTGATCGAAACAGCAAAGCGCACTGCGGATGCCATTGTTTCTGAAACTATAACAGCTATTACGGCAATAGTTTCGTGCGCTGTGAGAAAAATTTGTTCTTTACCTGTATGGCTTGCCGGCCCTTTGCCTGTTTCTTCCAGTTTGCTTTCTAATTTCACGGCTTTCGCTATCACATGGGGAACGTCGCATAATTCAGAATTTCGAAAATCCGATGGTTCATTTGATAAAGCAAGATTTGCGAAAACTCTTGTTCGAGAATACGGCCGTCATTTTGGACCTATTGTTATTGGCGCTGATATAGCCGAGGGAATGATTCTTCAGATTTTAGCGAATAATAAGGTTGATAACATTGCTATATCCTCGCTTGTTATATTATTTTTCTCATTTCTAGCAGTTGTTGTTTATTTTGGAGAACAGCAAATCCGTGAAAAAGTCTGGAATACTTTTACGGCGAAATTTACTCCTTTTTCATTTGAAGTCGGCAGGTTTTTTATTTAACACGCTCGTTCTGCGTAAGCAGCAGCAAAGCTAAGCGCAGCACAGAGCATATGTTTGGAATTTGTGATATGTTATAATTTCTAGCGATAATCGTTATTAATTGTGTATGACTGAAGGAAAATCACATCTTGAACCTATGCGTCATTCCTGTGAGCATGTTTTGACTATGGCAATGCTACGTTTGTGGCCAGGGAAAATTAAAGCAGCAATGGGTCCGGCCACAGAAGAAGGGTTTTATTTTGATTTTGATTCAGAAATAAAAATAAGCGAGGATGATTTTTCTAAGATTGAAAAAGAAATGGCGAAAATCATTAAAGAAAATTTGCTTATTATTAAAGATGAAATGACTGTTGCGGAAGCTAAAAAGTTTTTTAACAGCAATGTTTACAAGGGAAATGAATATAAACATGAATGGCTTGATAGCATAAAATCTCGCGGTGAAAAAGTTAGTATTTACTGGTTGGGTGAAAAAGGCCATGATGTTCCGAAAACATTTGTGGATATTTGTTCTGGTCCGCACGTAAAATCAACCGGTAAAATTGGGCCTTTCAAATTGCTTAAAATTGCCGGAGCTTATTGGCATGGCGATGAAAAAAATAAAATGCTCCAAAGAATTTACGGGACCTGTTTTGCGACGCAGGCTGATTTAGATGCTTATATTAACCAAATTGAAGAAGCGCAAAAGCGCGACCATAGAAAACTCGGAAAAGAATTGGGAATTTTTATGCTGAGTCCGGAAGTCGGCGGCGGACTGCCTTTGTGGCTTCCAAAAGGCGCAATTGTGCGGGATTTATTGATTGATTTTATGAAAAAACAGCAGATTGAGCGCGGATATTCTCCTGTTGTGACGCCTCATATTGGAAAGCTCGATTTGTATAAAACTTCCGGCCATTATGATAATTACCGCGACCATATGTATAACCCCATCAAAGTTGACGAGGAGGAATTTTTGCTTAAGGCAATGAACTGCCCGCATCACGCGATGATTTATAAAAATTCACAGCATAGTTATCGTGATTTGCCTGTGAGACTCGCGGAATTTGGAACTGTTTATAGGTATGAGGCTTCGGGCGAATTGAGTGGACTTGTACGTGTGCGCGGTTTTACGCAGGATGATGCGCATTTATTTGTGCGGCCAGATCAATTGAAAGATGAATTTTTAGGAGTGCTGGATTTGACACTTTTTGTTTTGAATAAATTAGGATTTAAAGATTTTCGCGCGAGGCTTGGACTCCGCGACAAGAAAAAAGACAAATATATGGGAAATGATAAATTATGGGATCGCGCGGAAAAAGATATTGAAGAAGCTGTTAAACAATCGAAATTAACATACGCGAAAGAGCCGGGCGAAGCGGCTTTCTACGGACCAAAACTAGATTTTGTGGTTAAAGATGTGATCGGCCGCGAATGGCAGCTCGGCACAATTCAGGTTGATTATAATTTGCCGGAAAGATTCAAGCTTGAATATATTGATGAAAATAGCAGCGCTGTCAGACCTGTTATGATTCATCGCGCGCCATTTGGATCTCTTGAAAGATTTATAGGGATTTTGATTGAGCATTTTGCAGGTGCTTTTCCTGTTTGGCTGGCGCCGGTGCAAGCGAAAATTTTGTCTATTAGCGATCAGTTTAATGCGTACGCGAAGAAAGTTGCGGAAGAATTGAAGACGGCGGGCATGCGCGTGGAGATTGATTCAGCTAATGAAAGTCTTGGCAAAAAAATCCGCAATGCTGAAATGGAAAAAGTACCTTATATGATTGTTGTAGGTGAAAAAGAGCGCGCAGCAAATACAATCTGCGTCCGCGACTATGCAACGAAAAAACAGGAGGTTATGAAAACAGCAAAGCTGATTAAAATGATTATCTAGATTTTGAAATCTCAACTATTCGGTTTCTCGTTTGTCTTATCAATTCTGCGATTCTATTTTTTGGCATATCTAAACGCTCCGCTGATTCCATAAATTGTTTTATGTCTTTTTCTATAGCGTCTTCTCCTATTATTGCTTTGATTTCTTTTGTCGTAATACTTAATCTGGCGCCGATTTTGTCTTTTTGCTTGTTTCTGTATTCCTCGTGATTGACTTCATCCCATATGTCTGAATCTTTTCTCCAGTTTTTGCGCGCTGTTTCTTCGTCTGCAAATTGAAATTCTATCGGATAATTCATTCGCGTCTTAATCCAGTTTCCGTCCGCGTCTTTTGTCTCTATTATTATCGAAAATTCAATAGCCCAAGATATGCATTTGAATTTTTCGCTGGAATGCTCGTTAGTTTTATCTTTTGGCTTGTTTTTCTTTTTCTCGTATTTTAAGCCATTGACAATCGTTGGATTTCCGAGAAGTTCGTTGCAGAATTTCTCCGCTGTGTTGGCGTTTTCCATTAAATCTTTAAGTGTTTTGAAATCTATTAATTCCTGTTTCGGCTCTTCTGTGATGGTTAAATTCCATGGCACGCGGTTTTCTTTTACAAAAACGTACAGCAATCTTATTAAATCCAGCGGCGTTTTTACAACTATTCTTGTACGGACGAAATCAGTGATCTTAGAAGCTGTGACATCGTCTTTTGTCATTAGTTTTCTTATAAGGGATTCTTTTGATTTTTTATCAGTTGAAACTTGTTTCAAATATATTTCAGGCGTGCTGTCGGTTAATCTGGTAAGAGCCCATCCGCCATGCTTTGTGCTGGAAAAATTTTCCCGCTTCCATTTATTCAATTCCCTGAACGCATGTTCTTGGTAAATATAGTTTGGCGCTCTGTTTAAATAGCTTATTATCAAAATAACTTTTACGATTACACATGCTTGTTTCACAACAGAAGGATGCATTTCTTCCGAATAAGTTCCTGCCGCTACTTGAAATATTTCTTTCATGCTCATCATAAGCAAATCTTCATGCACTTTCGGGGGTAGGTCTTTTGTTAAACAGTTTCTGCTGGCCAGATTTTTAAATAATCTTTCGCAGAACGCGATGGCTTCATTTATCATTATGTCGAGTTCTTCTTTATCAGCCGCGTTTTTGATTTCGTAGCCGTTTCTTTTAAGTAAACCCATTAAATTTTCCGGGGTCTTTACAGCTGGTCCGGCAAAATCAACAAGTGATTTGCCCCGCAAAAGCCATGCGACCAGTTCAACTGTGTCAGCATCCCATTGTGTTTTCTGCTCTACAGATTCGTCATGCTCGCTTGATACGTTATTTTTCATTTATATTTATTAAGGTTGATTACTATAACAAAAATGGTGAAGTTTGTCAAGGTCTAATTTTAAGGTGGTTTAGGGGTGTTTTTAGGCTGTCTGCTGGGCTGGAGACACGGCAAGGCTCGGGAAGGTTTGAGGCGAAATTTTTTAAAATCTGGTTCTATAAGTTTCTGCGTCCGTAATTGTTTTTATGATAAACATCTGTTTTTGCTCTACAAGATTGGCTATTTCCGGGTCTAGCGCGGCTTTATTCATAAGTTCTTTTGCGGTTTCGCTGATTTGTGGATTAGGTTTTTTGGCTTGCGGAATATCCAGGTGAAGTATAATCGGCGCATCCGGATGCCGGTTGAGGTAATTTTTTTGAATTATTCCTGCGAGTTTTTTGATGATTGTGAGAAGAAAATCAGCTTCTGGATGCCATGCGAGGCGAAGAGCTTGGCGTTCGCCGCGATGGTGCGCAAACGGCGTATTTGAAACAAGAATCGTTTGCTCCGCGTGATTTTTCGTATCAATATTAAAGTGGTTATTTTTCATTTTTGAGAAAATCGGCATTGGACCGCCTAAATCCTCCATCATTTTTGATTGAGGGTTAAATTTGCCTGTGATTTGATTGAATTCAGCGATGCCTGTTTTAACTCCTTTGCTGTTTAGCGCTGTATTATCAAATAAAAATGCTGGATAAATTCGGCCTTGGTCTGTGCAGTTGTGCGTCCTTATTATTTGCAGAGACGGATCCCATTTTGAAATTAGATAAGCGAGTTTCGCGGTTTCGGTAAGTGCGTTTGCCGTATCGCTGGAATGCGCTCCGCAGCCATGATGAGCTTCGTTCGGCGAGGCTGAATGGGACTGCAGATCAAAAATCGCGTCCGGATTTTCTTTGATAAGTTTGCTGAAAACAAAATTGAATAACTCATTGAGATAACTGCGATTATTGCTGTAAAAATCATCCAGTGTTTTGATTGTCTGCGCGTTTCTAAATTCGTCTTTAAGAATCAGGATATTGCCTGCCATCGGAATTATTGGATTTCTGAATCTTTCAAATGGATTATCATAGAACATTGACATGTCTATGCGGCCGTCTGAACAATGCATAATAATGCGTTTTGGACCTGCGAATGATTTTTCCATTTTTTGATATTCAGCGTAGTCCCATGCGGCTTTTTGGTTGATGTCTAATATATGTTTTTCCGCGTCTTCTTTTGTTTTCAAAGGTTCTGGATCTTGTATTTCTTCTATGCCGGATAGGGTGTTCATATTGAAAAAGTTAAAAATTAAAAATTGAACGCAAATATATTTCCAGAATTGATAGATTGCGTCAACTCTAAAATAAAAAATCCCCGATATTACTATCGAGGATTCAGGACCTAGTCTAGATTAGACTGGGTTGTTCCACCGTTTATATTATAACACAGATTCTTTTAATTCAGAAATTATTTAATTCCAGTTTAGAAAAATTTAATGTTTTTTTGTTTTTATGTGTGCGGCCGGCGAGCTCGTGGGACCTAGCCTGGGGCTAAGAAAGGGTTGACACCTTTCCGGAGGGGTTCGATTCCCCTAGGTTCCACCGCTTGTCGGCTATTTTTCAGTATTGCGAATAGTAAGCCTTTTGCTATAATGCGTTTGCCAAAAATTTTATTTTTACTCTTGATTTTCTCTAATCTAGCCCGTAGAATTTTTGCGCAAAAAACACGCCCGAAGCGAAGCGTTCTGCGTTAGCAGCAACGTTCTACGCCAGTAGCAGCGAAGCTAAGTTAAGGGCGTATATCACAGGCCGCAAACACGCCGTCCCGCCTTGGCGGGACACAGGCGCTATAAATAAAGAATTAAAGCGGCTTATAAAATTTAAAAAATCCCCTATATGCAAAAAGGTAATGTGACACAAGTCATCGGTGCAGTTGTTGACTGTACTTTCAGTGAAAATCTTCCGGAAGTTTACGAAGCTCTGCACGTAAAAATTGGAGAGCGCGTTCTTACGCTTGAAGTCCAGCAATATTTGGGCTCGAATATTATCCGAACTGTTGCCATGGGCTCAACTGACGGACTTGAAAGAGGGACAGAGGTAAGCGCGACTAGCAAGCCGATTTCCGTGCCTGTGGGACGCGAAGTTTTGGGCCGTCTGCTGAATACTCTTGGCGAACCGATTGACGGCAAAGGTGAAGTAAAAGCCAAAAAATATTATCCGATACATAAACCTGCGCCAAAATTCGTTGAACAATCAACTGAAACGCAGGTTCTTGAAACTGGAATTAAAGTTATTGACCTTATCTGTCCTATTATGAAAGGCGGCAAAGTCGGTCTTTTTGGAGGAGCTGGAGTTGGAAAAACTGTTGTTGTTACGGAATTGATTCATAATATCGCGACAGCGCACGGCGGTTTTTCTGTTTTTGCAGGAGTCGGCGAGCGCACGCGTGAAGGAAATGATCTTTATCATGAAATGATCCGCTCAAAAGTTATGGATAAAACTGTTATGGTTTTTGGCCAGATGAATGAGCCGCCGGGAGTCAGACTCCGCGTTGGATTAAGCGGAGTTTCTGTGGCAGAATATTTCCGTGACGAGGAACATCAGGACGTTCTATTATTTATTGATAATATATTCCGCTTTTCGCAGGCTGGTAGTGAAGTTTCGGCTTTGCTCGGCCGTATTCCTTCTGCTGTGGGTTATCAGCCTACGCTTGCGACTGAAATGGGCGAACTGCAGGAAAGAATCACAACAACAAAAAATGGTTCGATTACTTCTGTTCAGGCAATTTATGTTCCTGCTGATGACTTGACTGATCCCGCGCCTGCGACAACATTCAGCCATTTGGATTCAACAATAGTTTTAACGAGACAACTCGCGGAGCTCGGCATTTATCCTGCTGTTGATCCTCTTGATTCAAGCTCGATAATTTTGGATCCGAAGATTTTGGGAGAAGAGCATTACAATGTTGCGCGCGGCGTTCAGAAGGTTTTGCAGAGATATAAAGATTTACAGGATATTATCAATATTTTGGGCATGGAAGAATTAAGCGAAGAAGATAAGCTCGCGGTTAGTCGTGCGCGCAAAATTCAGAAATTCCTGTCACAGCCGTTCTTTGTTGCTGAAACATTCACTGGACGGTCAGGCGCTTATGTCCCGCTAAAAGAAACAATCCGCGCGTTTAAAGAAATTTTGGACGGCAAACATGATGATAAGCCCGAGGGAGTATTTTATATGAAAGGCGGCATCGAAGATGTAAAATAATAACTCAAAGTTCAAATGTCAAAACTCAAAACTACAACTAAAAAGTCAAAATTTAAACAGCTTTTAGTTTTGAGCTGTGGCTTTGACTTTTGAGTTTTGACTTTTGACCTAATAAATTATGGCGTTTAAGTTTCAGATAATAACACCGGAAAAGATAATTCACACAGGCGCTGCTGACAGCGTGAGTGTGCCGACTTTCGAAGGAGAAATAACAATTTTATCGCATCACATGCCGCTTGTTTCTGCTGTGCGCGTCGGTGTTTTGCGCGTGAAGCACGGGAAAGAAGAAGTTTTTATAGCTATTGACGGCGGAATATTAAAAATGGATAAAGGAGGCCTTGTGATTTTGGCGGAGTCGGCACAGCGCGCTGACGAACTGATTGAAGAACAAATCCAAAAAGCGCTTGATGAAGCCAAAAAAGCCAAGGAAGCGAAAAGAATGGATACATCCGAATTCGTACAGGCTTTGGCAATGATTGAAAGAGAAACCGCGAAATTGAAAGCATTGCGCAGATATAAAGGAAGCCGCGGAGCGATGGGGCCGAGCAATGAATGATATAAATAAATTTCTAATTTCTAAGTACTCTAATTTCTAATGGGGAATAAAGAACAAAAATCAGAAGCAGCGAAAAAAACAACATTTTGGATGATGCTTGGATTTGCATGGCAGCTTGGATATGTTATCAGCCTCCCGATTGTGATATTGGGTTTCGGCGGAGCTTATGCGGATAAATATTTTGGCACGAGTCCACTTTTTATTTTGATTGGAATTGTCGCGGCTGTAAGCCTAACAAGCGTTGGACTTTATTATAAAATTAAAAAAATGATCATGTAACAGGCCGGGAGCGCAACGGACGGCCTCTTAAAAAATTTATAACAAAATGGCTGTATTCGCACCACCTACAATCGCGTCTGAAACAATAACTCACATCGGGTCATTCGAACTGAGAAATACAATGCTTACGGCATGGCTTGTGATTGTGCTGATTTTGATCGGCAGTCTTTTGTATTACAGAAAATCGAAAAAGCTTGTGCCGAGCGGCTGGCAAAATTTGGTTGAAATGTTTGTAGGTGGAATTGCTGATTTTTTTGAAAGCGTGACAGGCGACGCGAAACAGGCAAAAAGGTTTATGCCGATTTGCGCGACTATATTTATATATGTATTGATCGCGAATGTACTTGGCGTTTTTCCGGGATTTGGCACGATTGGAATTTGGGAAGAGCATGCGGGACATACGATTTTGGTGCCGTTTTTCAGATCAGCGAATTCGGATGTGAATATGACGCTTGGAATTGCATGCATTTCTGTAATTATGTCGCAGGTTTATGGCGCGCTCGCGTTAGGATTTAGTTATGCTGGAAAATTTTTTGTGAATCCGCTTCGCAATCCGCTTGGCACTTTTGTAGGGATTCTTGAATTGGTATCGGAATTTGCAAAAGTTATTTCATTCACATTCAGGTTGTTCGGGAATATTTTTGCAGGAGAAATGCTGCTTGTGACAATGGCTTTTCTCTTGCCGTTTATCGCTCCCCTGCCGTTCTATGCGCTGGAGCTGTTTGTGGCCTTTGTACAGGCGCTTGTGTTCTCGATGCTCACGCTTGTATTTTTCAAAATTGCTGTGACAGGCCACGAGGAGCATGAAGAACACGGAGGCGGCGCGGTTGAACATGCGACTTAAAACCGGGACCAGTTCTCTTTGAGAACCGGTCCCTTAATATATTTAACCAAAATTTTTATGGACAAAAGTCTCGCAGTAGCAATCGCAATAGCAGTCGGCGCTATCGGTCCGGCTATTGCTATCGGTCTTATCGCGGGCCACGCGATGGACGCTATCGGAAGAAATCCGGAAGCAACATCAAAAGTTCAGACAGCTATGATTCTGGGCATGGCATTCGCTGAAGCTATCGCCATTTACAGCCTTGTTGTCGCGCTCATTATTAAATTTGTATAACACACCGCGCCGTTCTGCTTTAGCAGCAGCGAAACTAAGGCGTACAGGCGTATATAACCAATGAAAAATGGAATTAATCTCAAAGCTTGGCATAGACTGGAAGCTTATCCTAGCGCAGATTGTGAACTTTGGAATCGTGCTTTTTATCCTGTATAAGTTTGCGTACAAACCTGTACTTGCGATGCTGGATAAACGCAGACATATGATTGAAAAAAGCGTTTCGGACGCAAAAAAAAGCGAAGAATTATTAAAAGAAATTGAAATAATGAAAGACCGCAGCCTTATGTTTGTGAAAGAAAAAACAGCGGAAATGATGGATACGGCCAGCCGCGAGGCGGCCCATATGAAACAAGGAATGCTTGCTGAAACAACTATTGAAGCTAAAAAAATCATGGATAAAGCAAAAGCGGAAATTGAAGCGCAAAAGAACGCGATGGTCAAAGAAGCGAAAACTGAAATCACAAAAATCGTTGTGTTCGCGACAGCGAAAATTCTTGAAAAAGAATTTTCCGAAAAAGATCAGGAGAGATTAATGGATGATGCTGCAAAAGAAATAAGCAAAGTCGTAAAATAGGCCGTGAACGATCTTTACGCGCACGGCCTTAATATAATGGGGGTCAGTCGCCTGCGGCGACCTATCCTGAAAAATTATTAATAAATAATTGCGCCTTCGGCGCAGCGATGAAAACTACTCCAAAAGTTTACGCAGAAGCGCTAGCCGCGTTGATTGAAAAGGGCGGCGCAAGCCAAGAGCTTGCTGCCGGACTAGTTAATGCGCTTCGTAAAAATCATCAGGAAAAATTGCTGAATAGAATTTTGGATTTGTGCGAAAAAATTCTTATGGGAAGGCGCGGTGAAATAAAAGTGAAAGTAATTTCGGCGCGCGAATTGACAGATTCTCAACTTGAAAAATTTAAACAAATGGTCGCTGATTCAACAAAATTAAAACCGATCGTTGAACACAAGGTCGAGAAAGGGCTTAGAGGAGGCGTAAAACTAGCTGTCTCTGATTATATGATTGATTCGACAATTGCTGGAAGATTGCAGACATTTGCGCGGTATTTGGTAAGTAATGGCAATGCCGCGGCGCAGCATAATGCGGCACATAAAACAAGCGCGCAACACGTCAAAACAACGCATACAAACTAACTAAATTATTCTATATTCTTTATTCTTAATTCTAAACCTATGGCAGAAACATCGATTAACATTATTTCTCTGTTAAAAAAGCAGATTTCGGATTTCAAGGCGACATCTGCAACTGAACACACGGGAACAATTATCGAAGCTGGCGACGGCGTTATACGCGCAACTGGCTTAAGCAACGTAAAATCCGCTGAATTGCTTGAATTTGAAAACGGAACATTCGGATGGGCGCTGAATCTTGAAGAAGATACTATCGGCGCTGTTGTTCTTGGTGAATCGCACGGAATCAAAGAAGGCGACAGCGTGAAATCAACAGGAAGAATTTTATCTGTTCCTGTGGGCGACGGTTTGATTGGTCGAGTTGTTAATCCTCTTGGCCAAGCACTTGACGGAAAAGGCGCGATTCAATCCAAGGAATTTTATCCTGTTGAAAAAATCGCTCCAGGAGTTATTTACAGAAAATCCGTGGATAGGCCTGTGCAGACGGGCCTGCGCGCTATTGACGCGATGATCCCGATTGGAAGAGGCCAGCGCGAGCTTATTATCGGCGACAGGCAGACTGGAAAAACCGCGATCGCGATTGACGCGATTATCAATCAAAAAACTGAAAACATGATTTGTATTTATGTTGCGATCGGACAAAAAGAATCGAAGATTGCGAAAATTGTCGCGGAATTTCAGAAACGCGGAGCAATGGATTACACGATTGTTGTTGTCGCAGGCGCTTCACATCCTGCGCCTTTACAATTTCTTGCTCCTTATTCTGGCTGTGCGATGGGAGAATATTTTGTTGATAAAGGGAAAGATGTGCTTGTTATTTACGATGATCTTTCAAAACACGCGAATTCATACCGCCAAATTTCACTTTTGCTAAAAAGGCCGCCGGGACGCGAAGCATTCCCTGGCGATATTTTCTATCTGCATTCGAGATTGCTGGAACGCGCGTGCTGTCTTGATCAAAAATACGGCGGCGGCACATTGACCGCGCTCCCGATTATTGAAACGCAGGCAGGCGATCTTGCCGCTTATATTCCAACAAATGTAATTTCAATTACAGACGGCCAGATATTTCTTGAGTCTGACTTGTTTTATAAGGGAATTCGTCCGGCTATCAATGTCGGCTTGTCAGTTTCACGCGTTGGATCTGCTGCGCAAATTAAAGCCATGAAAAAAATAGCGGGCAAAATGCGCCTTGAACTAGCGCAATACCGCGAACTTGCGGCTTTCGCACAATTCGGAAGTGATTTGGATGCGGCGACAAAAAAACAGCTTGATAGAGGCGGCCGTTTAACTGAAATTCTCAAACAAGGCCAATATGAACCAACGCCTGTTGAACTTCAAGTCGCTGTTATTTACGCTGTCACGAATGGATACACTGATGATGTCGCTGTCGAAGATATTAAAAAATTCATGGATGATTTTTTCAAATACTGCATGACATCGCATTCAAAATTAATGAAGGATCTGCGCGAAAAGAAAGAAATTACCGAAGAAATTGAAAAATTGCTTAAGCACGCTATCGAAGATTTTAAAAAAATATTTAAAAAATAACTCAAAACTCAAATGTCAAAACTCAAAGCTACAACTCAAAAGTCAAAATTTAAACAGCTTTTAGTTTTAAACTGTGGTTTTGAGCTTTGAATTTTAACTTTTAACTTAAATTTATGGCAGGAACACGCGAAATAAAACGGAAAATTAAATCAATAAAAAGCACGAAACAGATAACGCGCGCGATGGAACTTGTCGCGGCATCGAAAATGAAAAAAGCTGTGCTTAATGCGACTTCAATAAGGCCGTACGCGACGAATGCCATGGTTGTTTTGGCTCATGTAAGCGAAAAAACAGATCCGGAACTTCACCCATTTCTTGTTAAGCGCGAACTTCGCAACTGTCTTGTGGTTATGATTTCTTCGGATCGCGGACTCTGCGGAGGCTTCAACGCGACATTGGTTAAAAAAATTATTTCATTTGAAAAAGAATTCAAAACAGCGCATCCAAAATGTAATTTGTCTTATATTGCTGTTGGCAGAAAGGCTGAAACATTTTTGGCGCGCACTGGAAGAAATCTTGTCGCGTCTTACGGCGGCTTGAGCAATAACCCAAGGCTGAACGACATTTTATCATTAAACAAATTGATTTTTGATTATTACAAAGCTGGCGACTATGACATGGTCACGCTTGTTTATCAGCATTTTGTTTCTGCAGTTTCGCAAAAACCTGTCTCGCATCAATTACTTCCGTTTTCGCGCGAAAGTATGTTAGAAATGGGACATTCTCTCGGGTTATTTGCAGAGGAGATGCCGTCCGCTCCGCAAAGCGGAGCTTCCGGCGTGGAATACAAATTCGAACCTTCCGCGAGTTTTATTCTTGATAATTTAATTCCCGGCCTTGTTGAAATGCAGATTTATCACGCGGTCCTTGAATCAACCGCGTCGGAACATTCTTCCCGCATGGTCGCGATGCACAGCGCGACAGAAAACGCGAACGAGCTTATAAACGGCCTAACACTTTTGTTCAACCAAAACCGCCAAGCGGCTATCACAAGAGAAATCGCGGAAATTTCAGCGGGGAAGATTGCGCTGGGATTATAAGGATGTTTCGCTTGTACTCTCTCCTCCAGCAACTTTAGTAGCGGTTTTTCTTTTTTCGTATTCTGCTCCTGATAAAAATTTATATCCTGATAAATTCGCGGCTTGGATTGCTCGTGTCATTTTTGCTCCGTTGTCTGTTGCGATTAAATTAGCGAGAGTTGTATTAAAATTTGCAATAGCATCTTCTATTTGTTCCTGTAGTTTGTTGTTTTCTGGAATTGCACGGGGAGGCGTTGTTGTGAATAGCAAGCTAAAATCATGGCCGTATGCTCTGCCTATATCAAGTATTAATTTTTGTAAAGCACTTCTGTGTTTAATTGTTTTTACCCCAGGATCAACAACAGAATCATCATTAAATTTTACTGGATCTATTCTTATAAAAGCATTTTCTGCTTTTTTCTTATATCTATTATCTATAATTGAATCGTATCTTATGAATGATGCTAAAGCTTCTCTCACGTTATCTGCTGTTTCTTTGCCTTCTGCTGCTAAATTTCCAAGAACTTTGATGTTTTCATTGAATCCTGGATATGCGTTCAAATAACCTGGCTGTGAGAAGTGCTCTCTGATTGTTCCTCCTGATGTTAATGCCCGTTCTATCATGCTCTCTGTTAAAAGAGGAATAACAAAATGCGTATCGTCATGGTCAAGTTTTTGTGATTCCTGCAGCGCTTTGTCTGTTCTAATATGCGTATCGCGAAATGGCAGCATATAATTCCAGAGTAAATATTTTGTTCTAGGGCCCGGAGCATTTTTAAATTCGGCATTTTCATCACCATCTTGGTCAAGCATCTTTGCCAGCCGCTGATAATCTTCTAGTTTATATGGACGATTTCCTTTTGGTTTGCCTGTCGCTGGATCTATTTCTGTTTTTTCTTTCTCCGGCATTCCGATTTTCCATTTATTTTTATTTGTGAAAAAATCCAGCCACGGCATATGATTAAGCCACAAACCATCAATCAAACCTATTCTATCCAAAGACAGAAGTCCTGTCGCAGCGCCTTGAATTAAAAAATAAACTTTATCTTCAACTGCCATTTTTCCTTTTTGTATGGAGAAATGATAAAGACCTTCATATTGATGCGGATTAACCCATCCTCCTCTTTTCCATACTGTAAGCAATTTTTGCATTTCTTTGCTAAGGCCTCCGATATTTTTCGGATCGTTTTCAAGCTGATCTCCTTTTTTCTTATAAAGCTCTATTCCGCTGTCATACGCATTGTTGTTTTCATTAAACCATTTGCCAAAAATGCCCTCGCCCCACATAGCATCTACCGCGCCTTCTATTAAGTCTTGACCTGTAAGCCATTTCCCTGTGTCTGGATCCTGTTTTACTTTTGCGGCTGGATCGTCCATGAGCGGAATTGGAATTCTTTTCCTTGGATCTGTAAATTCATTAATGATTTTCCATAATTTTTTATCATCCCAGCGCATATGGCCTTTGCTTGTCAAAATCAACATACAGGCTTTAAGTTCATCTCTGTTTCTTACGTTCCACATTCTGTGCCTGACTTCGAAAATACCGAGATGCTCGAGGCCTGCTTTGTATTTTTCAACTTCTTCGTTTTCCGCTGCTTCCTTTTGGCGCGCCATTTCTGTAGCGATAATAGGCATGAGTTCGCCAGCTTTGCCGGTATTCCATTTCATTCTTCTTTGCCATCTTCTGACATGAAATTCATAGATTGATTTTACGAGGAAAACAATATCTTGAAGACTTAGCATTGTGGTGTTGTTCCAAAATTCTCTTATTTTTGATGTAGGCGGAAGAACGCATGGATCGCCGCGCTGTTCTTGAAGCTCTTTTGCTTTTTTGCCTTCTGGGGCTTCGAGCGCTTTAGTGAGTTTTTCTTCTTGAGCATTTTTTGCTGTATCATGAGCCGTCTGATACATTGGATTATCTTTGCTCAATGAAGCAACAGCCCTATCCGCATAAGCGTCTGTATCAGCGGATGTGAGATTGCGTTTGCGAGCTGTATCAAGAAATTGAGCGAATGTTTGATTTTGTTTTTTACCTCCGTTTTTCGTGATATTTACTGTGTTTTTTTCAGGATCAATGCTGTCAATTCTATAAACTTCTGATCCTGCTTCCGGTGATTCGCGGAAAAAAGTGGTTCCGGCGCTTGCAGCCGGCGTTGGCGCATCATGGCCCGCGGCTTTATGCAAATGCGCAAAAGCTTTATTTAATTCTTCTGTCGTATTTACTTTTTTTCTAACATCTTTTCTCAAAAACCACTGCGTAAATTCTCCGAACGTGAATGTTTTTTTAGTTATATCTGCTTCTGCCTGTTCTAATTCTCCTGTTTCTGGATTGGCTATAAATCTTCTTGTGAGGTCTTCTTTATATGCGGTAACAACAGGCTTATCGAGAATAATTTTGTCTTCTTCTATGCGTTCGATTTTTGCATAATGTGTTTCTGTAATGATATTTCCTTTTTCATCCAGGTTTTTGTTTCTGTCATATTCCAATTCCATTCCTTCTTTAATTTCAAATCCAAAAGAGGTTAATTCAATTATCTTTTCTGTTTCTTTAAGTGTTTTTACATTCTGGTATGCACGGGATCCATCCATCCATTTTCTTAATGTACCTACATTAAACTCTCCTACGCCTGTAACAATAACAATCGGCATGCCTTCGTATTCTGGTACGGCTTTGCCTTCTTCAACATATCCGGGACTTTCAAAATAAACGCTCAAAATTTCTGTTTCATCCCGGTAATAGTCGTATTTATTAGTTTCAAGATTTAATTTTCTGTTCAGGAATTTTATTCTTGTGCCTTCTTTGAGGTCTATTCCAAGCCATTTCCCAGCGCCTTTAATCCTGTCTTCAATTAATATATTTTTATAAATCTCGCGGTTTAAAGGATCGAATAAAAGTCCTATTTCCTCTTCAACTTCTGCTAATTCTTGTCTTGCCGCTTGAATTGTCGCGGTTTCTACGGCAAAGCGCGTTA
Source organism: Candidatus Peregrinibacteria bacterium (assembly GCA_016215735.1). Classification (GTDB taxonomy): domain Bacteria; phylum Patescibacteriota; class Gracilibacteria; order UBA1369; family UBA12463; genus UBA12463. The sequence continues at coordinate 17,168 of JACRIA010000072.1, forward strand.
TATAATTTTTTAAATTTAACTTCGCTAATGCTGATTCAAGCGCATGTGTTGGTATGGAAGCTTCATTTTTTCTAATAGGGTCAGGCAGGGCATAAGCGCCCATATACGTAGGATTAACTAAAATATTTCTTAAAATTTCGTTAAGATTCGCATTAGCCTGCGCCATTTCTTTACAAAGCACAAAATATCCGTCGCAGGTTGCGATTAATTTATCAGTTGCGTTTTTGTATTTCTTATTTAAATTTTCGAGGCGATTTTTATCTTCAACGGTACCGATTTTTCTATTCAGCATTGCTTCAACGCTTCTTTGCGATACCTCCAGCTTTTCGCGCGTACTGCGTTTCAGCCATTCTGGAGAAACTGGAATCGCTTCCTTTTTTCCTACGCGCTTTATTTCTCCTTTGATTTTTTGCAATTCTCGTTCGAACTTTGTTTCAGAAATTTTGCCTTTTACTAGCTGTTCTACGATGTCGATACATTTTGCGTTTTTGCTTTCTAAGCCTAAAAATGCCATTTCAAACGTGTCCGCGGTTATTAAACCTAAGGCTTTTTTTTCTGCCAAAGTTTTGTATGATTCTTTTGTTTTGCTATCACCTTGTTCGCCTCTCACGCATTTCAATAATGTAAGAAACATTGAAGGGGTGATTGATCCTTCTTGTGCCAGCTGGATTACAAAAACTTTGCTCATTGGATCGCCTGTTTCCCAAGCTTTTTTTGCTTGATCTTTAACAGAGGCTGGAAGGTTATCAATTTTTGCGGCCATTGATTCTTTTGTTTGCTTTTCGAGCTCCTGCTGGCGCTTTTTCAATTCTTCTTCGGGCGTGAGATTTTTGTCCGCGCC
>JACRIA010000073.1 GCA_016215735.1 Candidatus Peregrinibacteria bacterium
ACCCTAAGAAAAATGCTCAATATATTATTGAACGGATATTAGATTTTGGCAATGATAAAGAGGTTAAATGGCTCTTTCATTATTATCCGCCAAAATTGATTAAAGAAATAATAAAAAAATCGCGCGTACTGCATGCTAAATCCAAATCGCTATGGCATCTGATTTTTCAATAAAGACTGCTGCGCCTAAAGATTTACATATCGATATTTTACCGCAGGCCATGCAGCGTGCTTTTTTGGCTTGTATTAAACTACCTCTACTTGCACGATTTAAATGGTATTTAGCAGGCGGAACAGCATTGGCTCTGCAAGTTGGACATCGTCAATCAGTTGATTTAGATTTTTTTACGCCGCAAAAAACATTTCACGAAGAAGAAATGGAACGTGAATTATTACTTACTAACAATTGGAAAACAACTTATCGTGAAAGAGGAACTATATATGGACTTTTTATGGGAACCAAGATGAGTTTTATTGCTTATCCATTTTTTGTCCCTTCGAAGCATGCTATACGACGCGGCACTGCGATAATTTTGATGCCAAAAGATATCGCTTCGATGAAAATCATTGCTATTAGCCAGCGCGGACGCAAACGTGATTTTGTAGATCTTTACTGGTATTGTCGAAATTGCGAACCCTTAGAAAATGTTATTTTGCGGGCAGTAAAACAATATCCCGACCAGAAAAATAATATCAATCACATCTTGAAAAGTTTAACGTATTTTGAAGATGCTGAAAACGATCCAATGCCGAAAATTTTTTTTAAAGCATCTTGGCAAGAAATCAAAAAATATTTTAGAGAAGAAGTACCTAGAATATTCAAGAAATTAATCAATCGATAAAAGCAGCCACAGCGACATTTACTGCAAAATCGCCAAAAATTCAGGGTAAATTGATTCTAAATGCTTGCCGTAAATATTCCGCGAACGCATTTCTGCTTTAATTTCCGCAAGTTTTTTAAAATATTCCTCTTTCTCGTATTTTTTGTTCAAAATTTCATATGTCGCATGATTTCTGGAAACGCATCCAAAACAATCATGCGAATTAAAAACATATTCGCAGTATTCCAAATTCTGCGAATCCCAGCAAACATTGCAGAAATTGCAGTTGTAAACAGAAACACCGCTCATGATTTCATAACAAAGTTCGCAGTGAGTAAAACCTGTAAAAACGCAGTCCTGCGAATCTTTATGATGATACGCATTAAACATATATCTGCAGTCTTCCATATCAAAACAATCGAAACAATAATAAGAATTTTTTGAGTCATAAAGGTAATCGCCTATGCAGTTTGTATTGTGCAATTGATGCATATACAAGCGCGGAATCTTGTATTGAAGCTCCTGAAATTTAGCCAAAATTTCCAATGGTTTCTTCTTCAATTCTTTAATACGCGCTTTATAATTTTCTTTTGAAAATTTTTCATTGAAAATATGGTATTCAGCGTAGCGCAAACCAACGCACCCAAAACAATATTTGCAGTTCATACAATCGTACGAATATTCGCAGTCTGAACAGTCTTTGCAATCCTGGCAATAATCGCAGTTGAAACAATGTTCGCAATCAACACACTCATAGCACAAAACACATTTATATAAACAAATATTATCGCAGCAATCTTCAGAATGGCCCACCCAATAGCCATAATAACAATCTTCGTCTGCGCCGCGGCCTAATATCAAATAGCAATTTTTATTATCAGAAGAATAAGGGCAATATTCGGAATTTACGCTCCGTGTTGTCAAAATCGCCGGATGCGGAATTGATTCTCGCAATTTTTGCAATTCTTCAAGAAAATCCATGGTTTTATTATAAAACAATTTGATTTTTTCCGCCCGTCTTAAGCAAAACTTTATAAATTATATTGAAATTGACAAACTTTATAAAGTTTTATATGCCTCCCGCAATAATCAAGCAGGAAAAAAAACAGCTGTATTATACTTTTTTAAATAAATCTCAGCTTCAAGGAGATTCAAGCCTGCTGGAAGATTTTTTCTGCGATGCAATACTGGAAGGATTCAAAATAATAGAATAATTATTTTCTTCCCCCAAATCATCCGATAATAATTTTCCGCAAACCAGCCAATTCAAAGGAAAAATAAAGACCAAAGCCTAAAATTTCATCTCACCCTCATCCCAAGGACGACAACGCAAGACGCTGCGGGAGTACCCAGGGCGAGAACGCCGCCAAGGTTCACGCGGACGTCGCTCCATTCAGCGAACGGCAAGTAAGCGGCGTCTGCAGGTCTCTCAAAAGCAGACCAATATCGTCTATCGAGAACTTTTCCTTGTGCCATTCTAGTTGCGGCGGAAGGAACGTAACCGCGTTGAGGCATAAGTTTTAATCCTTTTGCAACATATCTCTTTGCATATTCAGCTACCATTTGTTCATTGGTTCTGGCTATTCGTTGGTCTTCGGGAGCTTCAGGATTTATCCAATAAATGCTTTCATCAAAAGGCAAATCCTCTTTGCCGTCTGTGATACCGACTAACCATGAATCTGATTTAACGCCGTTCCATAATTTAGGAACCCATATTTTGCCATTATTTTGACCTGGAATAGTTTTGTGATTATCAATAATTCCCATCAATTGTTCATCCATCAGTTGTCCTGGACGAATAACAAGCTCAGCCGTATCAGGGCAAAGTTCAACAAATCCTTGAAGAGCTTCGGGTGACAAGTTTTGAAGCCAAGCTTCAGCAGCCAGCCATTAACTCTTCTTTTGAAGGAACTTGTTTCAGCAATCTCGTCAAATCGTACTGTTTGGTCCATGTATCGGCTGCTTGTTCGCGTTGAGACATAAGGCTGTCCAAAAGCTTTTGCTGTTCAGGAGTACGAACGCCTTCAATTCGGTCAAGAGCGCGAAAAATAGCTCTTCTCATTACGTCACCTTCGCGGAATGTCGTTTCAGGTTTTGAAATTGCTGCTCTTCGCGCCTCCGCCGACTCGAGTCCTTGAAATTCCGGCCTTAAAAGCGCTCTAGGCGCGTGCCAATCAATACCCATGAGATTTTCAGGATCAATACGACGTTCCGAAGTTTTTTGCGACATATAATTTTTGGTTAAAAATTAAGATTGGAAGCTATTTAATCATACATGGCTGGTATTTGTCAAGCCCAATTTTTCTATCTCGGAATCGCTCAAAGGCCAAAACAAATTCGCAGTTGATTGTTTATATAAAAACGGCGAGTATTTCATTGGAAAAAATTCGCCGTATTCCCCTGTTTGCCTCATATGCGCCTTAATCCGCGGTACCAAATCTTCATATTCTTCCTTTGAATATTGTTTATTCAAAATGCAATACGACTTGTTGCGCAGTCCGATGCATCCGAATAAATATTTTGAGGAATAACATAAATCACAATACTCGAAATATGAAACGTCAACATGGCAATCTATGCAGAATTTCAAATTGTAAGAATGCGTGCCTGCTGTGACACATTCCAGACAAAGTTCAACATTATCGCCAAAAATCGTCACATCATAACAATCTTTCGCCATGTGCAGCATGGAGCAATATGCGCAATCCCACAATTCATACGCATCGAAACAATAAAAAGCGTTTTTTGAATTATATAAATGATTGCCGACGCTGTTTTCGTTTTGATGTCCATAAACAGCTTGATGTGGAAATTTTTTTCTGAATTCCGCGAGCTTTTTGCTCAATTTTTCCTCATCCTCATGCGATTTCGGCCATAACCGGGCAAGCTCGCGCTTATATTCCTCTTTTGTATATTCTTTATTAAAAATGCAATATTTTTTTCTGCGTAAATTCACGCAGCAAAAACAATCCGAACAGCCGATACAATCAAATAAAAACGCGCTGTCATGGCAGTTGCGGCAGTTTTGAGAAAAATTCAGGTTATAGCAATTTCTGCAATCAATACATTCATAGCAAAGCTCGCAATATCTGACAACCAAACAGTCAAAACTCATCAGTGAATCATCAATGTAAAAAGAGTAAAAACAACTTTCATTTCTCATCGCGCGCGAAATCAAATAGCAATTTTTGGAGTAGCCAAGCTGGTGGCAGTAATCGCAGTTTACTACGGAAGCATAATCAACAACAAGACTCATATGCGGCACTTTATTCTTGAGTTCAAAAAATTGCTCAAAAAACGAGCGCTCAAAATCATAGTCCGCGCACGGTATTTCATAGTCTTTTTCCCACCAATAATCCACTTTATAAACCGGAAATTTCGCATCTGCCGGATATTGCGACAGAATCTTTTCTCCGGACAGATCGCATTTTCTGTACCAAAGGGAAGGATCGTTGCGAAAAGCCAATCTCCTGCGTTCTCTTTCCGTAGGAGAAATCGTCGGCAATGGAACACCCTGCTTTTTATAATATTCTATATCTTCAGGCCGTATTACGAAGTTTTTTTGCATAATCGCGCTTAATAATAAACAAAAGAACCGCTATGTGCAAAATCAAAATTGCGATAAAAAGCGTATTTTGCAGCCAATCGCTGAGCAGACTATATCTTTGATATGAATAAGTAATGCTGAATCTGTCCAAAAAATCTTTCGCTAAAAAATACGCCAAAATTAGCGCATAGCCACTCCAGTGAATCCGCCGCACAGCCGGCCAGATCACGCATATCTGGCTTCCATAAAGCAAAACCCAGAAAATATTTCCAAGCTCATACCAGCCGAAACCATTTTCATACATATATAAAGGATAGAAAACAAACGCCATAAGACTGTAAGAAATAATTCCGATTGCGGTGAAATTCAAAAGCCATTGCAGCCATTTTCCGCGCCATAAATACAAAATATAATTTACCGCCAATAAAAACGGATACAACGGACAAATCGGTACAAAAATCCATAAATACACAGGCGTCTCAATAAAATCCCTGTAATCAATCGTCATCGCGGCAGCAACCATAAACAAATTCAAAACTATCAGCGCGATTAAATATTTTCTTTTCATAACAATTAGGTCTGACCCCATTTAGGCCAATCGCCATACAAACCTGCGGCACGGAGTTCTTGTTTTATTTGAGCCGTTTTTTCATACCAATCTTTCTCAGAATACTGCTTATTCAAAATACAAAAACTTTTTCTGTTCAACCCAACGCATCCGAATAATTTTTCCGAATGAAAACAAGAATCGCAATATTCACAGTCCCGCGCGAACTCACAGTAAAAGCAAAAATTGCAGTTATATCCTTTGCCCACGAAATAAGTCTGATAGCATAATTGCAAATCAACAGAAGTGCCTGAATCCCAAGAATCAGCAGTACGTTCGCCGTAAATATTGTAAACGCGGTACATATAACCGCATTGCTGCATTCCTTCGCAGTCATAACAACAATAACACCGCTGACAATTAAACAAATGATCGCCGAAAGACTTTTCAGTTTGGAATTGCCTTGAATATAAATGTGGTACAGTTTGTTTTATTTTTTCAAATTCCGCGTAAAGTTTTGATATAGGCTGTTTTTTTAATTCAGCAATACGCGCGGTGTATTCCTCTTTTGAAAAAGGCTTATTAAAAATATAGTGTTGTTTATGCCGCAAACCAACACATCCAAAACACTGATTGCAGCCAACCAAATCATATCCAAGAAAACTCTCGCTTGTTTGTTTGCAGTCTTGAAGATAATCGCTGTTGTAACAATTCACGCAGTCAACACACTCATAAAGCAGTTCTGAATTTTGAATATAGCCGCAGTCTGCGCAAAATTTATTTTTGAAAGAATCGTAGCAATACATACATTTCTCGTAATAATCGCCGTCAAAGCAGAGATAGGAATTCTTTGAATGATAGATAAAATCACTGTATTCGGAATTTGTGTTTTGATAGCCGTGAAATCCGATTTGCGGAGTCTTTTCTCTCAAACGCTGGAATTCTTTAAAAAAATCGCTCATATGGTGTCGGTTCTCTATTTACTTTCTTTTATTATATGGCAAAATTAAAATGTTTTACAATCAGAGAACCGTCCCCTATAATTAACGCAACATAACCAATTCTACTATGTCCAAAAACACAAAAATCGTACTCGGCGTAATTATTGCTGTATTTGTGCTGATTGTCGGCTTTATCTGGAGCACGTACAACGGCATCATAACAGTTAATCTCGCGGCAGACACGCAATGGGCAAATGTCGAAACCTCATATCAAAGAAGATGGGATTTATTGCCGAGGCTTGAAGCAGCGCTAAAAAGCGCATACAAACAGGAAGACGCGATATTCGGGATGATCGCGAAAGCAAGAACAATGTACGCTGGAGCAAAAACAATTGATGAAAAAGTTGGTGCAGTAAATCAGCTGGATTCGGCAATGGCAAGATTACTGGTGATTGTCGAACAATATCCTCAGCTAAAATCAATTGATGTTGTGGGCCAGTATTACACGGAAACAGCTGGCACAGAAAACAGAATCAGCGCTGAACGTATGAGATTTAATGAAGCTATATTCGCATACAATTTAAAGGTTCAAACATTCCCGTCGAATATTGTTGCAAATATGTTCGGGTTCGACGCGAGAGAATGGTTTAAAGCTGTTACTGGAGCTGAAACGCCGCCGCAGATTACACTATAACAGGACGGGAGTCCCGCCTTGGCGGGGCAGACGTCTTTAAAAAAATTAATGTTTAGCAAAAAATTATTTTTCTGCGCAATCGGAATCGCGTTATTTCTTTTTTATAGGGGCCTGTGTCCGCCTTCGGCGGACGGCCTGTTCGCGGCAACAACTGCCAACGCCTACTACAACCCCGGCAATCCAACCGGCTATATTAATGATTTCACAAAAACATTAAATACCGCGACAATTCAGCAATTAAACAGTGAACTCGCGGCTTTTGAGAAACAAACTTCACACCAAATTTTTGTCGCGATTATTCCTTCAATGAAAGGAGATTACATTGAATATTTTGCTGTGAAACTTTTTGAAGACTGGAAGCCCGGACAGAAAAAACCCGATAACGGCATTTTGTTTTTGATAAGCCTCGAAGAGCACGCGACGAAAATAGAAGTCGGATACGGCTTGGAAGGAATTTTGCCTGATACTAAAGCAAAAAACATTCTCGATAATATTGCAAAACCTTATTTTAAGGCAGGAGATTTCGATGCTGGCGTTATTCAATCAGTTCGTGCAATTGAAAGTATTATAAAAGGCGAAGTGGTAGATTTTTCACAGCAATCAACAAGCACAAAAAGTATGAATTTATCTGACTATATTGAAATAATTTTTGTGTGGGGACTTTGGTTTTTGATGATTGCGTCGCGCTTTCTTGTAAATATTTTCGCGAAAACAAAATCATGGTGGCTGGGCGGAGTAATGGGCGGTACTATCGGAATAATTTTAGGTTTATTTCTATTTTCAATGATCGGCTATTGGGTGCTTTGGATATTTTTCTTTCTCGCTGGCGGCGGATTCTTGCTTGATTATCTGGCTTCAACCGGAAAAATCAAGCCGGGAAAAGGCAGTGGCGGATTCTGGTTTTTTGGAGGAGGAGGCGGCGGAGGTTTTGGGGGCGGAGGTTTTGGAGGAGGCGGAGGCGGATCAAGCGGAGGCGGCGGCGCAAGCGGAGGATGGTAGCGCTTCGCGCAATTTTAAATTTTAAATTATAAATGATAAAACTCGGCGGACCAGTTGAAATCGCAAAAAAACTTGTGAGCCTGAATTCGGAAAATCCGCCCGGCACCCGCACGCAGTGCGGCCAGTATGTCTTTGATTTTTTGAAAAAGCTCGGCCTCAAGCCAATAAAACAATTTATTGATAAAGAAAAATTTAATGTGATTGTAATTGGAAAAGGTCCGCTTCTTGTACAAGGCCATTTGGATACTGTTCAATTCGGCGACGCGAAAAAATGGAAACGCAATCCAGCCGGCGAAATCCGCGAAGGAAAATTATTCGGCCGCGGAAGTTCTGACACAAAAGGAAATATCGCGTGCTTCTTGGCAGCGCTCGCGGAAAATCGCAAAAATGGGAGCGGTCGCCGCAGACAACCGTCCCCTATCAGCATGATTTTCACATGCGTTGAAGAAAACAGTTTCAGCGCAATCCAAAAAGCAATGAAATTGCGCAAAACAAAACTGCGCCATATCAAATATTCAATAACAATCGAACCAACTAACGGAAAATTGATTTCCTGCAACAAAGGACAATATACTTTTGAAATAACAGCGCAGGGAAAAACCGCTCACGCAAGTGATCCGACAAAAGGAATCAACGCAATTGAAAAGCTCGTTGCCGTGGTGCCGCGCATTAAATCATACGAAAAACAAATCAATAAACGCAGCCATAAACTCATGGGCCGTGCAACTTTGAATATAGGAATTATTAAAGGCGGCAGCGCCGCTAATATTGTTCCTGACAGCGCGAGCATGATAATCGACCGCCGCGTAATTACATCCGAAAAACCACAGCAAGTTATAAAAGAAATGGCACGGGCGGTCCGGCCGCTCCGGTCTCGTCTGCTCCGAAGAATCGATCCAGCTGAAACTTCGTCAAAATCAAAAATAGTAAAAATAATGCGGGGCATACTCGCTTTTGAAAAAATGGACGCAAAAATTTACGGCTATCGCGCGACCGCGGAATTAAGCGAAATACGCAAACATGGAATCGA
>JACRIA010000076.1 GCA_016215735.1 Candidatus Peregrinibacteria bacterium
AATTTTTTCTGGTTTTTGGGCTTCGTGCGGATGTTCAGGGCCAGCATAGATTTTGAGCCTTTTCATGATTTCATCGCGCATTTTATTGTTCGGCACCATTCCTTTTATAGCATGAAACAGGGGATAGCAAGGCTTTTTTGCAAACATGCGTGAGGCAGAAGTTTCCTTGAGCCCGCCTTTATATCCTGAATGGTGTCTATATAGTTTGCCAGCCATTTTATTTCCTGTGAGTTTGGCTTTAGCAGCGTTTATTACAATTACAAAATCTCCGCAATCAAGCGAAGATGAAAAATAAGTTTTATGTTTACCGTGAAGCAGTGTTGCGACTTTTGTTGCGAGTCTTCCAAGTGTTTTACCGTTTGCATCAACGATATACCATTTTCTTATTACTTCTGCTGGTTTTTGTACGTATGTTTTATTCATTTTATATGCGCCTGTGTCTGCCTCAGGCGGACGGCGTTGATGGTGTCGCTTCGCGACCTTATTTGTAGCGCCTGTGTCCGCCTGCGGCGGACGGCGTGGCGGCGAACGCTCTGTTATATTAATTCAACTAATGCTAAGTGTGCGTTGTCGCCTTTTCTGTATCCGACAAATGTTTTTCTTACGTAGCCTGATTTGCGGTCTTTATATTTTGCAACAAGAACTTCAAGAATTTTTTTCGATGCGGATTCGTGCTGCAGCATTTTTTCTATATGCCGGATCGCGATCATTTTATTCTTAGTTTTGGCGACATGGATGAGCTTTTCAACGAATGGGATAACAGCTGCTGCGCGCAATTCTGTTGTCTTGATTTTTTCATGAATTATCAGCGCTACTCCGAGATTTCGCAGCATTGATCTCGTATGATCTTTGTCGCTTCCTAGTTTTAATTTTTTGGTTTGATGCCGCATGGATTGAATTAAGAATAAAGAATGAAGAATAAAGAATGAAGAATAAAGAATAAAGAATTAAAAATTTATTCTTCGGATAGTTTAATATTGCGTTCTGCCAAGGCATTCAAAACTTCGTTGAGAGCTTTTTTACCGAATCCGCGAAGATTTGATAATTTGGCTTGCGTGCATTTTGATAATTGTTCAATTGAGCCGATTCCGCCGTTAATAAGCGCGTTTAATGTTCTTGGAGAAAAACCAAGAATTTCAATTGGCGTGTAGCTTTCTTTTGTCGGTGATGTCTGCGCTGTTGTTTGCTGATGTTCGAGAATTTTTTGCGGAGTTGCGATAAAATCCTGTTCCACGAGAACTCCTTCAGCATTGAATAATCCGAAATATGACTGCAGAATGTTTGATGCAAATTTAAGAGCGTCGTCTGGTGTGATTGAGCCGTTTGTTTTTATTTCGAGCGTTAATTTATCAAGGTTTGTCATTTGGCCGACGCGCATTGGCTCAATATCATAGCGGACTTTTTTGATCGGCGTGAACACTGCGTCCATAAGGACTAAGTTTGGCGTTGTTTCTTCTTTTTCTCTTTGTGCAGCGGGAATATAGCCGATGCCTTTTTCGATTTTAATTTCCAAATTTAATTTTCCGCCTTTATCCAAAGTCGTGATATACACATTCGGATTCAGAATTTCGACGTCAGATGGAGCTTTGATATCTTTGGCATAGACTTTTCCTTCTTTGTTTGTTTGCAGAGTTATCCATGTCGGATCTTTTGACGTTTTTTTAAAATCAATTGCGCGAAGATTAAGGGTAATATCCAAAACGCTTTCTTTCACGCCTTTGATTGTCGAATATTCATGGCTTACGCCATCCATTTTTACAGCTGTGATGCTTGTTCCCGGTATAGACGATAAAAGTACTCTTCTTATAGCATTTCCAACTGTTACTCCGTAGCCGGGCGGCAGGGGACCAAGAGTAAAAATCGTATGAAAGTCTCCAAGTTTATTGGTCTTAAGCTTGGGCAGTCCGATTTCTTCTTGAATTGGATGCATATGTTTTGAATTAAGAATAAAGAATAAAGAATAAAGAATTACTTAGAATAGTATTCAATGATTAAACTGATTTGTACGCTTTTTTCAAAATCATCTTTCCCTGGTTCTGCGATTACTTCTCCTGATAATGTTGTGAGATCGACCTTAAGCCATTTTGGCGCCA
>JACRIA010000075.1 GCA_016215735.1 Candidatus Peregrinibacteria bacterium
AAAAAATTATTGAAAGTCGGTATCCCGCATAGATATAAATATTCTTCTTTGTTGAGGAGATTTTCTAATTATTTCTTTTTTGTGAATGATCTTAGATATAGATTGGAATACAAAAAGAGAGGCATATAGAGTAAGGACGTTCCCTTATTCCTAGCCTCCCATCGTGATAACAAGCAAATTATAGCAGGTGTTTTCGGCAAAATCAATATTGTAGGCCTAAATTTTTGTTAAAATTTTTATTAAATCCAAAGCAAGCGACAGGCGATTCTACGCAAATCTGGATAGGATTACAAGTGAACAAATTGCCATGCTTATCCCAACGATTTCTAATGGGGATATTTTTTCTTTGAAATAAAATACACTAACCAAAGTTAAAAAAATAACGCAGCTAACCGCATACAAAACGCCGAGCGTAGAAAGTTTTAGTTTTCTCATTACAAAAAACCAGCCGAATGCGGTAAGTCCATAAATAATTACGCCTAAAACCAGCGTTTGCCAGCCTGAAAAGGCGTTTTGCAATGAAGCGTGTTTTATTAGAGAATCAGCAAGAACAGTAATCAGACTTAGCCCCATTCCGATTAGAAATGCGATCAAGATTGTGTTCATTTTGAGCTAATGCAACTTTTATATATGCGCCCTTAACTTCGTTGTTGCTGACGCAGAACGCTTCGCTACGGGCGCGTGTGGTTTCCGCTTGCGGCGGAGTTATTTTATATATGCGGCCTGACGGCCGCGTGGTGGTGTCGCTTCGCGACGATTATTTGTATATGCGCCCTCCGCTTCGCTACGGGCGCGTATGGTCGGGGTGGCCGGTCCCGCCCCGGCGACCTCAGCGACCCGAACGCTGCGCGCTAACTAACTGCGCTACACCCCGATGCCAGCCCGCGGCTGGAATTTCTAATGTCTAATATATACTAATTTCTAAAAATTGTCCGCCTGCCGCGGAAATTACAATTTCCAAATTACCTTACCTTGACTTCGATTGCGTATTCTGTTGTGTATCCCGCTTTATCGTAGATTTTCGCGCTCATAAGATATTTTTTGCCTGATTCTGCGTAGCGCGGAACTTTCATTGTGATTCTGTTTGTGCCGGAAGAATCCGAATATTTAACTCTTCCATCAAAATAATAATCTATTTTTTCAAGTCCGAGCACTGCTGAATACGAAACCAGTACATCAATATTTTCATTTCCTATTTCACTGTACGCTGATGGAGCGAGAATTGTGATTGTTGGCTGTTTTTGCGCTGTTTCAGCTGTATGGAGCGAACATGTTTCTGTTGGCGCAATGCCATAAACATCGGCTGTATCTTTATTCATTTCAAGCCATTTTTGAATACCTGCCTGCCACGCGGTATTTTGAATTGGATCAGAATGATTTTGAAATGTTTTTTTAATGATAAATTCTTTTGGACAATACGGCGTCGCGATTTTATTTGTTCTCGCGTCGATTTCTAATTCATAAGTTGAATTTTCGATTTCTGTCGGTATTGAAAAGCTTGCAAAAACTTCATCGCGAATTTTATCAGGAGAAGTTTTATCAGATGGCAATAAACCCGTGAGCGTGCTTACAGAAACGTGTTTTATGCCTTCTGGAACAGGAAATTGCTCGTTTGGTTTGTCCTTTAATAAATATGTAAATATTTCTTTCCAAATTGGCGCTGAGACATTGTATCCATCCGCGTTATAGCTAGTTGCGCTGCCGTCGCTATTGCCTGACCATACACCTACGACATAACTTGGCGTATATCCTATTGTCCAGAGATCGACAGGATATGCCTTGCCTTTTGCTTTTGTTTTGTTTGTTGATGTGCCGGTTTTTGCGGCGACTGTATGATTGGAAATATTCAGCCTTTCGCCGATATTCACGGATTGATCAGAAAGAATATTTGTAATTAAATATGCGGCTTGCGGATCAAGAACTTCAATTGGTTCGCGGTCTTTCCATTCCTCAATAATATCGCCTTTTGCATTTTCGATTTTTAAAATTGGATATAAATCCTGGCGTTTTCCGCTATTCGCGAAAACGCCGAACGCAGTTGCCATGTCAATTAATTTTACTTCGCCCGCGCCGATTGCCAGCGGATAGCCATAATCGTGATTTTGGTCGAGAGTCGTGATGCCCATTTTCGCCGCGAGATCTATGATTTGCTTTTGTTCGCCAGCCAGGAAATAAGCTTTTACAGCAGGGATATTCCGCGATTTGCCAAGAGCCATTCTAATTGGAAGCGGTCCCATAAATTTGCCGTCGAAATCCTGCGGTTCATCAGGCCCGAGTTTAACAGGCGTGTCGTATAAAACCGTTGCCGGCGTGTAGCGGTTCAAGAATACCTGTGAGTAAACAATCGGCTTGAAAGACGAACCTGGAAGGCGCGGTCTGATTACAACATTTACTTTGCCGTCAATATCATCGTTGAAATAATCAGCCGAACCGATCATAGCGAGGATTTGGCCTTGTTTAGGATCAATCACAATAGCGGCGCTATTAGTTGTTTTATAAGTTTTTTCATTATTTTCAGCGCGGTCTGCAATAATTTTTTCAGCTTGTTCCTGCAAATTCCAATCAAGCGTCGTATAAACTTTGAGTCCGCCGCGTTCCATAATTTCTTTGCCGTATTTTTGCTCCAGCAATTCTTTTACATAAAAAATAAAATGCGGAGAACGGATGCTTTTTCGGAGAGGCGTGAATTCTGTTTTTTGCGTTTGCTGCCATGCTTCGTTTTTTTCAGCCTCGTTGATGTATCCGAGATCGCGCATTCTTCGGAGAACTATGTCAGTGCGGCCCTGCACATAAACTTTGTGTTTGTCATCAAGTATATAGAGTTTGCCGATGAGTCCGCGTGAAAATTCAGAATCTTCCAAGTCCGACTCTTTTTGAATATCGCGGTTTGTCAGCTCCTTTACTGTAAAAGTTTTTGTAAGAGATGAATATTTATGCGTGCTGTACGGGTTGTAATAACTTGGTGCTTGCGGCAAAGAAGTCAAAATCGCAGCTTCGCCAAGATTAAGCTCCGCGGGTGTTTTACTAAAATAAATTTCCGCGGCTTTGCCGACTCCATACGCGTTGTTTCCATATGGAATTTGATTTAAATAAAACTCGAGAATTTTTTGTTTTGGATAATGCTGTTCAAGGCGCACGGACAAAATTAGTTCTTTGATTTTTCTTGTATAGCTTCTTTTTGGCGAGAGAAAAACATTTTTTACATATTGCTGTGTGATTGTTGAACCGCCTCTTTGAGCGCCGATTCCTGTTAATTCATGAAAAATTGCCTGCGCTATGCCGCCGACATCGAATCCTTTGTGTTCCCAAAAATGTTCGTCTTCAACCGCGATAGTCGCATCGATTACATAAGGAGAAATTTTGTCGTAATCAACGTATTTTCGATTTTCCTCGCCGTAAATCGTATATAAAGATGTGCCGTTTCTATCAAAAATTTCTGTTGAAAGAGTAGGTGAGAGGTTTTGTACGTCCGCGACATCTGGCAGACCAATTGAAAAAACCGCGATCAGCAGAAAAAATAAAATAGTACCGCCGATTAAAAGCGCCGTGAATACGCTTATTGTAAGTGCGAAGACTTTTTTGATACTCCATTCCTGGTTTTTGAAATCGAACATGGTGTCGGTTCTCTATTTACTTAATTGATAAATATGTTTTGTTTGTGCTTGAGCTGTCTATAATATGATAAAATTTCATTTTTTGTGAATAGAGAACCGGTCCCTATAGACCGCGGATTACGCCACCAGAATGTTTTAAATTATCGAAGATTTTTTTCTGAATTTTGTTCATGTCTTCGAGGGTAAGGGTGCGCTCGTCTGAACGGAGCGTTATTTTGAAAGCCAGCGCGCGCTTTCCAGCGCCAATTGATTTGTCCTTGAAAATATCGAAAAGTTCAACATTCGCTATGTATGCCGCATCGGCGCTTTTTATGATGCGATACGCTTCTTCAACTGTTTTTTCTTCAGGCATTATCACAGAAACATCGATTTTTATTTCAGGATATTTTGGAATAGGCTTATATTTCCGCGAAAAAGTTCCCATTAAAGCTAATTTTGAGAAATTTATTTCAAAACAACCGACGCATACTTCTTCCAGATCGAAATTTTTCAGTACAGCAGGGTGGATTTCAAAAACTTTCGCGATTTCTTCATTATCCGCGTTTGTATAAACCAATTGTTTCACCGGATTTACGTAAAAATGATGGTTTGTAGCGCGTTTTTTGTTTAAATCCGGCGTACCAAAAGATTCAAGAAAATTGTCGAGCGCACCTTTCGCGCTATAGAAAATCTCTTTAGCTTCTGCGATTTTCCCGGCGCCGGATTTTTTGCTTTCGATAATCATTCCGCAAATGTATTTTTCTTCAATCGGAAAATATTCAGAGCCGTTTAAATACGTGCGTCCGATTTCATAAATTTTCATCGTATCGAACGAATAAATATTTTGTTTCACGGCGCGCAGCATATTCGGTACAAGGCTGATTCTTAGATGCGTTTGGTCTGAAGAAAGATAATTTTCGAGTTTCAAATGCAGTTCTTCTGGCAAACGGCTGCTGCTTATTTCTTGAGCGCCGTAAAATGAATAAGACTGCATTTCCGTGAAACCAAGGCCCAGCGATAAAATATTCCGCGCAGTGTATTTCAATTTTCTTTCAATATTTTCAAGCGGAAGTTTTGTTGGAAGTTCAGGCAAAATACTCGGAATTTTGTCATAGCCGTGCATGCGGCTGATTTCTTCAATCAAATCTTCTTCAATATCAATGTCTTTTGTTGCGCGAAAAGAGGGGATTATGACGGAAATAATGTTGCTGGATTTTTTTGCTGCGTTGAATTCGAGTTTTTGCAGAATTTTTATCATTTCAGGCATACTGATTTTTGCGCCGATCATAGATTGCGTGCGCGCAACATTCAAATCCACTTTTATTGATTTTGTATTGAAATTTTTAATATCAGTTGCTGGGCCGGCAATGCGGCTGCCAGGACAAATTTTTAAAATAATTTCGCACGCCATTTTCAATCCCAGTTCAACAAGATTCGGATCAAGATGTTTTTCAAATCTTTGTGCGGCCTCGGTTCTTAAATCGAGTTTAAATGAAGCTTTTCTAACGGAAACAGGATCAAAATTCGCTGCTTCCAGCATTATTACGGTTGTTTTTTCAGTTGTTTCTGAATTTTGTCCGCCCATAATAGGCATGCCGATAATTCCCTTTTTATCTGAAATTACGATTATGTCTTTTGACAAAGTTCTTGTTTTTCCATCGAGCGTTATCATTTTTTCGTTTTCCTCGGCATTTCTGATTATTACTTCTTCATGAATGTTGTTTAAATCGAACGCATGCATTGGTTGGCCGAGCAATTCAGTGATATAGTTTGTCACATCGACCATGTTGTTATGTATTCCGCGTCCGACAGCGCGCAATTTTTCTTTAAGCCATTCCGGAGATTCTCCGACTTTTATATTTTCAATTATTACAACCGCATAGCGCGGACATAATTTTGGATTTTTTACAGTAACTTTTATTTGCCGGCCTTTTTCCGGAAATTTTATTTTTGGCGTCAAAGGTTTTATTTTTTTATCCAAAATCGCGGCGAATTCCCTTGCGATTCCATAATGTCCCCAAAGATCAGGTCTGTGCGTAAGAGATTTGTTTTCGATTTCAAAGATTGTGTCGTTTTTAGCCAATGCTTTCGCGAGAGGCGCGCCAACTTCTGGTTTTATGGCTGATAGATCAGCAATTCCGCCTGT
Organism: Candidatus Peregrinibacteria bacterium; assembly: GCA_016215735.1. Classification (GTDB taxonomy): domain Bacteria; phylum Patescibacteriota; class Gracilibacteria; order UBA1369; family UBA12463; genus UBA12463. Next base: position 5,740 of record JACRIA010000075.1, read on the forward strand.
TGGCTGAACACCTTCCTCGAGTCCGATTTCTTCTTTCGCGCAGATCATTCCTTCGGATTTTACTCCGCGGATTGAAGTCTGCTGGAGTTCTGTGTATTCATTTTCGCCGTGCCATTTAACCATTGCGTCGGGAAGCGCGATTGCCGTATACATTCCTTCACGCAAATTATTTCCTCCGCAAACAAGATTGATGGTTTTTTTGCCAAGACTTACTTTTGCGATCCGCAATTTGTCCGCGTTTGGGTGTTTGTGTATTTCTAAAACTTGTCCGACAAAAATATTTTTCCATAAACCAGCTTCATCATAGACATTTTCAACTTCAGCTGTTTTTGTCGTAAATAATTCAGCGAGATATTTCGCATTTGCGTCATGCGGTATATTTACGAATTCCCTTAGCCAATTTAGCGAAATTTTCATGATGGTGTCCGCCTGAGGCGGACGTTTTATTTATATGGGTCTGTGTCCTTCGGCTCCCGGCCTGTTAAAACTGATTTAAGAATTTTAAGTTTCCACTCGAGAATAATCTGATGTCGTCTATGCCGTATTTGAGCATTGTTAAGCGCGTAAGGCCGAAACCAAATGCCCAGCCCTGATAAATTTTCGGATCGATTTTTCCTGCTTTTAGAACATTCGGGTGCACCATGCCTGCGCCCATGAATTCCATCCAGCCTGTGTGTTTGCACACGCGACAGCCTTTCATATTGCACAAAACGCAAGACAAATCTAATTCAAGGCCCGGTTCAACAAAAGGAAAATAACCTGGCCTGAACCGCACTTTAATCGGCTTTCCAAATAATCGCGTTAAAAATTCAATCATTATTCCTTTTAAATGCGCCAGAGAAATATTTTTATCAATTAGCAAACCTTCGACTTGGTTGAAAGTTGAATCATGGCCAGCATCAGTCGCTTCATATCGGAAAACACGGCCCGGAACAATAATCCGCAAAGGCGCGCCATATCGCTCCATTGTTCTTATTTGCACAGGAGAAGTATGCGTGCGCATCACCATTTTTCCATGAAAGTCGTGGAATTTATTTTTAACGAAGAACGTGTCCTGCATATCGCGCGCAGGATGCGTTGCAGGTATATTTAAGCCTTCAAAATTATAATATTCGCTTTCCATTTCAGGGCCATCCATTATGCTGAATCCCATTTCTCCGAAAATTCTTTCAACTTCATATTGCATTTGCGAAATGGGATGAATATGGCCGATTTCGTAGTGGGCGCCAGGGACGGTGGTATCAAAAAATTCCGTATTAGATTCTTGCGCCAGCGTTTCCTGCTCCAGAATCTCGCGTCTGCCGCGAATGGCTTCTGTAAGCGCGATTTTTATTTCATTCGCGAGTTTTCCAGCAGAAGGTTTTTCATCTGCGGGCAAATCCTTCAATCCTTTTATAAGAACCGTGAATTCTCCATTGCGGCCGAGATATTTCACTTCAATTTGGCGCAAAGCATCGGCGTTTTTCGCGCCACGGATTTCTTCGAGGCTAGCTGTTTTTAATTTTTCGAACAATTGCCGCATAAACAAGGTTAAATATCATTATGTAATTTACCGCGTTTAGACTGTTTTATCAAGCATGCGTTTGCAAAAAAAGGCCCCGCTTTCGCAGAGCCTTTGAAAATCTTTCTTAATTCAGATTTTTATCTAACTGCATCTTTCAATGATTTGCCAGCCTTGAATGCCGGGAGTTTCATTGCCGGGATTTTGATTTTTTCTCCCGGATTGCGTGGATTTACTCCAACGCGTGCGCGTCTCTGTGAAACGCGGAATGTCCCGAATCCTGTGATTGTGACATTCTCACCTTTCTTGAGAGATTTTGTGACATACTTCAAGAGTGTGCCGAACATATCGGCTGCGCTCTTCTTCGTCACTTTGGCCTCTGCCGCAATGGCATTGATGAGATCCTGTTTTGTCATACTGTGAGAAGGTTAAAGAATATTTGAAATGAAAATTCGTTAGTATTATAGACAATAGATAGTAGTTTGCAAGCGTTTTCGGCTAGCTGTAGCCAAAATAATGAATAGTGTTTTATAAAAAATCAAGAGCAAAAATTTGGCTTGTGTAAGCCATTTGTTAAATTTATGGCTTGGGTGAAGCGTTTTAACCCTGACATAATTTTAATGGCTTGTAAATCGGAAATTTTCGGTTTCAAGCGTTGATGTTAGGAAAAGTTTAGGAAAAAGTTAAGTGTGCGATTTGACTAAATTTTCCTTTCAGTTAAGAATAGGGGTTGTATGAGTTCAAACCTTGTAATTGTCGAATCTCCAACAAAAGCGAAGACAATTTCGCGGTTTTTGGATAAATCTTACACTGTTATTGCTTCAATGGGTCATATCCGCGATTTGCCAAAGTCAAAAATTGGGATTGATACAGAAAATAATTTCACGCCGACATATACGATTCCAGTTGATAAGAAAAAAATTGTGAGTCAGATTAAAGATTATTTGAAATCAGCGCAAACCCTTTGGATTGCGACTGATGAGGACCGCGAAGGAGAGGCGATTGGCTGGCATTTGATTCAGGCGCTTGAAATAAAGCCCGGTGCAATTCCTATTAAGAGA
>JACRIA010000074.1 GCA_016215735.1 Candidatus Peregrinibacteria bacterium
ATAATTTCGTCGGGGCCGCGGCCGGTATGATACATTTCTTCAAAAATATCTCCTTTTGCCATATTGCCGGAAATTTCACTTTTACAAACTAAATCCATTAATCGCGCCAGAAACGCTGGCTTAATTTTCGATGCGTTAATGCTTAAATTGTCATTATTCAAATGTTTTAGGAAAACACTCGTAATAAATGAGGCGACTTTTTTTGGATTTTCTTCGGTCGCTGACGCGACCTGTTCAAAATATTTCGCCATATCCGGATCAAGACTGATTATTCCGCATTCATTAGCGGAAATCCCCATTTCAGCATATTTCTGGCGTTTTTGTTCAGGCAATTCCGGAAGAGACTGCCGCAGCTCCTCAATAAATTTTTTATCAACAACAATCGGCGGCAAATCCGGTTCTGGAAAATATCGATAATCAGCATCGCCTTCTTTGCCCCGCATTACATAAGTCTTTTGTTTTTCATCATCCCAAGCGACAGTAATATTGCTATCGAGCGGCTTACTATCTTCTGCCATCTCGATTTGACGTTTGGATTCATATTCAAGCGCGCTCTGCAAAGCTCTGAATGAATTCAGATTTTTGATTTCAGCCCTGTTATAAAGCTTTTTATCGCCTTTTTTGCGCACGGAAACACTGGCATCAAATCTCATCATCCCCTTTTCCATATCAGCGTCAGAAGCGCCAACATAGCGCAAAAGCGTCTGCAATTCTTTCGCGAAAACAACAGCTTCTTCCGAAGAACTAATATCCGGTTCTGTGACAATTTCCATTAATGGAACTCCGCTCCTATTGTAATCGCAAAGAGAAACATCATCAGTATGCGTTAATTTGCCAGCGTCATCTTCCAAATGCACTCTTTTTATTCTGATTGTTTTTTCGATAGCGCCTGTTTTTATCTTTATAGAGCCATCTTTTGAAATTGGCTGATCATACTGTGAAATCTGAAAACCTTTCGGCAAATCCGGATAAAAATAATTTTTGCGGTCAAAGCGCGAAAGCTTTGGTATTTTGCAGCCAAGCGCGAGGCTGGCAATCAAGCCTTTTCGCAAAGCTTCTTTATTTATTACAGGCAATTGGCCCGGAAAACCCATGCAAACAGGACACACATTTTCATTCGGAAGAGCGCCGGGAGCATTTTTGCACGAACAAAACATCTTTGATTTCGTAGAAATCTCAGCGTGAATTTCAAGACCAACAACAATTTCGTAATCAGTTTTAGCCATAAGTGGAGTCGCTTCGCGACATTTTATTTATATGGGCCTGTGCCCCGCTTTGGTGGGGCGACCTGTGTGCAATATATCATTTTGGCAGATTCCCGCAAATGCTTTTTGAATGAATTGTTATTCACAATCAAGTCTATTTTCTTTGGCTTTTTCTGTAAATTCATCACAGCCTTAATGTATTTCGCTGGAAATTTTTTTGAGGTATAGCGCTTCAGAATCAGCCTCTCGGGACATTCAATATAAATCAATTTATCAATCAGTTTGCGAAAATGCGGTATATCAAAGTCAATAAATTCAATTGCCACGCGGCGGCAGCCGCACATCTTCTTATTAATTTCCGCAATCACAAGCGGATAAAGACGTTTGAGGAAAAAATCAAATTTGGCGTGGCCTTCCACAAAATAATCGCGCAAAAGAACCCGATTAACATGTCCCGCTGCTGTGATATATTTTTTGCCAAAAATTTTCTGGACAAGTTTCGTGCCAGCTCTATTTTTTTTATACAAATCATGCACGATTTTATCAGCTTCTATATGGAAAAATCCATATCGCTCAAGGATTTTACAAAATGTTGTTTTTCCGGAACCAATCTTGCCGGAAACGCCGATAAGGAGTCGCTTATTTCTTTTTTCATAGCGCCTGTGTCCGCCTGCGGCGGACGGCGTGAAGACAAATTTTTTCATGTTATTTATCTTGCTGTTTTGCGTGCTGGCGCAGCATACCTGACAAAAGCTCTTTTAAAGTTCTATGATCCTGAAAATTGCGATGCGTGAGATATTCTTCCTGGTGTTTGAGTATCCGCCTTTCAATGCGCGCTGGATTGCTGGCGTTTTTCAGAATAACCGGAGTGCCGGCCCCGACCTTTTCAACTTTGATGTCGCCAAAATTAAAAATAGTCTGCCAAAAACCTTTGATTGTATAGCTCACGCCTTCAACCATGTTATATTCAACGCGGTTTGTCGTGACATCAAACAAACTCTCCGATTTTATTGAAAGAACGCTGGTACTAGTAATAAGAAAAACATCATAATACCACCCATAAAGCTCATATATAAGCCGAAGTACACCAATCCCCATCCATATCAAAATCGGAATCAGAATCTGCGGAAAAAATAAAAACAGCACACCCGGAATAACAAATCCAAGCGCTGCGATTCGAACCAAATCCTTCCAAATCGTGAACATGCTTATGTGCGCAATTGCATGAATTTTTTCACCTTTTTCCAAATATTCTCCGAAAAAATAATGTGCGAGTTTCATAAGCTTATTATATCACGCGAATTGCAGATTTGAAGACAATCACGAAGCCGAGCGGACGTGAGCTATAAACTTGTAAAAAATCCGCAAAAATTGTACATTTAACAGCGTATGGCAAAAGACAAAAAATCCAGAAAAATTTTATCAGCGCTTTTATCAACAATAAAATTTATCGGCGAAATAGTGATCGACGCGTTAATTCTGTTTGGCGTCTTTTACTTATTAAAAGCCTATGTAATCGCGCCTTTTGAGATATACGGGCCTTCAATGTGCAATAATTTCAATTATATTGGCGGCGAATGCCGAAGCGGCTACGGCGAATATATTATTATCAATAAAATCGGCTACAAAAACATATTTGGCTGGCAAATAGGACTTCCGCAAAGAGGCGACGTTGTTATTTTCAATCCTCCGCACGAAAAAGAATTTTATATAAAAAGAGTTGTAGGTTTGCCGGGCGAAACAGTAATTATCAAAGAAGGCGAGATCTATATAAAAAATGATCAAAATCCTGAAGGTAAAAAACTTGAAGAACCTTATTTGAATAAAGCAAGCAAAGGAAATACAACAACATTCGGTTTAGGCCGCACAGAATTCAAAATACCAGAAGGAAAATACTTTTTAGCTGGAGATAACAGGCCTCAAAGCACAGATGGCCGTACGTGTTTTAAGGACGTAATGGCAGGCGGCTGCAAAGATCCGGAAAACGCATTCGTTCCTTTATCTGATATAGCTGGCCGCGGATGGGTTGTGCTATGGCCATATGAAAAAATAAGCTGGATTCCGCGCCAAGATTATTGACTCTAGCGCAGGCGGACCCCGCCTTGGCGGGAAAAAGAGTGGCAAATGCCACGGCTGGAAGCCCGTGGTCATTTATTCCGCATGGAAAAATACGATTCTATAAGCAAAATAGCGGCTATTAAAAGTAAACCGCTTAGCCAATTCAAAACTCCGAGTAATTGAAATACAAGGCTGATTACTACGATTAAACTCAGCAGAACTCCCTGTCTCAATGAAATATTTATGTGATTGTAGTAAATTTCGTTTTTATATATCCAGACACGCACATAAAATCCCAGAACCGTGAAAGTCGCCATTAAAGCTATAAAAAATGTTATCAGAAAAAACGCGAGCGCCATTCCCGTTGATTCGAACGGATTGAGTTTATATAAGGTAATAATCCATCCGAGCCAAGAAACTCCTCCAGCAATGCCTATAATTGTCAGATATCTTGTGTGAGACATATTTCAACGCTTTTGCGGCTGTGTCGCTTATTTCTTTTTTATATGCGCCTGTGTCCGCCTCAGGCGAGACGGCGTGGCTGTGTATGTTTCAATAAATAACCTGTGAAAACAAGCGCGGCTCCAATAATGACAAACACGATCATAAAATACAAAATTTGCTTATCAAAACTGTTAATTAAAAATTTTACGCTGCCTTGTATAGCGTTAAGATATTTTTGCGGGACATCGTGAAAACCAAGATTCAAATTCGCGGTCAAAATCGGGATTATTTTATAAATTATAAGCGCTTCAAAAGCAACAAATGTAATTGCCCCTCCAAGCCAGCGCATACCTCGCGAAAATGGCTTCCACAAAACCAAAACAATTAATAATGCAAATAGGGCTAGTGAACAAAACAAAACCTGTATGGCAAGCTGAATCAATTCTAATTTATTCATTTCTTTTATTATTGGCGTCATATCAACTTCAACAGGCTTCATGATAATAAAAGCTTGATTAATGCTGTTTTCTACCTCACGGCTAAAAGCTTTTTTATAGGTATCTGTATTCAACCCAGGAATTACGCATGTCGGCATTGGATTAAACTGGGGAACCTGGCCTTTTTTGCACTCCGGCGCCTTAGCTTTAACAGCATCAAAAATATTTTCTCCCAAACCCTTCAACGACGACTTAAAAGGATCAAGTTTCACGACAATTTTCGTTTTTCCGTTTCCTTCCAAAATACCATTGAGCTGAATAAAAAGATCGTCCAGAATTCCTTGAAACGTAGACACTGGAATGCTTTTTTTGAACACAACAACAAACTCTTCGGAAGTTAAATATCTGCCTAGATCGCGCTTTACCTGAGAATAAAACTCATCAGCAAACATAGGCATAAATCTTTCATAAACATCATTAATAAGCGGGCCAGTATAAAAATTCTGATTCAATAGTGTTCTATTAAGTCCGAACAAAATCATCACTGGAATAGAAACAAAAACAAAAACGAGAATTAGGATAAAAGCGAAAAATTTTCTTATCATACCCTAATTCTAACTCTTATCGCTTGCTGATTCAACAAAAAGTCCGCTGATTGGAGTTGATCCTTTCAAAGAGATATCTCCTTCAGGGATTATTTTCCATCTTATTTCTTTTTCGATTCTGCCTGGCACAACAAATCCAGCTGCCTTCCTATGTCCGCCTCCGCCAAAAAGTCCTGCTATTTTAGCCAAATCCACATCCTCGCGTATTGTTCTCATGGAGCCTTTGACGCTCGTGCCTGTTTCGTGCAGTAAAACAGCGAATTTAATCTCTGGTATTCCGCTCATTTTTTCAATTATGCCGCCTGCTTCGTTTGACTCGGCCTCGCATTCTTCAAAATCTTTTTTCATTAAAACGGAAATTGCGGCGCCGTCTTCTGTAATCTTCAAATTTTCAAGCGCCCTTCCCCACAATTTCAGGCTGGATATAGGCGTATTTTTGAACATACTTTTAATAATAACCGGCACTTTTGCGCCACATCGCATAAGATCAGACGCAATCTCGAGCGTCTCTTTAGAAGTATTTGAATGCATAAAACTGCCGGTATCGTTATAAATTCCTGTTAACAGACATGTCGCGATTTGCGGAGAAATATGAACATTTATAAATCTGAAAAATTTATAAACTATCGCGCTCGCTGAAGCCGCACGCGTATCAATAATATTAACTGCGCCAGCCACGCCTTCATTTGAATGATGGTGATCAAAAACAATTATCGGAATATTAGCGTTGAAAAGCTCCGGATAAATATTATCGTACATGACAATTTTTGTATCAGCGGCATCAGCCAAAATAATTAAATCATAAACAGACGGATTAAAATCTTTAACGAATTTGTTTATTTCAGGAAGAAAATCGAATCTATCAGTCGGCGCGTCGATGCACGCCATTGTGCAGGATTTATCCATTTTTTGAAAAACAAGATATAAGGCACAGCTTACGCCAAGAGTATCGCCGTCAGGCCTTCTGTGAGCCAAAATCAGTATGTTCGCGGCGTTGTTTATGAGCTTCTTTGCTTTTGTAAACTCTTCCATAGAAATAATTTTATGGTGTCCGCCTCAGGCGGACAGTTTTTTATAGCGCCTTGTTCCGCCTCAGGCAGAGGCGTAAGGGTGGAATTATAGACCTCCCGAAATAAAAAAACAAGTCGCGCCATGCGGTCAATTATAGTATCATTATTCTATGCCATATAAGGAGTCGCTTCGCGACAGTTCATTTTGTAGGCCTGTGTTCGCCTGCGGCGAACGGCCTGTTAAAGTAATATTTTTCAGCAGCGGAGAATTCGGAATACCGATTCTTGGTTCGCTTGCAAGCGATCCCAGCTTTGAAATACTAGCTGTTGTTACACAGCCGGACAAACCAGCCGGCAGATCCCAAAAAATCACTCCGACTGTAATAAAAATTTTTGCTGAAGGACTCGGCTTAAGCGTTATTTCTCCTGATAAAATAAAAGGCAATAAGGACTTTGAAGATTTGCTGAAAAAAATGTCGCTGGATTTTATTGTCGCGGTTTCGTACGGCCAAATAATTCCGCGAAATATTTTGGATATACCTCGCATCACGGCGATAAATATTCACGGCTCTCTCCTTCCCCGCTACAGAGGTGCGTCTCCGATTCAAACAGCTTTGCTCAATGGCGATAAAGAAACCGGAATTACAATAATGGAGATGAATGAAAAAATGGATGAAGGCGATGTATATCTGATTAAACGCGTACCGATTGAAGACAGCGACGATTTTTCTTCTCTGATGAAAAAGCTTTCAATGCTCGCCGGTGAAATTATTCCGCACGCCTTAAAGGATATTACTGACGGAAATCTCAAAAAAATTAAGCAGGATGATTCGCGCGCTACCTATTGCGCAAAAATAGAAAAAAATATGGCTAAATTAGACTGCAAAAAATTAACCGCGGCCGAAGTCCATAATCACATAAGAGCATTCGCATTTTGGCCGAATTGTTCTGTCTTATGGAACAAAAAACTCATAATAATCCATAAAGCAAAAACCGCTCCAAATAAAGAAAAAACGCCCAGCGGTTCCATTATTTTCCCGGACAAAAACACAATGGCAATCGCATGCAGTTCGGGCCTGCTGATTCCCGAAATAGTTCAACTCGAAGGCAAAAAACCCATTCCGATAAAAGAATTTATCAACGGATACAAAACCGCTCTAGTTGCTCATCCGTTTGTAGAATAAATGCCGCGGCAAAAATGGAGCAGCGCGATGAAGCAGGCCGTGATTTTCAGAAATTCCCTATTTGTTCTTGGTTTGCGTGCCGGTTTTTGAAGTTGCGCCAGTTGCCTGCGTTGCTGCTTGATTTGTCAAATACGGCCCAGGCGGAACCAAGCCTTTTTCAGGCAAAATAGAATTGATCTTATCTTCAATCTTTTTCAAAGCAATATCTGTGCGTTCACCTCCGAGCACTGATTGAACAGCGTCAGCAAACGCTTTTGAATAATAATCATTATCGTATATCAAAATGCTGTCGCTGAATCCGGCCTGTTCAGCAAAAACGCCGTAAATCTGGTTTGTCTTTTGTTCAGGAATCAAATCGCGCCTGCTTGTTGGTTTATGCGTTTTTTCGTAATAGGATTTCAACGTATCTTTTGACGTCAAATACTGCAAAAATTTCCATGCTTCAACCTGATTTTTTTGGCTTGCAGTGCGCGAAACCGTCTCCGCATAATAAATAGCAAGCGTAGTTCTCTGTTGAGGGCTTTTTTCCGGATCAATCAATTGCGGCATGAATCCGACCCGCACAAAAGCAGGATCAATCACGGTCTGCTCTTTGCTTTTCAAATCCTTAATCGCGTCAGTAATTTTTTTATAATAATCCGAAAATCCGAATATCATGGAAACTTTTCCTTTTGCAAAAGGAATAATTTCTTTTTCAGGCGTGAATGTTTCCGCGAGATATTGATTCCACGTGTAATGCGGTTTTGTCTGTATTCCGAAAGATGTGTATAAATTTAAAGCTTCAATCCCAGGCAGCCATGGTTTATTATCCTGTGTCATGCCTTGTTGGCTTGCTATAGCGCATTTTTTGTAATTTTGATCGTAAAATTTCACGCCGTATTGCATCATCAATGTATATAAAATATCGACCGCATGAACAATATTGTCCGCGCGTCCAAGAGCAGCACCCGCAACTTCAAATCTTTCAAAACTATTATCAGCTTTTGTAAGCTTTATAATGTCTTGGACAAGGCTGTTCCACATAACGCTCGGCTTGCCGCGTTCTGGAATCCGGTCTTCAAATTGAGATTTATTATAATAAATAGCAAGCGTATCAACGCTCATGGGTAAGCCATAAATTCGGAGCGGGCTTGTTGGATTCGTCGAATCTTCCGGCCGCACCAAATCTTTTTCCGCAACATTAACAAAAGTGTCGCTGAATTGCTTTGCAGTCATCATATTCTGCGGAATCGGCGCTATTTTTTTCTGATGCTTCGCGATCCAATAATTCGGCATTGAAAACATATCCGGACCAGCACCTTCAGCTAATTCATTAACAATCCTATCTTCGTATTTTTGAAGATCAGTAAACAAAACCTGCTGAATATTCACCATTTCATTGCCTTTGATTGCTTTATACTCGTCAATAAATGGTTTCAGATCTGTGCCGTCATTCATTCTGTAATAAACCAAAGCGGTTTTTTCCGGCTGGACATACGGCGACGGCGGCTGTTTTGTACGGCAAGCTGTTAGCGAAAATATCATCGCGAAAAGCAGCACGAGCGCTGTGTATTTTGAAAATTTTGAGGGGGGCATATGGAAAGGTTAAATTATAAAAGTTAAAAGTTAAAGTAAATTTTAAATAAATTGGCAGCCTGATTCTCTACCGAGACATGGCGCGTCGCGCATACACTCGCTGTATTTTCCGCATTTTTTAAGTTTACTGAAATGCGCTCCGGACATAAGCCTTTTGATATATTTTGAATTGCATTTCAAACAACGGACGTTTTTCATGTCGCGATCCTGCAAAACAAGCTCTTCAAAAATAGTATGACATTTCGCGCATTCAAATTCAAAAATCGGCATATCTTAATTATACTTATTCGGGGGTATTACGCAAATTCTCTAGAAATTTTTGGAGAGGCCGTCCGCTACGCTTCCGGCCTGGCCGCGCAAACCCTCATGCCGCAGCCCTTCAAGAAAATACTTTTTTGACAGCGCGTAAAAATAATAATAATGCCACTTGCGGTTTCCGCGCTTCCGGAGGATGTCAAAAGCAGAAATAACAGGTTTTGAGCCAAGCAGTTTAAAAATAGTACGCTTAATCAAGCCCGGACGTTTGCCTAATTCCGGATATTTTGCGTGAATCGCGTGCACAGACGCGCCAATCAAATTCATTCTCGGACGCAAAGATTCTTCGTCCATTGGATGATAATGATAGGCTAGCGCGGCTGGATTATAATAAATTTTCAGGCCTTTTTCTATTGTGAGACGATAGCCGAATTCAATATCTTCCCAGCCGTATTTTTGAAAAGTTTCATCAAAACGCACGTCAATCAACAGCGATTTTTTAAAAGAAATATTCGCGTAAAAAAAGTTATAGTCAGCCGTGTCGCGGCCTTTCAACTTTTCATAAGCAGTCAAATGTCCGCCAAATCTGTTGAAAATCAGCGACGCATTTGTCATAAATTCAATAAAAGGCGTTTTCTCAATTCGCGGATCCATCAGGATAAGGCCAAGCACAGCCTCATTTTCGTGATAATGCTGTTTGTGCGCTTTCACATGCTCGCTCAGCAAGTTTGAAGTCGCAAGAATGTCGTCATTGATTAATAGCACCAGATTGCCTGACGCATTATCCAAGCCGCGGTTTCGCGCACTCCCCTGTCCGCTATTTTTTTGATAAAAATATCTTATTTGGACAGGCGAATTTTTCGCGAGATTGGTAACAATTTTATGCGCCTCATCATTACCGCCGTCATTCACAACAATTATTTCGTATTCGGTTTTAACGAAATTTTGATTTATCAGGCGTGTCAGACATTCTTTAAGAATATCCGGCCTGTTATACGTTGGTATGATGACACTTATTTGCACGCACTAATTCTAGCAGAAAACAGGCCGGAAGTCCGCCCCAGGCGGGACGGACGCAGCCTATCTCTGCTTAAAAGCTTAGTCTTCAACCAAATCTTTCAGAACAACATCTTTTTCGCCTGTTTTATCATCCAGCCAGTCAAGAATGTTGAGATTCTCAAGAACAATCTCGGTCATGTACTTTTTCTCGCCGTCTTTACCGTTGAAAGCTCTGTTCATCAGGCGTCCTTCGACATAGACGCCCATGCCTTTGCGCAGATGCTTGCCGCAAATTTCAGCGAGTTTCTGCCACGAAACCACCCTGTGGTAATCCGTGGTCTGCGACTTTTGGCCGTCAGAACTTTTCCAGTCGCGATTTATCGCGATCGGGAAAAAGCAGACATTTTTTCCGGAGGTTGTTATACGCTTCTCCGGGTCAGCGGCTAATCTACCAATTAGCATGGCCTTGTTCATACTTCGCATATGAATTGGGTTAAAGAATAATGGCCTGACTCTAGCGCATAGACATTAAAAAAAGTTAAACAGGACTTAAAATATTTCTGACTTAAAAATTGACATATTTTTAAAAAATATATAAAATAACACCCTAATTCAAAGTTCAGCATAGAAAAAACAATATGAAACTAAAAAATACTTTGCTCACTCTTTTTACAATAGGAATATCGACATTAACAGGTTGTGAATCGAAAAAGGAAAAAACAATCGCGATGCCTGAAATGTCGGAAAATAATAAATGTGAAATGATCAGAGGCGAAATCAAAGTCAGGAAACAAAGACTGTTTGATTTATTAAAAGAGAAAGAAAGGGAAAACTTTGAATTGCATGAAAACCTTAAAAAATACAGCTCGCTGCTAAAATCCCAAAAAGAGACTCTCCTAGGCGCGGTTAAATGTTTAAATATAAGAAAGTCGATTACAATATATCAGAATGCGGCTTTAGAGCCGGATCCAAATATTGACGATTATTTCAATTACATAAATAAATTATTATTGGAACTGATCGAGATAAACGACGTAATTGTTAATTCATTAAATAAAATGGAGGTAATGCGGGAAGAAAAAATGTGCATAGAGAAATGGATGTCTATCATGGAAGAAATTAAATTAAAAATGGGAGCCCTTGGCTCAAGCATATCAAATGCAATCGATAGAAAGGAGGAAATAGAAAAATTGACAGAAAATCTGGAAGCTCTGAAAAAAGAATTATTGTCAGTAAAATGCGGGCTTGAGAATCATAAATAGCTGTGCTAGTTTATTCGCGCATGTTTACTGGCATAATCAAAGATTTAGGCGAAATCGCGGCAGTCAAAAAATCCGGCGTAAATCGCGTTTTGCGTGTGCGTTCGAATTTGCGTCCAACAGTCGGCGCGTCAATTTCTATAAACGGAGTTTGCA
>JACRIA010000078.1 GCA_016215735.1 Candidatus Peregrinibacteria bacterium
ATTTTTTAGCGCTGTAATAATGCGCCGCGTTTGCTCTTCTTCAGTTAATTTAAACCGCATATGGCTGGAGGCAATAACAATATCAAGCCGCCGCAGGATTTTATCAGGATAATCAATTTCACCATTTTTCCGAATATCAACTTCCGCGCCTTTCAAAATACAAAATCCGCGACCGCGACCGCCAGCCAAATCTTTATTTATTTCATCAATTTCATCCCATTGCATTTCAAGCCGCTCCAGCGTCAATCCGTGTGCCACTCCGACAGAGAGCGAATGGTCTGTAATCGCGATGTATTCAAAGCCTTTCTTTTTATAAAACTCCGCAATTTCTTCAATGCTGTTATTACCGTCGCTCCATTTGCTGTGAATATGCAAATCTCCGGCAAAATCGCGCAATACAATTAATTTCGGAAATTTTCCGTGTCGCAGCACCAGTTCAATTTCGCCCCTGTCTTCGCGCAGTTCAGGCTCAATATAAGGAAATTTGATAGACGCAAAAACTTCTTTTTCAGTTTTACCGGCAATGAGGCGGCTGCCTTTGAAAACACCATACTCGCTAATTTTCAAGCCTTTTCTTTTTGCAATGTCGCGCACCCGGATATTATGCGCTTTTGAACCGGTAAAATAATGCAGAGCAGCGCCAAAAACTTTTTTATCAATCACGCGAAGATCGACCTGCATGCCGTTTTTTAAAACAACAGCGGATTTTGTTCCGCCTTTGCTAATAACATTTGCGACAGCCGGATATTTTACAAAATAATCCATAATTTTCGCAGGCTTTTTGCTGGCGCACAAAATATCAATATCGCCGATTGTCTCAAGCTTTCTGCGCAAACTTCCAGCCGGCTCAATAAGCTCAATTTCAGGCAGGCGCTTCAAATATTCAACATAGTGGTTAGCTTCAATCATCGCGTCATGCAAGAGCCTTCTTTCATGCGGCATCGCTGTATATTCTTTTATAGCCTCAAGAATTTCAGCCTCGCTTTTTTCACCCATGCCAACTAAATCGCGCAGTTGTCCGCGCAATGCCTCCGCCTTAAGCTCCCCAATATTTTTTATTCCCAATTCCCGATAAAACATTTGCAATTTTTTCGGCCCAACAGTTCTTATTCGTAGAATATCCAAAAATCCTTTCGGAAATTTTTTCAAAAGTGCCGCATGCTCCTTGCATTTTCCTGTTTTAATGAGTTCGATAATTTTATCTCTCAAATGCCTGCCAATTCCTGGAATTTTTTCAAGCAAGCGCGGATTGCGCATGTATAAATCAGGCATTTCATGAGGATAATTTGCAATAGTTAAAGCCGCACGGTGATAAGAACGGATCCTAAAAACATTTTCATTCATTATTTCCAGAATATCGCCCATTTCCTGAAAAATTTTTGCGATTGATTGATTGTCCATAATTTAAGACAAAAGGATTTTTAAAATCTTCCTCGCGCTAGTTTCCCATTTGAATTTTTTAACTTGTTTTGCGCCGGATTCAATCAGTTTTTCGCGCAATTTTTTGTTATCAGCGAGCCGCGCCAAGCCATCCGCGATTTCCTTTTCTTTATAAGGATTGATAAACATTGCCGCATCACCCGCGACTTCTCTAATAGCCAAAATGTCAGAAGTAAACAGGGGTTTTTTGTAATAAAATGCCTCCAAAATCGGAAATCCAAATCCTTCCTGTAGAGAAGGCAAAGCAAAAATCGCGCAGTTTTTTAATAATAGATGTTTTTCTTCTTCATTAATATATCCGGGAAGCAAAACCTTATTCCACAAGCCGTTGTCTTCCATCACCTGCCATATTTTTTCAAATCCGATTCCCCGTTTGCCGCATAAAAGCATTTTGTAATCCGGATGTTTTTTCACAAATTCGGCAAAAGCCCGGAGCAAACGCAGTAGATTTTTCTTTGTCTCAAGCCGCCCGATAAAAAGAATATAACGCATGCCGGGAACAATTCCAAACCGCATCAAGATTTCCCTTTCTCGATTTTCGCTGAAATGCTCGGGCGCGGCCGGCGCGTCCATCCCATGCGGAACAACAAAAACCTTTTTCGGATCGCAATTATAAAACCGCAATAAATCCTGCTTCACGGCATTTGTCGGCACAAGAATTTTATATGCGAATTTACAAGCGAACCATGCGCTAAAATTCAAATAATAATATTGAAAAGGGGAGTAAGCATCGCGCAAATATCTAAACGCGACATCATGAATCATTGTCACGGTTTTTTTCGGATGTATAAGCGGAATAACATGCGATGGCACAAATAGAACATCAGGCGGATTTATTAGCATTTCATATGATAAACGAATCTGCGTCCACAAACGCGGAAATGGAATCACGCGCTGATCGCAATTCACATCGAGTTTTTGCGGAGTATAAAGAACAACCTCGACTTCGCGCCGCGGCCTTTTCGCCTGTTCCTTGAGCAAACGCAGAATCCACGTTATAATACCCCGCGAATAAAACTCGACTCCAGTCGAAGCCTCGCTTGTCATACGCGACGCGTCAATCCCTAAAATCATGTTTCAATTATAATATGCCAACCGCTGAACAGCTAGAACAAAAAGAAAAATCATATGCGGAAAAATATCCAGCGCTCGCCGCTTATTTGAATACTAAGCAGGCAAGCCGCTTAAACAAAGAAATTCCAGAAAGACTGTTAAAAACAAAAGACAGAACAGCATTTATCAGATCAGAAGATGATGCTGAAATTTGGGTATCGAAATTATTCAACGATTTATCAATAACAATGACATTGGAGCAGAACAAAAAAGAATTTTCGCCGGAATCAGCAATAAAAGGCTTGATGGAAAGATTGCGCCGTTTTGTGGATTCAGGAGGCAGTTCAGAAGAAGACGGTGTTTTTAAAGTAGAAGAAAGTTTATTTGAAGATGAAAACGCTTTGGACGATTTTGTAAATCTGATTTATGACGAAATCCAGTCAACATCCAATTTTTTAATAGTTGCAGGTTATAACAAAGAAACACAAGAATACAAATACACCCTGGCGCTGGATGTTCGAGCAGCAGAAGCGGCAAAATCCTAGGCTGCTTTCTAACCGCAGCGCAAAACCATTTCATAAATTTTAACAGCGCCGGCTTTTTTCAAAACTTTCACGCATTCAGCCAGAGTCGCGCCGGTTGTGCGAACATCGTCAATTAAAATAATATTTTTCGCGACAGCTGCGCCGGGCCTAAGCGCAAAAGCGTCAATAAGATTTGTAAGCCGTTCGCTGCGCTTGAGGCCGACTTGCGGATGCGTATTGCGAATTTTTATCAAACAATCTGAAATCGGCACGCCGGATAAATCGGCGACGGTCCGACTGATTTTTTCAGCATGGTTGAATCCGCGGAACAAAAACCGCTTTTTATGGATCGGCACAAAAGCAATCGCCCAGTTATTCTCCTGGCCGGCGCATTTCAAATCTCGGCCAGCGCGCGCCAAAAAACCCGCATAGCGTTCGTATAAAATCCGGCCAAGAATTTCAGCGATTTCAGCTGAAAATTTATACTTCAGAAGCTCGATCAATTTATGAACCGCGTCGCCGCCGTATTTTTTCTCGCGCAAGCATGCCCCGCACAGATACGCGCCAGTAGCTCCGCACAAAACGCACTGCCTTGGAAAAATCAAGTTCAAAACCGCGTAAATGATTTTTTTGATAATGCTCATAACCGCTAGTTCATAATTTTGTTAACAAAATTTTAGATGCGGCTCTTGATTTTTTCTTTACTGCCTGCTACAATTGAATTAATCACGATGAGAGGACACACCTAAGGTTTCGTCCGAAGGTTAATGCCTCTCCTTTTTATACTCCAGTTTATCTCGCAAATTATTCATATAGAAAAAATATTCTGCAAATTTTCTAAGCAGAGCAGAGCATTTATATTTATTCGGAATTCCAACTTTCAACAATTTATTATTTTCCAGAAGGTATTTGATCAGGCAATAAAAATCGCCATCCCCGCTTATAATTATAGATTTATCAAAATTGTTATATTCAATCATACAATGCAAAACCAATTCAGCATCGCAATTACCCTTTATAATTTCTCCATTCCTATTTTGCAAAGTCGGTTTAAAAACAATAATATATCCAGTTTGCTGCAATGTTATATACAATTTTTCATTCCCAGGCGAGTACCCCATAAAAAGATATGCCTTTTCTGCCTTATATTTATCTTTTAAATATACGCGAAATTTTTTAAAATCCAGCTGCCAGCCGGCGCGCCGGATTGCCAAATTTAAATTCTGGCTATCTATAAACGCATAGATTTTCATAGCCGCAATAAAGCACATCGAGATAAAAATTCTCTAAATTTTTTATGAAATTTTTCTGACACGCGCGGATTCTCTTGTTTGCCCGCGCAACACACGCCCGAAGCGCAGCGAAGGGCGTATATCACAGACCGCGAAGCGACACCATAAACGCCGCGGCACTGTTATCTTGATTTCTGTAAAAAAAATCAATACCATATTAAAGCTCGTTTGGAATTTGGAATTTACCCTTGGACGGTTAGCTCAGCTGGTAGAGCGTCTCGTTGACGTCGAGAAGGTCACTGGTTCGATCCCAGTACCGTCCACCAGGGATTTTTATGGATTTCTTCTATGCATAGTAAAAATGAAATTGTGTTTTACTCATCTAAAGCTGTTAAAGATTTTTTACTTAAATTTGGTAAAGGTCCTGACACTAAAGACTATGAATTTTTTGCTGCATTATTATTAAAAAATTTTTGTGAAAAACAATGGGACAAAAATTGCGAGATAGGCTTTGAACTAAAGCCAAAAATCTTAAATAAAATACCAAAATCTGCATCTATTTCCCTGGAGCAAATAGCAGATATTTTCAGGAAAGGTATAGACGAAGCCTCCTTAACGGATTGTATAATAGCTACAGAACAATTAGCGGACGGAGGAAAGCGAGAAGGAATGAGATTCCAATTAAAACGATTTGGCATTGGTCGGCAAAAAAAAGACACCAATGAATTGATAGAATTTATAAATTCATTGAACAATGTTAAATCTGAAGAATGTCTTTTTGTAACTTTAGATAAGGGCGTAGAGGTAGAATTACCAAGAGTAAGAGAATCAATTTTAAGTAATAATAAATTTCCTTTTAGCAGGTTGATGTTCGGATGGATGGAGAACGGGAAAATATGTATAGGAGAAATTTATACACAAAATGGCATGGAAGAATACAATCTTGATAATTTAGTAGATTAAATAACAACAATCCCCGTTTTCTCCCTTCTGAAAGCCCAAGCAAACAGAAGGAGGTTTATCATCATTTCCTCTTGCACTAACAACGTTAGTGCGCTATAATGTAGTATGTACAGCAATAACAACAACAAATGATGACTACATTAACAATTCGCATCGAAGATGATTTAAAATCAAAAGCCGCTTTACAGGCTGACAAATTTGGCATTCCCCTTACGTTAATAGTAAAAAACGCCTTAAGAGCTTTTATTGAATCTCCAAAAATTATTATAGGAGAAGCGGAAACTATCATTGTTACTCCCGGTATCCAGGCCAAAATGGATAAAATCGGCGATCTATTGTCTAAAATTTAATCTACATTGAAACTTATTCTCACAGCTTCCATTAAAGAAGCAGAATTTGAGCCTTTAAAAAAGGTTTTTCCGTTGGAAATTGTTAAAGTTGCTGCCAAGAAATCACTTCAAGGGCTGGGAGACAATATAAAATGCTCAACAAAAATCCCCAAAACAGTTTTAAAGAAAATATATTTAACCAGCACAAGTGGAGCCGGACGGGCTGTTTTTTTATTACAAATCTCTTCTCAAAAATCAGTTTTGGTAATGATTAAGCCAAAAAATGACAAACAAATCGGAGCTAATATGACTGTTAAGAATCCTAAATTTAAAAAGATCTTGGATAAAAATCTGGATTTAATCTTGACAGATTTGGCTAATAAAAATTTTGAAGAGTATGAATTATAGTTTTTTCCTTTGACTTTTCTCAAATTTGTGCTAAATTAAATTTGCTTAAAAAGCTTAATTATGGCAGATCAAGGTCAAAATCCGTTTGGCAGCGCGCAAACTCCTCCTGGTGGGACAGGTATGCCTCCGGGTGGAATGGGTATGCCGCCGACAGGAATGCCGCCTGGCGCTGGCATGCCAACGCCGCCTCCGCAAGAACCAGAAGACACAACTCCAGCGAATTTCCAGCTTGGCTCCAAGCTTCCGCCTGTTTTGAATATTCCGATTCCAGCGCACACATTGAAATTTGATGAACAAAAATTCCTCCGCCTTCTCGCAGGTTCAATTTCTCTTACGCGCGACGAGAAAAAACGCATTATTGAATCAATTCCAAAACTCAAACAAGCGCAGATCGATGAGCTGATTAAAATTTTTGAAGAAGAAAAACGCAAATTCGCGGAATTGAGCAAAAAATACACGGAACAGTTGGACAAACTCGCGCAAAAGCATTTTGAAGACTGGATGGATTTGGAAGCATCTTTCAAACAGCAGCAAAAAAGCACGCAGGACGCGCAGAAAGCTGATGAAATCAGAAAAAAGCTGGGATTATAAAATTTCTATTTAGTGTCGGCAGGGTGGAGCCACAGGGAGTCGAACCCTGACGGAGAAAGTATCAGTTTCTCGCTAGCAAACCTGCTGGCCCCAACTCTGCCGACGCCATAATAAAAGCAAATTAACATTAAAAATTCATAACGCAGAGTTAAATTTTTTCTGACATAACATAAAATTCGTTTATTCATTTGTTTTTTATGCTATAATAAATATAGGTATCAGTTTCTCCAGCACTGCTGGATAAATCCTCGCTCGTAAGTAGCGGGGATTTTCTTAAATTATTTTTCCTATGACATCAGTATTTTTTGTTTGCCGCAGAAGTTTTATTTTTTTGATAATATTTGCATTGAGGCTGCGCGAATTCACATTCACTTTTATATAATTTGGAGTAAGGCCGGACCAGACGTTGTCGGCAGCGCCGCGTTTTCTTTCTTCAAACAAAACCTCATAAATTTTTCCCAAACGCGCCTTGATAAATTTCAATCGCAGTTTATCGCTCAAATTTCGCAAAATTTTTGCGCGGCGCGCTTTTATTTTCACGTCAATTTGGTCAGGCATTACGCTTGCGGGAGTGCCGCGCCGAGGAGAATAGGGAAATACATGAATCTTCGCGAACTCAATTTTTTCGCACAGCCGAACAGTTTCTTGAAAATCTTTTTCAGTTTCGTTCGGAAAGCCGACAATTATATCAGTTGTGATCGCGGCGTCGGGCGAAAATGATTTTATGAGCCGGCAAGCTGCCGCGAATTTTTTCGTATCATATTTTCTGCGCATTAATTCCAAAATTTTATTAGAGCCAGATTGCAAAGGAAGATGAATGTGCGGACACAACCGCTGTTCCCGCAGAAGCAGCGAAAATTTTCTATTAACACTTTCTGGTTCAATTGAGCTGATTCTTAAGCGATTTACAGCCGTGTTATCCAAAATCATACGAATTAAATCCGTGAAATCATTGACACCTCCGTCCCTCTCCAACACCCCCGTCCCTCTCCAGCTTGTAATATTTATTCCAGTTAAAACAATCTCCTTGTAGCCTTCGCTGACTTTTTGATTTATACGTTTCAAAATTTCTTTCATCGGATAACTTTTTTCTCTTCCGCGCAAAATCCGTACAATACAATACGAGCAGGAATTATTGCAGCCGTCCTGAATTTTAATAACAGCGCGCGTGCGATTGACATTCAAATTGACCCCCGTCCCTCTCCAACACCCCCGTCCCCCTCTGATTTTTTTCAAAATTTCGCTCGGTTCAGCGGCCGCGAAATCAACTTCCGGCATGCTTTTGTAAAAATCCCGATGCGCCAAAACTCCGCATCCAAAAACAAAAATTCGCGCTTTCGAGCAACTACGTTTCAAGGCCCGAATCGCTTGCCGAGATTTTTTATCAGCTTCATTTGTAACACTGCAAGTATTAACAATATAAATATCCGGCCAGCCGTAACTATCAACAATTTTATGACCAGCCATTTCAAGTTTTTCGCTTAATAAATCGCTTTCAGCGCGATTCGCTTTGCAGCCGAGTGTTTTAAACGCGATACGGGGACGGGGGTGGCGAACAGGGACGGGGGTGGTTTTTTTGCGCAAAATCTTCATATATGTTAAAATAACATTAAATTTTAGAAATTAGTATATATTAGAAATTAGAAATTTTTACTTAACCCCTCACAAATGAAAAATAAACTCATCTTTTGCTTCGCCGCGATAATCTCCATCGCACTTTTACTGTTCGCGGGCTGTGCTGCAAAAACTCCGCAGGACCAGCTTCAAATAAACGAACTGGATAAACAGACATATCAAAACGCGCTTTCGGCTCAAAACTCAGAACTTTGCGGCGCGATCGAAGATAAAGATTTAAAAACAAACTGCGAAACAACAATCAAAGAACAAAAACTAAAAAATGAAATTGTCGCGGCAAAAGATGCTTCAAAATGTTCACAGCTTACAATAGAAACTTTGAAAAAAACCTGTGAGATAGAAGTAAAATCAGCAATCGAAGCAAAAAAGACAATAGAAGAAGCTCAAAAAGAAGCGCAAACCAAAAATGATTTGTTAAACCAGATTATATCAGGAGGAAATATTGCAAAATGCGCGGATCTGAAAGAAAAAAATTTCCAGAATATTTGCAAAGATTCAATTTACTTTAATCAAGCAGTTTCCGCAAAAGACGCTGGTTTATGCAAAAAGATATCAGATAAAGAAAAACAAGTTTCCTGCGAAAACATATCAAAACTTTAAGGCTTTGCGCATGCGGCTTTAACTTTGACTGTGGTGGCAAAACCATTTTGGTTCAAAACAAGTAACTCGCAAGAGCCGGCTGATTTATTATTCCACATTTTATACACTCTTGTTCCCTGCGGCTCTGATGAACACGATAATGGATAATAACCATTAGCAGTATTGCACACGGCAGATATGTTTGCCACAGATCCGTCTGTTACGTTTTTACTTGTCGTTACTTCAACATAATCAAAATAATTAGTGCCATCGCGCATTAATTTTCCACCTCCTTTAACATCAACATTACCGTAAACCCTTAAATTTTCCCCAATTTCTACAGGTCTATTAGGTTCTAGCGCATTATAAGAAGAATTTTTTATCTCACCAAATACATCTAAATTATCAGCGATTTTAAGGATTCCAGACATACTTTTGATAGTACCATTTATCTTTACATCATCCATAATATAAAGAGGCAGGTCTACGGGTGAACCGCCAGAAGTTGTAACGTCGTCATTTTTTAAAGAACCAGTCACGCTCAATTCATCGTCAATTTTCACAGCGCCGTAATTCGCAGTGCCGGTATTTTTTATTATACCTTGGGCATCGACATCACCGTTAAACCTAGCTTTACCAGCAACTTGAAGATTATAATCAGTTAATTGGCCGCCAACAGAAAGACCTTTAAAGGCTTGAAGAACATCTTTCATAGTGACGCCGCCATTAAAAAGCGCACCGCCAGTTTCAAGGCTTGTTGTAACCAATTTATCATCTATTTGCACATTGCCCCCGTTTTTACTTGTTGAATTTTTAATGACGCCGCCATGCATATCTATATTGCCGGTAGCATTATCCAAATGCAGACTGTCGCCAATATCTAGTTTGTCGCTAATCGTGACATTTCCATTTGGATTTGATATGGCGCCTTCTAATTCGGCCAGCCCCTTTACTTTCAATCCCGAAAAATTCGGCACAACATTGCCTTGCGGAGGATTTGTTACAGCGCCCGCGAAATTCAGCGCAGTCACAAACAGCAGAATAATACTCGCCGCGACAATAAGCGCGGCTAGATGCCAAATAGCGCGATTATCATTGATGCGCGTGATAGTAAAATGAGGTTTTTGGATTTTCATTTTATTTTTGTTATGTGTTTTTGATTTCATATCATTATAGCAAAAAAGCGGCATTTGCGCAAGGCTGAAATGGGGGACGGGGGTAAAAAATGGACAATGGGAATTTCTTTTGAGCTCAAATGCTGCGCAAAGCCACCCCCGCCCCCGTTGTGCTTGCCTCACAACCAAAAATATGTTATAATTTAGAAAGCAAAATAAAAACAAATTATGAGCCATCTTTCAAAACGAAAAATAGCGCTTGCGTTTGCGGCTTGCGTAATAATCGGCGCGTTTGCGGTAATCAGTTTATTCGCGACAAAAATTCATAAAGCTGAAGCGCTAAGCATAGAGTGTTTGCCTTTTAAAGGAATTACAACAGCAGTTTTGATGAACAGCATCGCGAATTCGGGAATTACAGATTTCAGCAATACGTCGGACAGTAAAGATATAACAATCAGTGGCAAAAAAATCCGTTCAGGTATTTTGCTAAGCAGCGCCGACAGGGCCTGCGCGGAAAAACAAATAGACGCAAACGGACAATTCAGCGGATATAAATTAAAAGGAATCGAATGGAACGATAATCTCGGGCCCATCAGTTTTGCGTGCGAAGACGGCCTTAACAGAATCCACACTTGTTATAAAGACGAGCCAGCGCACCAAGTTATAATTGACAAAAACGGCGCTTTCAGCGGCCAGACATGGAGTCCGCAAATCGGATTAATAAATTCTTCAGGCACAGCAGGCGATTCCAGCATTCCTTTTCAGCTAAGACTTGCTCTTAGTAAAATCGGAGCAGATTCTTACGCGCCGATCGGAGGAGGAGGGGGTCAATGGGCGTGGTCAGACAGAGTCGGCTGGATAGATTTCTCAGGCGTTTCATTTCCATGGACAGGCGCGGCAGAACAGCATGACATAGACAATGATGGCTATTGCGCGATAGGAGACGGAGCCGCAGTATGTTTCGCTCCGCCAAAAAAAGGAAGCGGCGACTGCAATGATAATATTGCGGCAATAAATCCAGGCGCGGCAGATCCGTGCGGAGACGGTATAGATCAAAATTGTGATGGACAAGATGCGTGCGGAGGAGGCACGGACACCGATAGTGACGGCGTGAGTCCGCCGTTCGATTGCGATGACAATGATCCAAATATATATCCCGGCGCGCCTGAAGATATGTGTGCCACAGTAGATATGAATTGCGACGGCAAAATACCGGAACCATGCGTTACGCTTTCAGGAACTTATATTTGCGCAGAGCAGCAATCATCAGGCAACATAAAATCGCAGGAAACAGCGCAAGCCACATTCTCCGACAATAAAAAAATAATCCTGCGCAATGTTGAAAAAGTAAAAGCAACAATCGGAGTAGATTATAATCCACCGAATTTCGATTCTGACCAGCAGCAAATATTCTATTACGAAAATTCAATTACAATAGCGCCAACAGGCGATTTGACAAAAAAACAAACAATCATAGTTGAAGGAGGGGATATTTATATAGATACAAATATCACCGGCGAGCAGATCGGCCTTATTGCTTTGAAAAACGAATTTGGTTCCGGCGGCAAAATTTATATAAAAAACACGGTTACAAATATTAAAGCGCAGATTTTTGCTGACGACGGTGTATATAGTTATAAAAACACTTCAACGCCGCTTGATATAAATAACGGAGATTTGTATAGACAGCTTGTAATTGAAGGAACAATTTCATCCGCGAATAATACGCGCGAAGTTCCCAATGCCGGAGATTACGCGCCAGCATCCTTTAGCTGTTTAAGGACAATAAAAACGCCCGGCCCTTCGAACGACATTCCGACTGCGACTGCGACTCCGGCCAAACCAAAAAATAAAGCCGTATTTCTCGACTACACCGCGCCTTCTCCTGATCTGCCTGTTTTCAGTGGATTTTCTGGAATGGGCGTGAGCCAAGGCAACTAAAAATTTGAACTTTGCGCTAACAGCGATAAAAAACCACTGATTCAACAAAACAGCGCGAGAGATTTTTCAAAGGTTTCTTAACTTTGCGTTCGCGAAATGCTAAAATAGATCTATGCGCAAAGGAGGCTTCACTTTGATCGAAATACTCATTGTAATAGTTTTGATGGGTATTTTGGCAGTGATGGGAGTGAATGGTTTGGTAAGAATGGACCGTAGTGCAAAACTCAACGAAGCGTATTCGCAGATTACAATAATGATTCAAAGCGCGAGAAACTACGCTGTAAACGGCAAGCATGTGCCTGACTATACTGATATGAATAAAAACAATATCTATTATGTTGGCTCCGGTGATGTTATCAACAAAGACGAAACAATCGCGGCCAATGCATACGGCGTATATTTCAAACAAGACACCGATAAATACACAGTGTACATTTTTGCTGATTATGAAAATAACGGCAGTAAAGGTTCTTTTGGCATAACAACGCCGGACGACCAAGATTCGCTGCCGCCGGTGCAAATACAGAGCGGGGTAATAGCGGGCGCTGATTTTATTCTTGAAAAATATGAATTGCCAAAAAGGTTTGTTTTCAAAACAGACCCGCAGAATCTGACATTTTTGTATTATCCGCCGCTTGGAAAATTCACGATAAGCAACGCCGGTTTGCAAAGCGTTGCAATCTCAATATGCTATCTATCCTGCGACAACTCGGCAAATCCCAGAAAAGAAATTAAAATGTACGCGGAATCATCAGGCTTACCTGAAAAACAATAATTATCACGCGCCCGTAGCGAAGCGGAAGGCGCAATAGCAATATATATGAATAAAAGTCCCGCTGTGGCGGGACACCGCCACGCCGTCCGCCGCAGGCGGACACAGGCGCTATAAATAATGTCGCGAACACGCCGTCCGCCGCAGGCGGACACAGGCGCTATAAAAAAGAAATAAGCGACTCCACAAAAATGATTAAAAATAAAAATTCAGGCATGACATTGATTGAGGTATTGGTTGCTTTGTTTGTTATAGGCACGATTATCGCTGGCTCTGTCATAATAATTTCGACTGCTTTCGGATCAATCACACGGGTGGAAGACAGGTTGATGGCTCAAAATATGGCGCGTGAAGGAATCGAAGTAGTTAGAAATATAATTCTGACAAATTCAATAAAATACAGCGACCCCAAATGCTGGAACAAAAAACAATTGCCATGCGAAAATGATTCTAACAAATTAAGCGGCGCGTATACGGTAAAACATTACATGGCAAACAATAAATTTGAAACATCTTTGGAAGAAAAAACATCGCCTTTTTATCTTCCGAGCGATCCGGCAGAGCCAGAAAAAAAGAAACTAAATCCAATATATATAATAAGTCTGCAAAAAACAGAATCAGAAGGATTCTATACGAATGACGCAAAAGATCCAAAAGAAAATACAAAATTCTACAGAAAAATAGATATTAGCTATGATGAGGGCGACCTTGATAGGATGCTTATAAAATCAACAGTTGCCTGGATAGACGGAGAAATAAAAATAGAAAATACTTTCAACAAAAAATAATGATGATGCTGTTCAAAACGCCAAAAGTCGGTTTCACGCTTATAGAAATGATAATTGCCATCGGGCTAGTGGGTGCGATAAGCGCAATCTCCGCCGCGGCATTGATAAATATTATGAAGACAGAAAAAACATCCGCAATGCATCAATCAATCGCCGAAGACGGTCGGATAATTTTAGATTTGCTTGCGTCGGAAATAAAAAACAACGCCATAGACTATGAAGAATACTACAACACCAAAAAATTCGGCTATGATTTCGGAAAAAACTACGGAGAATACGGAAAACAGTTTTATGACGACAAAGACAATCCAACGGGAAAAATATTTGATACAGCGATTAATTATTCCGCGAAACAATGCGGCGAAGGCCATCTCGCCCTGATAAGCCCAAATGGAATGGAAA
>JACRIA010000077.1 GCA_016215735.1 Candidatus Peregrinibacteria bacterium
ATGAACGGCAAAACGCCCCTGCAGAAACTTAAACAGTCTGCTATACTTGTTCCCGAACAGATTCTCCGCTTTCCCGTTATTATCTTGGATGATCTTCTTTCTGTCCTCAAAAGTGGTAACTATCTGTGTAACTACTACCATATTTTAAGAGGCCGTCCGTTGCACTCCCGGCCTGTTAATCAGTGCCGCTTCGCGGCGTGCTAATCCAAAAGATGAAACAGACTTACCTTAAAAAGCCCGTGATCAGGCGTTATTAGGGAATAGATTAAATAAGCGACATATCCTATTGAAGCCATTAAAAAGAGGGTAGTAAACATTTTGCCGATTTTGCCGCGCAATTTTATCTGCGGCGGCATATGCCTATACGACCACATTTTTTTAAGATACTGGAATTGATTTCTTCCAGGCTGGCGGTTTGTTTTGTAGAGCGAACGCATAGTTTTTGTGTTTATTGCGGTTAAATATATTATAACATCAAAATTCTAATTCGTCAATCTACTTTAAATTGATTTATTTTTCGATGAGAATGTAATATAACTCTCCTGACATTAAAAAATAGAAATGAAAACCCTCGAAAACCCCCGCGCCCGCGTTATCACGGACAAAGACCAGCTTAACAGAGAAGTGAGGTTTTTATTGAGATATATTGAAGAATATCTTGGTGATCCGATTGGAAGGTATTTTGAGCAAATAGCAGGAGAACTCATAAAAAAATTCGAGCAGAAAAAAATCAATATAGATAAATTTTTACGCGCTCCGCAAGATGAAAAAATCGACACTTTATATGATTTATTAAAAGAAAACGCTGAAGTTATTCCTCATATAGACGGCGTTATCGGCGCTGTTAGAAAACAGATAGAAGATCTTATTCCCGACATTGTTTCAAGTCCGAAAATAGAAGCAACCGAGAGCGCGAAAAACACAGAATATGCGGTAAGGGGAGATGTTGAAATAGAAATAAACAGGCAAGATGTGGAGTGGCATGAGAAGTTGAGGGAATTTTTGTTGAGTACTCCTGGGCCTGTCGCGATAGGGAAAATAGGCGTTGATGAATTCATTGAAAAATTTGATAATCTGCGTTTTAGCGGTATAGAAACTCAGGCTAATTTTCTGACGCAGTATTATGGTATTGCATTGTCAGATAAATTAATGGAAACCTATCCAATCCGCGCGAATATCGGCAACAGCGGAAATTACACGCCTCCTCCGAAAGAATTAGTTGATGCTTTAGGCAAAGAAATAATCAGGCAGAATTTAAGACTGAACAAAGTTGTGGAATTTTTGAAAGAAAAATTGCGGAAATTGAATCTGGCACAAGAATACGAAAAATCATTATTGGAGTTGATAAAGGCGGCTGCAGAAAAAATCGGCGGCTACGATAAATCAACACTTAATTTGTCGCAGTTACTTCCTTATTCGTCTGTCACAGGGATAAAAGGTCTCCCGCAAGCCATACAAAGAACTTTGGTTGAACGCGGCGTCGCAAAAGAAAACGATCCAGATTTTATCAAAAGAATTTTACTCGGCAATGGTTCAAGCGAAGCCATAAAAATTATTTTTGATGTTTTGGTTGAAGAACATGACGAAGTTTATTTTGCGGGCGAAAAGGCAATATATTCAATATATTCCGCGGAAATAAAAAGAGTTGGCGCTAAAGAAAAATTATTTGATCCGAAATCTAAAAAATACAGCGAAATTGGGCCCAGGGCGAGAATGATTGTTTTTATTACGCCAAACAATCCAACAGGAAAAGTTATGGGGCAGCAAGAAGTTGATTCAGCAATAAAAGCAATTAAAAAATCAGGGAATAATCAAACGATTTTGCTTTTTGACGAAGCTTACAGAAGAATGATTTACAATAAATACGGAATAGATATCGCGGCTTATACTGCGAAAAAATATCCCGACCAAGTTTTTGCAATTGCCGACAGCATCTCAAAAGAACAGGGTATGTGCGGACTAAGAGCCGGTTTCGCTTACTTCGGCGGCCCGATCGAAAATATGGAATTTTTGAACGAGACATACAAGATGCGCGCAGAAAGTTTATGTTCGAATACTTTTGGACAATTGGCGCTTTATCATGCGCTTGAAACAGGCGCGGTTATTGACGCGAAAGTTCTTGAATCAAGGATAAAAAGCCTCACGGACGGGTTTAAGGAAGTTCCATATATAGGCGATGTAAAGCCTCCGGACGGCGCTCTTTATCTGTGGTTTAATGTGCGGCCTTTGATGAAAAAAATGGGAATAAAAACAAGCAAGGAATTTGCCTTGAAATTTGCCAAAGAATGTAATGTCTCAACTGTTGAAGGCAGCGGTTTCGGCAATCATCCTGACAACGATAATTATATTAGATTTGTTGTTTTCCTGCCGGAATCCACGAATATGGAAATCGCGCGGCGTATGAAAAACTGGGTTACGCGTTCTTTGTCTTGCGGCAATCAAGATTGATATGGAGTCGCTTCACGACAGCTTGTTTATAGGGCCTGTGTTGCCTTCGGCAACGGCCTATTGTACAATTGACGCAATGGATAAACAAACAAAAGAAGACAAAAATCATTCCTTGCAGGTAAAAAATATCCCCGGATATTTCTTAGTTTTTTGTATTGTGATAGTGTTTTATTTTCTTTACGAAATAGTCGCGCCGTTCCTGCCTGTTGCGATTTTTGCCGCTGTTTTGACTGCGGCGTTCTTTCCGCTGTACAGCCGTTTGCGCAATTTTTTAGGCGGCAGAAAAAGTATTTCAGCCCTGCTTATGTGTTTGCTTGTAATTATAGTTGTGGTTGTGCCGATCGTTGTTTTTATATTGTTTTTAGCGAATGAAACATTGAGTGTTTATGGTCTTCTTGAACAGAAAGTTCAATCAGGCGCCATGGATTCGCTTTTGCAGGCGGATAAAGGTTTTCTTTACCAATTGAAAATCAAACTCGCGCCAATTATCAAACTAGACCCTGCTTATCTGAAATCCGGCATTACTGATGTCGCGAAAAGTATCAGTTCGCTTCTGGTTTCAAAAAGCGCTGATATGCTTAAAAACGCCACAACGCTTGTTGTTGAATTTATAGTCACTCTTTTTGCTTTGTTTTTCTTTTTCAGAGACGGCGAATCTTTAGTGCAGATGATAATTCATTTGATGCCTCTTCCGCAGAAATATGAAAGAATTCTTGTGAAAAAATTATCAGCAACAACAAAAAGTATTTTCTATGGAATTTTCGCGACAGCGCTCGCGCAGGGTCTTATGGCTGGAATCGGTTTCTGGATTGCGGGCGTGCAAAACGCGGCGCTGTGGGGAACGCTTGCTGGTTTCTTTTCCATGCTGCCTTATATTGGAAGTTCCATTATCTGGTTTCCGGCAGGACTTATTTTAATCGGCGCTGACCATACTTCCAGCGGCGTATTTTTGCTGCTTTGGGGCCTTTTTGTTGTTTCTACAATCGACAATGTTGTGCGCGTGTTTGTTATTCGGGGAGGCATTAAAGCGCATCCGCTTCTTGTTTTCTTTGTTGTGTTCGGAGGTTTTTTGGCATTTGGCTTCCCTGGTATTTTATATGGTCCGCTTATCCTCACAATCGCGATGATGTTCATCGAGATCTATCGCATGGAATACGCGAAGATGCTTGATGGAATGGATAGTGATGGGTGATTAGACATTCTTCTTGATATATAAAATTGCTCCTATTGTTGCAGCAATGCTTATTCCTAACGCGAAAGCAAGATAGATATTTGACGAAGGTTTATTTTCCGGCTGGCTGCTAGTTGAGCCATTTTTCATTTGCGCTGGTTCGATTGATTGGAGTTCGTACGCGCCGCCCCCTATTTCGCGCGCTTTTATTGAAAAATTTTCGCCGGTTTGTAAAACATTCGCGGCAAGAGCTGCTGGCAAAGTTTCTTCGGAATAGGAAATTGTGATCCGTTTATCGTCTTTGAGAGCGCTGAATTGATTTTTGGAACTTGCATCAGTAATTTGCGCGCTGAAAGTTTCATAAATTGGATTTTCTTTGCTTGGCGTTATGTCTTTTGTCCATTCCCACGCTGTGCTGTTGTTGGAAACAGTTTTCGCGTATGACAGATTTTCGCGGCTTTGTGGATAATCAACTTCATCAACAATATTTCCTTCTGGATCAATCAGCGAAATGTGTGCACCGCTATTTTTCAGAGGAATTTTTAGATTTACTGCTAGATATGCGTTGGCTGAGATGAAAGTTTTATCTTTTATAGCGTATTTTCTTTTGTTGTCTGTTTGTATTTCCCAGTTTCCAAGATTGATTTTTTTGTTTGATTCATTATAAATTTCAACCCATTCTTTAGCAGTATCAGTGCCAGCTGGATTTGGAAAAATTTCTGTGATTGAAACTTCGTCCGTGTATTCTGATACCTCGTTTGGCGCGATTTCAGCGCCTGTTTTAACAATAGGGGTTTTATTGCCAGCACTGCCGCCAGCAACCGCGTTTGCTAATGAAATTTTATTGCATGTGACGGATGAATTTTCACTGTTTGAAAAAGTATTGGAAGCGTTTGGAGTCGGCGTTGTTGTTATGCTCCATTGGCCGGAAGAATCCCGGCTGAAAGATTGGCCTGAAAGCGGTTTTTCGTACAGAATTTCGTCAATAAGCGCGCCTGCTGTGTTGAATAATCTTACGCGGTCAGTGTCATTATTTAAAACAATCTTTGTTTCGCTTGAATAAAACGCTTTTGCTTCTCCGGCTGCTAAAGTAGTATCTGGAAATGTGTACGCTGAACTGCCACTGTCGCTGTCATCAATTTTATAGCCGATTAAATTTGCCGCTGTAGCGCCGAGATTTTTAAGCTCTATCCATTCGTTGCCAGTGTCCGTGCCTTCTGGATCCGGCATAAATTCATTTATAACAATTTGAACTGGTGCGGCTGGAGGCGGTTCTGGCTGGACTTGCTGAATATTTGTTGCTGCAGGCGTCGAGGTTGCGAATGTGTACCAATCTGAAGTTTGATTTGTATCATCACTTGAAATATTGCGGCCGATTGATTCATTGTCTTTGATTCCAGCGCTTGAAACGCATGCGCCTGTCCACGCACCAGCATTCTTGATTTCCGTGATTTTTGTCTGCTGTGTTTCAGTTGGGGTTCCATCATCCCAGCAGATGGCATCTGCGATTGAGGCAGCCGGCGAATTTAGCGCGATAACACTTGTTGTTGAAACTAAGCCATCGCGCGTTGTATAAAGTTTCAAAATATTATCAGTTGCTGCGGCTTCGTCAGTTGCGCTTGATTTGAATGTTAATAGAATAAATCCGTTTGTTTTTAGCAAAATATCACTCGCGATTTTTTTGATTTCTGTACCATCCACTTTGATTGAAAAATCCTTGATGCTCGCGCCGAGTCCGGAATTTTTGTCATCTTTTATATACAGTTCTATAAAATCAGCGGTTTTGTCCTTAAAGCTTACTTCATTGATTAATATTTCCGGCGAAGCGGAGTTGGACAGGTTTGCAAGCGCAGTAGAAGCGCCGCCTGTTGGCGTTGAAACACATTCTACATACGCATGTGCAAGCGGAATTTGGAACAGGAGCGCGAGAGCGATTAAAATTTTTCTCATAGAAAATTGGTTAAAGTAGCGCAATAATAAGTCATCGCACCTTTCAAATTTCTAAACAAAAGATTAAATTTTTCTGACACAATTTGACCCCCGTCCCCCTTTCTGCTATCCTTACTTTTGAACGCAGAAACGTTTATCTCGTACAGGCCTTGAGCGAAGCGAAAGGCCTAAAAATTAGAGCAGGGAATTGCGATAATAATAATCAAATGACACCTTTATATATATTTGCAAAGATTCTGATCTAGAAGGCAAACCTGTTCAATTTTCAATTCGCGCGAGATTATAAAAATTAATCAAATTATTATGGAATTACTTACAATTATTCTCGCTGCCGCAGGCTTGATTGTCGGCGCAGGAGTTGGCTATGTTATCCGGCACAAACGAGTTGCAAAAACTGAAGCGCAGCTGATTGCTGAACAGGAGCGTATTCTCAAAGATGCCCAGCACAAGGCTGATACGATTTCGCGCGAGGCGCAGAACGAGGCTTTTCGCATGCATCAGGAATTGAAAAAAGAAGAGCAGATTAAACGTGAACAGCTTGAAAAAATCGAAGCGCGTTTGGTTAAAAAAGAAGAAATTCTCGATGACAAAATTGAAAAGCACGAAACTAGCCGCACTGGTCTTGAAGAAAAAATAATGTCCTTGAAAAGTCTGCGTGAAGAGATAGACCGTATTTACCGCACGCAGTCAGAAGAATTGCAGAGAATCGCGGCAATGAATAAAGATGAAGCGCGTGAAGTTTTGCTTCAAAAAGTCGAAGAAGAATCAAAAGAAATAATCGTCAGCCACATTAAAAAGTCCGAAGAAGCATTGAAAAAACAGCTGTCTGAAAAATCAAAATATATTATCGCGAACGCGATTCAAAGATACGCTGCTGAAGTTACGGCAGAATCCACTGTTACAATCGTTGATTTGCCGAGCGATGAGATGAAAGGCAGAATTATCGGCCGTGAAGGACGCAATATCAATACATTTGAGCAGATTACAGGAATTGACGTGATTATTGATGATACGCCGGGCTCGATTATTATTTCCGGTTTTGATATGATTCGCAGATACATCGCGAAAGTCACGCTTGAAAAATTGATCGCTGACGGCAGAATCCATCCAGCGCGCATTGAAGAAACATTTTTGAAAATTAAAGAAGACGTGAATACGATGATTAAAGATTTTGGCGAAAAAGCTGTTTACGAAACAGGCGTAACAGGTTTGCCTTTGAATTTGGTTAAACTGCTGGGACGGCTCCGTTTCCGCGTTGCTTTTGGACAAAATGTTCTGAAACACTCAACAGAGGTTTCATATTTGAGCGGGCTTTTGGCAGAAGAGTTGGGTGCTGATGTAAATTTGGCAAAAAAAGGCGGGCTTTTGCATGACATCGGAAAAGCAGTTGATCATGAAGTTCCGGGCCATCACGCGAAAATCGGTGCAGAAATTGCGAGAAAATTCGGTTTATCAAAAGAGATTATCCATGTGCTTGAATCGCATCACGGTGAGCCTGAAGCTTCTAGTCTTGAGGCTATGATTGTCTCGACAGCGAATATTATTTCCAATTCACGGCCAGGCGCCACAAAAGACAACCTTGATTCTTATATAAAAAGAATGGGCGAGCTTGAAGGCATGTGCGCTTCTTTTAAAGGAGTGAAAAAATCTTATGCTGTTCAGGCAGGGAGTGAAGTGAGGGTTTTTGTTGAGCCGGAGCAGATTGATGATTTGGAAGCAGTTAAACTTACTCATAATCTTGCGAAGAAAATTGAGACTGATTTCAGTCCGCCTGGGCCTGTGAAGGTGAATGTAATTAGGGAGACGCGCGCTGAAGCTTTTGCGGAATAGCGCGGTGTTCGTTGCCTGCTAAGGGTCTAAAAAACTTATCAGCCGTGCGCTATACTGTCAAAGGTGAATATATACTCACCTATGATTTTTGCAAGCTAATTTTGTCGGTTGAGCTTGATTTTTCGGCTTGGTAGAGGCAAAATTTTTATAATCAATAACACAAAATTTTATGGAAAACACAGAGCAAAACAACGTAAAAACCGAAACAAAAACCAGCGACAAAATCCTCCACGAACGCTTCACGGAATATGGCGCAAACGCGCGGGAGTGGATAGAAAAATGCAAAATGCTTTTGCCGGAGATTGCAAAGCGGCGGATCTGGGAAAAACGTGGTTTTTCAAGCATCTATGAATATGCCGCGAAATTAGCAGGAATGAGCAAAGATTCTGTTGATAATGCATTGTGGATTTTAAGAAAAGCGGAAGGTAAGCCGGAGTTAAAGAAAATTGCTGAAATAAAAGGAATTAATTCAATCAGGCCTGTTTTAACAATCGCGACAGTGGAAACCGCAGGTTTCTGGGCAGAAAAAGTGCGCGAGATGAGCGTTCATACGCTTGAAACGTATGTCAAAGAATTCAAAAAAGCTGATAGTTTTTGTAACGTTTCAAAAAATTATTACCAAAATCAAAATTTATTTCCTGAGATAAAAACAGAAACAATCCAAATGGAAATAAATCCAGCCACAGCGGATGAGCTAAAAAAATTAAAAGGCAGCGGAGATTGGGACGAGCTAATGCAAAAATTTATAGAATTATATAAAGAAAAACTGGAAGCGCAAAAACCAGAAACAACGCAGAGCGATTCGAGACATGTGCCGATTAAGATCGAACGCTATGTATTGGCGCGCACAAACAGCACTTGTGCATTCCCGGGCTGTACAAAACCTTACGAAATTCTGCACCATACAGCCCGTTTTAGCCTTACACATGAGCATAATCCTGGCAGCCTCGTTCCGCTTTGCAAAGCGCATGAAAGGCTCGCACATCTTGGTTTAATTGAAAATGAAGAATTGGCGCCAAATGAGTGGCGCGTGAGAGGTGTGGCGGACAAAAATTCAGAAAAATATAAAATAGATAAACTTGTTGCGCGATATAGAGCGGCGCCGGGGTAAGTGAAAAATTCTCTTGACGGCTGCGCTGGTAGTAATTATATTAATTTAGCACTCATTATATAAAAGTGCTAATTTATGACAAAAGAAACACACAAGGCGCATCTTAAACCGACTGACGACCATATTATTGTTGAAGCGGTTCCGCAGGAAGAGAAGACTGCGAGCGGACTTTTTATTCCTGATACAGCTTCAAAAGAGCGGCCGCAGAAAGGGAAAGTAATTGCTGTTGGGCCAGGCAAACTTACCGACGATGGCAAAAGACTGGCGATGGGCGTTAAAGCCGGCGATATGATTTTATTTTCGAAATACGGGCCGACTGAAGTGAAAATCGATAACAAAGAGATTCTGATTTTGAATATGTCGGATGTGCTCGCGGTGATTGAAGAATAACGCAAAGCTCAAAAGTCAAAGCTCAAAACTACAGCTTAAAACTTAAAACTTTATAATCTAACCTAATAAAACTATGGCTAAACAAGTTACATTCAGCGATGAGGCGCGGCAGAAACTTCTTCGCGGCGTCAAAAAATTGACTGATGCGGTTCGGATTACGCTCGGTCCAAAAGGCCGCAATGTAGTACTGGACAAGAAATACGGCGCACCACTGATTACGAATGACGGCGTTACAATCGCGAAAGAAATCGATCTGCCAGATCCTTTTGAAAACATCGGCGCGCAAATGATTAAAGAAGTAGCGACAAAAACAAATGACGTAGCGGGCGACGGCACCACAACCGCTACATTGCTCGCTTACGCAATGATTGCTGAAGGTTTGCGCAATGTTACTGCAGGCGCGAATCCGATCCACGTGAAGCGCGGCATTGAAAAAGCAGTAAGAAAAATTTGTGATGAACTTGAAAAAATGGCTGTTCAAATCAAAGGATCAAAAGAAAAAATCTCGCAGGTCGCGACAATTTCAGCGCAGGATCCGGAAGTTGGGAAATTAATCGCTGAAGTTATGGAAATGGTTGGCAAAGACGGCGTTATCACAGTTGAAGAATCGCAGACAATGGGGCTTGAAAAAGAAGTTGTTGAAGGAATGCAGTTTGATAATGGCTACATTTCGCCGTATTTTGTTACGGATCCGGCGCGAATGGAGGCCATATACAGCAATCCGAAAATTTTAATTACAGACAAGAAAATTTCTTCGATTCAGGAAATTCTGCCGTTAATTGAAAAACTGGTGCAGTCAGGTCAGAAAGAGCTTGTGATTATTGCGGAAGATATTGACGGCGAAGCGCTTGCGACTCTTGTTTTGAATAAACTGCGCGGTGCATTCAGCGCGTTGGCTGTTAAGGCGCCTGCTTTCGGCGACAGAAGAAAAGAATATTTGAAAGATATCGCAGCATTAGCAGGCGGACGCGTTATCAGTGAAGAGATCGGACTTAAACTTGAAAATGTTGAACTTAGCGATTTGGGCGAAGCGCACAGAATTGTTGCGGATAAAGATAAAACAACAATTATCGGCGGAAAAGGCGACAAAAAA